>CAYWHY010000020.1:0-25159 GCA_964458255.1 uncultured Lachnospiraceae bacterium | reverse complement strand
GTATATTATTTATACAAAGAATCTTAAGTATGAAGATGGTATTATGTATATTCCGGTTTATATGACGATGTTTATCCGGTAGAGTGCAGGGTATATGACAACCTTACCCCGGCATACACTGTAATAACAGTTATGTCGGGGTATTTTTATGAAAAAATATAGAGCGTACATAGAGCAGTTCAGGCAAAAAATCAGAATTTCGCCACCAAGGCAGGAAGGGCAAAGCGGTGAGGAATATGCAAAGCATAGGATGCTTTGGGGGCTTAAATGCGGCGTATATGCTTTGGCGCTATTTGCGGTGCTGCGAGGGGTGCTTGTCACGGTAAGTTCCGGTATTACGGTGAGTAACAGCGTGAACGGAAGAGAACTGCCTATTTACTGCGTTGAGACGGATGAGCCGAAAATCGCATTGACCTTTGATGCGGCATGGGGAAATGAGGATACGCAGAAAATTTTGGAAATTTTGAAAAAGCATGATGTGAAGGTGACTTTTTTTATGACCGGTGGCTGGGTGGAAAAATATCCGGATGATGTGAAAGCGATTCTGGCAGCAGGTCACGACCTTGGCAATCACAGTGAACATCACAAGAATATGAGTCAGATTTCTGATGAAGAGAAAAAAGAAGAAATCATGAAGGTGCATGAAAAGGTGCAGACGATTACCGGTTATGAGATGTTTTTGTTCAGACCGCCATATGGAGATTATGACAATGCGGTGGTGAAGACGGCAAAGAATTGCGGATATTATGCGATACAATGGGATGTGGATTCGCTCGACTGGAAGGACTATGGTGTGGATTCCATTATCAAAACCGTAACCGGGCATCAGCATTTGGACAACGGATCTATCATTCTCTGCCATAATGGCGCTAAGTACACAGCACAGGCATTGGATGATTTGATTATCACATTAAAGGAAAAAGGATATACTTTTGTGCCGTTATCGGAACTGATATATAAGGAAAAGTATCATATGAACCATGAAGGACGGCAGATTGCGAATTAATTTCCCCCTTTTCCTCATTGCTAAATAAGTAACTTTGCATTATAATACATGCGTGGCAAAAAATTGCGGCAGGGAAAAACACATTGAACATAACAAAGAGTACAAGTGTAAAAGAACACCTGTGAATGAGTGCAACATTGCAGGCGTGGGCAATGTGCATGGAGAGGAAAAATGACAGAAGCAGAACTATATTACGAGAAAATGACCAAGACACCATTAACAAAGCTGATTGTATCCTTAGGTATACCGACGACGATTTCCATGCTGGTAACCAACATATACAACATGGTAGATACTTATTTTGTAGGAACATTAGGAGAAAGCCAGCAGGCGGCAACAGGGATTCTTTTTACATTGCAGGCAATCATTCAGGCAATTGCCTTTATGTTAGGGCAAGGCTCAGGAACATTGGTATCCAAGGCGCTTGCTGATAAAAATGCGGATGAAGCATCGGAATATGTATCGACCGGCTTTTTTGTAGGAGCATTTCTCGGAAGTATTTTGATGATTGTGGGGCTTCTTTGTTTGACACCCTTTATGAGAATGCTTGGAAGCACAGAGACCATCCTCCCCTACGCCAGGCAGTATGGTGCATGTGTTTTGATGACATGTCCGATTATGATTTGCTCCTTTGTACTCAATAATAATCTGCGTTACGAGGGAAAGGCATTTTATGCGATGATTGGTCTCGTGACAGGCGGCATCATTAATATTTTCGGTGATTATCTATTGATAAACATCATTCCCCTCGGTGTTTTGGGAGCGGGCATTTCCACTGCGGTATCACAGATGATTAGCTTTCTGATTTTGATGTATTTTTTCAGAAAGATGGCACAGAGCAAAATCAGCTTTAAATATATCAGTAAAAAAGCCGAAACATATCTTACCATTTGCAGAGTGGGTTTTCCTGCATTAATCAGGCAGGGACTTAGTTCCATTTCAAACGGTCTTTTGAATAATCTTACCAAGCCTTACGGCGATGCGGCAATTGCGGCAATGAGTGTGGTAAACAGGTTTGCGGCATTTATTATGTGCGTGGGACTGGGTATCGGGCAGGGATATCAGCCGGTGGCTGCCTTTAACTATCAGGCAAAGAAATACAGCCGTGTGAAAAAGGGCTTATTGGTAACGATGGTAATCGGATTTTGCTTTATTTGTGTGATTGCGGTTCCGGGATTTTTTATGGCGGAGCAGGTGGTATATTTGTTCCAAAAGAGTGATGCGGTAATTGGGATTGGGGCATTTGCACTGAGATGTGCCTGTATAGGAACGCTGTTTTTACCGATATCGGTACCGGTAAATATGCTTTATCAGAGTATCAGAAAAGTGGGAACATCTTCTTTTTTGTCGCTGCTTCGTTCAGGACTTATGCTGATTCCCACATTGCTTATCACGACACACTTCCTGGGACTTAGGGGCATACAAATTTCGCAGCCGTTAGCAGATATGGCAACCGGATTAGTCTGTGTGCCTTTCATAGTGTACTTTTTGGGAAAAAAGATGATTGAGGAATAACCATGATGTTATTGTTTGATTCCTTTGTAGGAAAGATATTTAATGCCCAAAAAGGATTTTAAACCAAAGGTAATAACATCAGCATATTGGAGTTTAAAAGGGGGAAGGAGAACTTCTCCCTCATTTGTTTTAACACTGCGGTATCGTTTGGATTTGAAAGCATTAGCGCGTTTTTCGTCAATGAGATGTACATGAAGCTCTGTGATTTCGATATCGGAGTTATTGATAGTAACTTCTTCCACAACAATAATGTTTTTTCGTTTCTTTTGCATATATTCTAAAAGAGCAGGTTCGTAAATAAATTCCATGAGTAGTTCCCCCGGATTTTTGCCATAATAAGGTGACTTATAAGGTAAGCCGACATTTGATATATTATAGCATAGTGCGTTGTCTTTTGGCAAAGATTCGTGTATCATATCATTTCGGGGGCACGTTCCACGAAGATGCGATAGGTAATAAAAGCCTGATGTAGCACAAGACGGTCTGCCACCGCAGATATACGGGTAGTGCAGAGGAACGGTCAATGTATGTGAAGAAACCGGGTAAAGCCCGTGCGGAACTTTGATTGAAAAATTCCTTCTGATATGCTATGCTTGCAGGGAAAAGAGTGAAAGGACAAAAAGTAAAATGGAATTTTGGGATATTTACGACAGCAATAAACAGAGAACAGGACGCACCATGAAACGCAATGACTGGTGCCTTAAGGATGGGGAGTATCATTTGACCGTACTGGGTGTGATTGTAAGACCTGACGGTAAATTTTTGATTACGCAGAGAGCGATGACCAAAGCGTGGGCACCGGGCTGGTGGGAGGTGTCCGGCGGCGGTGTAATGGCAGGAGAAGATTCAATAGATGCCGTAAAGAGAGAGATTAAGGAAGAAACAGGGCTTGATGTTTCAGGCAGTGAAGGCGGATATCTTTTTAGCTATCACAGAGAAAATCCGGGCGAGGGAGATAATTATTTTGTGGATATTTACCGATTTGAGATGGATTTTGATGAAAGCGACGTAAAGATTCAGGAGGCTGAGGCAGCAGGCTTTAAACTGGCAACGGCAGATGAGATTAAGGAGCTTGCTATGCAGGGAATATTTCTTCATTACGACAGTATGAAGAAGGCGTTTGAATGGTAGGATTTTGGAAAATACATCATGTTTCGAGGCCTTGCACATAATATAAGAGAATCACATAAGTAAGGGAATTTCCTATTGACAAAAGGAAGGTTCTGCTTTATGATGATTTTTATTTAAAAGCGATGACAAAGAGAAGTAGTGCGAAAGATCACTTACAGAGAGCCGGCGTTGATGGAAATCCGACAGAAGAGTTCGCATGAATAACACTTTTGAGCTGCAAACTGAAAGCAACAAATGCAAGTAGGGGCGCCGATGCCGTACGTAACCCGGCTTACAAGTGACTGCATTTGCAGTAAATCAGGTGGTACCGCGGATAGATTATTCGTCCTGAATTGATAAAACGTCAATTCAGGACGTTTTTTAATTCGTAAATATTATTTGGGAAAGGAAAGAACAGAAATGGAATTATCAACATTGTATCGTGAATGTACTTTGAATCAGATTTCCGAAAGCAAAATCGGTAAAGAATTAAAGGTTGCCGGTTGGATTGAGAATATTCGTGACCACGGCGGTGTGTCTTTTGTTGATCTGCGTGATATGTACGGTGTACTGCAGGTTGTTATGCGTAACACGGATTTACTAAAGGGAATCAGCAGGGAGGATTGTGTAAGCATTACAGGTAAGATTTGCAAGCGTGATGAGGAAACCTATAATCCCAAAATTCCTACGGGAACGATTGAATTGGAAGCCCATTCCATTGAAATTTTGGGTAAGGTTTATAAACAGCTTCCTTTTGAAATTGCGACTTCTAAGGAAACACGCGAGGACCTTCGTCTGAAATACCGTTACTTAGATTTAAGAAACAAAAAAGTTCTGGATAACATGATTTTCCGTTCCAACGTTATTAAGTTCTTAAGAGAAAAAATGACGGAAATGGGCTTTATGGAGGTTCAGACACCTATTCTTTGTGCATCTTCTCCCGAAGGAGCAAGGGATTATATCGTTCCTTCCAGACATTACAAGGGAAAATTCTATGCACTGCCGCAGGCACCGCAACAGTATAAGCAGCTTTTGATGGTATCAGGTATTGACAAATACTTCCAGATTGCGCCCTGTTTTCGTGATGAGGATGCGCGAGCAGACCGTTCACCCGGTGAGTTCTATCAGCTTGACTTTGAGATGAGCTTTGCAACACAGGAAGATGTGTTCCGTGTAGGAGAAGAAGTCCTTACAGCAACTTTTGAAAAGTTTGCACCGGAAGGATTTGAAGTAACACAGGCACCTTACCCTGTTATCAGCTACAAACAGGCAATGCTTGAGTTTGGTACTGACAAGCCTGATCTTCGTAACCCTTTAAGAATTATTGATTTATCAAAGTTCTTTCATAAATGTACCTTTAAGCCTTTTCAGAATAAGACAGTAAGAGCCATCAAGATTCACGGACACCAGTCCAAAGGTTTCCATGAAAAGATGTTGAAATTTGCAACAGACATTGGAATGAGTGGTTTAGGATACTTAGAGGTGCAGGAAGATTTGTCCTACAAGGGACCGATTGATAAATTTATCCCTGATGAACTGAAATGCGAATTGAGAGAGCTTGCAGGGCTCTCTGCATTAGATACTATTTTCTTTATCGCCGATAAAGAAACACGTGCCGCAAGCTATGCGGGACAGATCCGTAGCGAACTTGGCAACAGACTTGACATTTGTGAAAAGAATGCCTACCGTTTCTGCTTTGTCAATGATTTCCCGATGTATGAGCTTGATGAAGAAACAGGAAAAGTTGGATTTACACACAATCCGTTTTCCATGCCACAGGGCGGTTTGGATGCACTTCTTAACAAGGCCCCGCTTGAAATTCTTGCATACCAGTATGATATTGTATGTAACGGTGTAGAATTGTCGTCGGGCGCGGTTCGTAATCATAATATGGATATTATGGTAAAAGCATTTGAAATTGCAGGATATAATGAAGAAGTATTGCAGGAAAAGTTCGGAGCACTCTATAATGCGTTCCAATTCGGAGCACCTCCGCATGCCGGGATGGCTCCCGGTGTGGACCGTATGATTATGCTTCTTAGAAACGAAGAAAATATCAGAGAAGTTATTGCATTCCCTATGAGCGGAACAGCACAGGATTTCATGTGCGGAGCACCTAACGAAGTAACAGAACAGCAACTTCGCGAAGTGCATATTAAGGTAAGAAAGTAGAAAAGACTGTCAGAATCTGATATAATTATTTTCACAACAGACTGTCCGAAAGGTGGGAAAACATTGAAACGACGTGGTGGCATGAAAATTTTTATTGTAGGTGGAGGGAGAATCGGGTGTGTGCTTGCCGAGCAGCTTACACATGACGGTTACGAACTTACTGTGATAGATAAAGAAGAGTCTGTAGTGACAAGTCTCGGCAACTCCATAGATGCGATATGTTTATATGGAAACGGTGCATCTTTTGCAACATTAAAGGATATGAATGTCGCAACTGCGGATATTTTCATTTCGGTAACAAATTCTGATGAACTGAATATATTAAGCTGTCTGACAGCACATATGCTGGGAGCAAAGCATACAATTGCCAGAATCAGGGATGTGGATTATGCAAGACAAAATCATTTTTACAGAGATAAACTGGGTATTTCCATGATTATTAATCCTGAGCTTGCCACAGCTATGGAGATATACAGACTACTGCGATTTCCGCTTGCCACCAGAGTGGAGGTTTTTGCAAAAGGAAGAGCTGAATTGGTAGAGATGAATTTGGGGGAAAACAGTCCGCTTGGTGGAAAATCCCTGATAGAAATTCGTCAGAACATGGGAATCAATTTACTGATTTGTGCGGTGGCTCGCGGAAAAGAAGTATTTGTGCCGAAAGGAGATACGATACTTCAGGTCGGGGATGTCCTTTATCTGACAGGTGCTGTTCAGGAATTTAGGAAAGCATTTAAAAAAATGAAGCTTCCGGTAAAACCGTTGCAGCGGGTTATGATAGCAGGAGGAGGAAGAATCTCTTATTATCTGGCTGAAATGTTGCAGCAACAGGGTGCAAAAGTGACATTGATTGAAAGAGATGAAGAAGAAGCTGATAAAATTGCAGAGAAAATTCCGGGGATTGATGTGATTTGCGAGGATGCACTTGTTTATTTTGATACAATGTCACGGTCAGATATTGAACATACAGATGCTTTTATTGCCCTGACCGATAATGATGAATATAATCTGGTGGCAGCAATGTTTGCCGAATCACAGGAAATCGGTAAGGTAGTATCACGTATTAAAATGAAGTCAAGACTGAAAGTGTTGCCGGTTGACAGCAAAGTTTGTACGCTCTCCAGAGAGGATGTTGCTGCAGACCGCATTTTGGGATATAGTCGTTCTTTGTTAAATGCGGAGGATAATGATGCGGTGGAATCTCTGTATCGTCTGATGGATGGTAAAATTGAATTTATTGAGTTTAAAGTAGTTGAAAAAGATAAAAACTTAAATATTCCCCTAAAAGATTTAAAAATGAAAAAAAATATGTTGATTGGCTGTATTATCAGAGAAGCAGGGACAATTATCCCCGGAGGTGATGATTTCATTCAGGCGGGCGATATAGTATTAGTAGCAACTATTAACAGGCAGATAG
Source organism: uncultured Lachnospiraceae bacterium (assembly GCA_964458255.1). Taxonomy (GTDB): domain Bacteria; phylum Bacillota; class Clostridia; order Lachnospirales; family Lachnospiraceae; genus Suilimivivens. Next base: position 17,939 of record CAYWHY010000020.1, on the reverse strand, counting down.
CCGGCTTGGAAGATATTTTCGCTTAACCGGCTGATAGGAAATTGTCATGAATAAAAGGAAAATAATTAGTTTTATCGGGAAAATTATTGTAATCGAAGTTGCTTTGATGGTTCCGGCTTTGTTGATTGCACTTTACTATGGTGATGGTGATGCGGCTGCATTTGGATATACCATGCTTCCGGCTGCAATTTTGGGATTCGTTTTTTCGAGGGTGAAAGAGTCTGACAAACGAATGAGCAGTCGCGACGGATATTTTATTGTGGCTGCGGCATGGATAATTATTTCGGTAATTGGAGCATTGCCACTTTATTTGGCAGGCGGATTTTCATCATATTGGGGTGCATTGTTTGAAATTGTATCAGGTTTTACGACAACCGGTGCCTCTGTTTTGGCAAAGCCCGAGGACTTAGGACACGGAATTTTATTCTGGAGAAGTTTCACCCATTGGGTTGGCGGTATGGGAGTGTTGGTATTTGTTCTCATGGTTATGCCGGGAGAAAATGACAATTCCATGCATCTGGTAAGAGCAGAAGTGCCGGGACCGACAGCCGGCAAACTGGTACCGAGAATGAAAACCACATCTATGATATTGTATGGGATTTACGGAGTGCTTACTGCAATTTTAGTGGTTTTGCTGCTGGCAGGAAAAATGCCTGTGTTTGACAGCTTCTGTATTGCCTTCGGCACGGCGGGAACAGGTGGTTTTGCTATCAGTTCTGCGGGTATTGCGGGATATAACAGTGTCTATATTGAAATTGTACTTGCGATTTTTATGTTGCTTTGCGGTATTAATTTTAATCTCTATCATTTGATTATACTTGGAAAGGCAAAGGAAGCTTTTAAATCGGAAGAGACAAGGACATATCTTGCGATTGTTGTATTTTCAACGCTTGCCATTGCATTTAATATCTGTTCACAGGTATCCGATATGGGAAGAGCACTTAGAGACGCGTTTTTTCAAGTGTCAAGTATTATTACAACAACCGGCTTTGCAACGGTTGATTACAATTACTGGCCGGAGTTTTCCAAACATATGCTGGTGATGCTTATGGTGATAGGTGCCTGTGCCGGTTCCACTGCCGGTGGTATGAAGATGTCCAGAGTGATTATTGTAGTAAAATCCTTGTTTGCGGAAATCAAGCAGATTATAAATCCTAAAGCAGTGGTTACTGTCAGATTGGATAAGAAAGCAGTTGACAAGAGAACTTTAAACTCTACAAGAGTGTATGTTGCGTCATATTTGCTTCTGGTTTGCCTGTTTACTTTGATTTTATCGTTGGATGGTTTGGATTTGACAACGAATATTACGGCAGTTCTTGCTTGCTTTAACAATATCGGTCCGGGTCTTGGACTGGTAGGACCGGCTGCAAATTTCAGTGTATACTCCGATTGGGCACAGGTCCTTTTGTCGATTACCATGTTGACAGGAAGATTAGAAATATTCCCGATGTTTTTGCTGTTTGCAAAGTCATCGCATGAATAGAATATGTGTAAAAAAGGCACCGCCTGGCGGTGCCTTTTATGATATGTTTATTTTAACAGATATACTTATTAATATTTCATAGTCTCTTCTTCGCCGTTCATAGCTCGAAGTGCACCCTGAGCCAGTGCAAGAAGTTCGTCTTCACCGGGATATACGGTAAAAGGAGCAATAAATCCTGCTCTTTCTTCCATCTGTTCTACAACAGCTTTGTTGTAAGCAATACCGCCGGTTACGATAATCTGATCCACTTTTCCTTTTAATACGCAGGACATGGAACCAATATTTTTGCATACCTGTAAAATGAAAGCTTCACGTACTTCTTTTGCATGAGCATCACCTTCATCAACCATCTTTCCTACTTCACGCATATCGTTGGTGCCAAGGTAAGCATTGAATCCGCCGTTACCTACAATTTTCTTGTAAACTTCTTTTTCTGTATATTTGCCGGAGAAACACATTTTGATTAATGCACCTGCGGGAACTGCGCCTGCTCTTTCGGGTGAGAAAGCACCGTCGCCATCTAAAGCGTTGAATACGTCGATAACACGTCCCTTTTCATGAGCACCTACGGAAACACCACCGCCCATATGAACAACAATCAGATTTAAGGAGTCGTAAGCAACACCTTTTTCCTTAGCGTAACGCTTTGCAACAGCTTTCTGATTCAGTGCATGGAATACACTCGTACGGGGAAGCTCGGGAACACCTGAATATCTTGCGATAGGCATTAACTCGTCAACAACAACGGGGTCTACAATATAAGAAGGAACACCGATTGCATCTCCGATTTCTCTTGCAAGGATACCGCCTAAGTTGGAAGCATGCTGTCCCTGTTTGCCAATCTTTAAATCTTCCAATAAAGCATCACTTACGGCATAAGTACCGCCGGGAATAGGTTTTAACATACCGCCGCGACCTACGATAACCTGCAGAGAGTTGATGTCAAAATTTTTCTTTGCAAGTAAGTCAAGAATAATCTGTTTACGGAAATCTTTCTGGTCTACGATAGAAGCGTACTGAGCAATTTCTTCTGTAGAGTGACGAAGGGTTTCTTCAAATAATAAGGTTTCATCTTCAAAAACGCCGATTTTGGTGGAAGTGGAACCGGGGTTGATAATTAGGCTTTTAATAGACATAATTTACTTCCTTTCTGAATGGTAGTTTCTTTGACATTCACATCTGCTTCTTAGTTCATTTTTTTCATTTCTTCAGCAACAACAGCTGCAAGAGCGATAGAGTTTACTTTTGTTTCAAAGGTATCGGAACGGGAGGTTAAGATAACCGGAACCTTGGTTCCTGTTAATATACAACCGTTCTTAACACCGGGTACTGTATGTACAAGTGCTTTGTATACAAGGTTTCCGGCATGGATATCGGGGAAAAGAATAACATCAGCATCCCCTTGAATTTTTCTGTCTGTTGCACCTTTGTGAAGAGCGGCTTCCGGATCGATGGCAAGGTCTAAGGAAAGGGGACCGTCAACGATACAATCGGTAATCAGACCTTCTGCATTCATCTTTGTTAATTCTGCAGCTTCTACTGTGGCAGGCATCTTGGGATTAACTACTTCTACAGCAGCGATAGGAGCTACTTTAGGACAGTCAATGCCACAAGCCTTGCAGACAGGAACGGTGTTTTTGATAATGTTTACTTTATCTTCTAATGTAGGGTACGTCATAAATGCAACATCGGTTAAGAATAAAAGTTGCGGGGTTCCGGGAATTTCAAATACAGCTACGTGTGAAAGAGGGCTTCCGGTGCGAAGACCAACTTCTTTGTCGAGAACGCTCTTTAAGAAATTTTTAGTATCAACAAGTCCCTTCATATACATATCAGCTTTCCCGTCATGGGCAAGCTTAACAGCTGTGAGGGAAGCCTTTATCATATCGGGTTCATTAATGATTTCAAATCCGGATACGTCTACACCGATAGATGCGGCAATCTCTTTAATCTTTGCTTCATCGCCTACTAAAATAGCATTGGCAATGTTTTTTTCCCTGGCAGCATGGACAGCTTCAAGGACAGCGGAATCCTGTGCTACTGCTACAGCAACAGTTTTCATTCCGCATTCACTAATTTTGGAAATAATGTCATCAAATCCTTTGCTCATTTGTTTATACCTCTTACCTGAATATTATTTGTTAAATTTATAACATATTGATAATATCATACTTTAGTGAAAATAGCAATCTGTTGATATAAATTATCTCAGGTAAAGAAAAGCTGGTCAAAGGACATTTCAAGATGATATAATTTATTAAGATTAAGATGATTGCGACTGCATGTAATGAAAGCAGGCACAGGAAAGGTATGGTTATAAATGATGGAGAAAAGAAAAATGGATAAACTTCAGATTGAAACGTCTCTGCTCGGATTCGGCTGTATGCGTTTTCCGACAACTCAGGATGGAGAAATTGATGAGGATAAAGCTGAAGAAATGATGGATAAGGCCATTGCGGCGGGTGTAAATTATATCGATACGGCATATCCGTATCATGATGAAAAAAGCGAACCGTTTGTTGGGAAAGTAATGAAAAAATATCCGAGAGACTCCTTTTATCTGGCGACAAAGTTGCCTGTCTGGATGATTGAAACAAAGGAAGATATTGACAGGGTATTTCAGGAACAGTTGAATCGTTTACAGACAGATTATGTGGATTTTTATCTTTTACATGCTTTGGATAAAGAACGTTTCCATAGGATGAAAGAAGTAGGATGTCTCCGGCAACTTGAAAAATGGAGGGAGAAAGGTAAAATCAGGTACATAGGTTTTTCTTTTCACGACAGCTATGAAGTGTTTGAAGAAATTATAAATGACAGAGACTGGGACTTCTGTCAGATTCAGTTAAATTACATGGATGCCGGTGAGCAGGCCGGCTTAAAGGGATATGAACTGGCAACCAAGAAGAATATACCGATAGTGGTTATGGAGCCTGTAAAGGGTGGCTCGCTGGCGAGCTTTTCTGATGATATTATGGAAGAGTTTAAAAAAATAGATGCAAAGGCTACGGCAGCATCCTTTGCACTTCGCTGGGTGGGAAGCCTTGCCGGTGTAAAAGTAATCCTAAGCGGTATGTCTGCCATGGAGCAGGTAGATGACAATCTGAATACCTTTACCGGTTTTAAACCGCTGTCAGAGGAAGAAAGTGCAACTGTTGACAAGGTGGTAAGCATTATGAACAGCAGGATTCAAAATGGTTGTACAGGCTGCCGTTATTGTATGCCTTGTCCGGCCGGAGTGGATATTCCTTCCTGCTTTAGTGCATGGAATACTTATCATATGTATCAGAAATATGAGCATGTAAAATGGAGATGGGAGCATGATATCGGTGAGGAAAAGCAGGCTAAGAACTGTATCAAATGTGGAAAATGCGAGACAGTATGTCCTCAGAAGATTTCTATCAGACAGGATCTTGAAAGAGCACAGAAGGATTTTGATGAAAAGAAATATTAAAAAAGTTAATGCCGCAGTTAACCTGCGGCAATATTTTTGCAGAACCTTCAAGAAGTTGTGTTAACAATACCCGTTAAACATCATTCCGCTGTAAGCACTGGGGGTATAAGGGGATATAAAATTGTGCCCCGGATTCTTATAAGCAACAATGGTTTTATCAACATATTGCATAGGGTTGAGTGAAACCTGATTGGTTTTATGAAGAAGGGAAGTGGCAAAATCCCGGATGGTATTAATGCTGTTTTGACCATCATCCGCAAGAGCGGTCTGCTGCAAAGCTTTTTTGTTTAAGGAAAGATGTCCGACAGTATCATAAGAGATGCCCATTTTTTCAAATTCAGACTGATATAAATGGGAAATATGGTTCATTTCGTTTACCAGTCTGCTGCTTTTCGGATAAGTGTCGCGGTAACCGGCAGCAGTGTTGATGAAAGTATTGTAACCCACAATCAATTCGTTTACGTTTTCAGTCAGGGAATCCATATCGGTTTTGAGCCCGATTCTGGCTGATTCCCCTTCGTAGTTTCCTGTGCGGTGCAATTCTATCTCAAACATTTTATCAATCGTAAAATGGTTGGAGAAAGCAGTCTGATGTTTGCCGTTTAATATAAATTCTGCATTGCAAGCTTCACTTAATACAAAGTCAATGCCAAGGTAAGTAACGCTTCCTTTTTGCTTGCTTGTGTTGGTATCGGAAACGTGGAAAATGGTACTGTTATCATTCTTTAATCCGATGCCTGTGGAAATAAGTTGCAAAGAGCTGTTTCCCTGCCCGTCTTGTGTGATACTTGTTTTGATTCCGATATCTGCATTGGAAATCAGACGGGATAAACGTTCCTGCAATTCTTTATTTGTTTCGCCTTCACGGATATTATATTGAAATTCGTAACTTAAATCATTGATCATAATATCAAAAGAATAAGTATCTTCCGGCAGACTGACAAAAGAGTCGGAGGGAAGAAAATGGCCTGTGTTAATCTGACCGGAGGCAAGGGAGGTTACTTCGATATCGAAAGAGGGAGTACTGCCGTCTTTTGCAATTTCACCGATAAATATGGCGCTGACCATGTCATTATTGCTGGAGTATGCCACCTTCTTATTTAACAGGTCTTCCTCATCAAGACCACCTAAGGACGCAATGGTATTACGGAGTTGTCTTGCATTTTCTTTAAGCCCGATCGCATAGAGTTGGGTTTGCTTACTGTTGTCAAGAAGATACAAAGGGGATTCTTTATTTAATCTGACCATGGAATTATAAATGCTACGCAGCTCGCTCTTTTTGTGTGAGTCATACCGACAGGAGCCTTTTGGTGCGTAGGCAGACAAATAATGATTATAGACGTTGTTGAGTGCGGCATAATAAGCCATAAACCTGCCCCTCCTTTCTTCCTTGAATGTAAATCTGCCAAAGCCGTTTGGCATACGGGACATAAAATATTACTACCTTATTCTAACATGTGAAGCTTTTAAAAACAATATTTAATAAGGATAAATAGAAAAAATACAGAAGAAATACAGAAGAAATTAAGAAATTTCAGTTGACTGAAAGAAAGGGATATGTTATATTAGTCAAGCGAGATAAGATTTAGGTCTTTTTTTTATGCTCAAAATCCGGTAGAAGATGGGAGGAATTTAAGATGCGTACCAGAATTACATTGGCTTGTACAGAATGCAAGCAGCGCAACTACAATACCACTAAAGATAAGAAGACACATCCCGACAGGATGGAAACAAAGAAGTATTGTAGATTCTGCAAAACTCACACATTACACAAAGAAACCAAGTAATTGATTGCGATGTTTGAAAGGAGTTAGAAATGACAGATTCCGTAAAGAAAGAAAAAACACCGGCAGTTAAGAAGCCCAGTTTTTTTAAAGGATTAAAGTCAGAATATAAAAAAATTTCATGGCCTGACAAAGAGTCACTCTTGAAACAGTCCGTAGCAGTTGTTTGTGTTTCCGTTGTTGTAGGAACTGTCATCGCTGTGCTTGATTTTTTCATTAAGTATGGTGTGGATTTCCTGACAAGTCTGTAGAGTGAGGGTGAAAATATGGCAGAAGCAAATTGGTATGTAGTGCATACTTATTCGGGATATGAAAATAAGGTGAAAGCCAATATTGAAAAAACCATTGAGAACAGACATCTGGAAGAAGAAATTTTGGAAGTTCGTGTGCCGATGCAGGATGTAGTGGAACTGAAAAACGGTGCGAGAAAAACTGTCCAGAAAAAGATGTTCCCGGGCTATGTGCTTATTAACATGATCATGAATGATGACACATGGTATGTGGTTCGCAATACCAGAGGAGTAACGGGATTTGTCGGTCCCGGAAGCAAGCCTGTTCCGCTTACGGAAGCAGAAATGAAACCTTTGGGTATTAAAGTGGAAAATATTTCAGTGGACTTTGCAGAAGGAGATACCATCGCAGTGGTTGCCGGCGTATGGAAAGATACGGTTGGCGTGGTACAGCGTATGGACTTCGGCAAACAGACGGCCACCATTAATGTAGAGCTGTTTGGCAGAGAAACTCCTGTTGAAATCAGTTTTGCAGAAGTAAGAAAAATGTAATAATTACGATATTTATAGAAGAAGAATTCTTCATAAATATAGAGGAACTAAAAATGTCTATGATTTATTCATAGACCGTGGGAGCAGAAAGCCGATTGCAGATAAAAATGGGAAGAAATGTCCGTTTTGATGGTTGCCGCAAGGCCGGTCGGAAGGATGCGCCATACCACAATGCATTTATTGCATTATTATAGGAGGTGCCACAATGGCAAAAAAAGTAGAAGGATATATTAAGTTACAGATCCCTGCTGGTAAAGCTACACCAGCTCCCCCGGTTGGTCCTGCACTTGGACAACACGGTGTAAATATTGTTGAATTTACCAAACAGTTCAACGCAAGAACAGCTGATAAGGGCGATGTTATCATCCCCGTAGTTATCACGGTATATGCAGACAGAAGCTTCAGTTTTGTTACTAAGACTCCCCCTGCTGCAGTACTTCTTAAGAAAGCATGCAACATTAAGTCCGGTTCTGCAACACCGAACAAGACAAAGGTAGCAACCATTTCCAAAGCAAAACTTCAGGAAATTGCTGAAATGAAGATGCCTGATTTAAATGCTGCAAGTTTAGATGCTGCTATGAGCATGATTGCCGGAACAGCAAGAAGTATGGGTATCAAAGTAGAAGACTAATAACAAATTTGTAGAGAGTGGGAGACAATTTATTTGTCGTTTGAACCATAGGAGGAATTAATAATGAAACATGGAAAGAAATATAACGAGGCTGCTAAGCAGGTGGATCGTTCCGTAGCATATGAACCTGCTGAAGCAGTAGCATTAGTGAAGAAGACTGCAGTTGCAAAGTTTGATGAAACCATTGAGGTGCACATCAGAACAGGCTGCGACGGACGTCACGCTGAACAGCAGATTCGTGGTGCGGTTGTATTGCCTAACGGAACAGGAAAAACTGTTAAAGTATTAGTATTTGCTAAAGGTGATAAGGTAAATGAAGCAGAAGCAGCCGGAGCTGATTATGTGGGCGGTGAAGAGCTGATTCCCAAAATTCAGAATGACGGATGGCTTGATTTTGATGTAGTGGTAGCAACTCCCGACATGATGGGTGTTGTAGGCCGTCTTGGTAAGGTGCTTGGTCCGAAAGGCTTAATGCCCAACCCTAAGGCCGGAACAGTTACTATGGATGTAACTAAGGCTATCAACGATATCAAGGCTGGTAAGATAGAATACAGACTTGATAAGTCCAACATCATTCATGTTCCGATTGGAAAGGCTTCTTTCACGGAAGAACAGCTTCAGGAGAACTTTAATGCTCTCATGGAAGCAATTGTTAAAGCAAAACCTTCAGCATTAAAGGGTCAGTATTTAAGAAGTATCACAGTTACTTCTACAATGGGACCCGGTGTAAAGGTAAGCGTTGCTAAATTTTAATCTCAAACCGGAAAAATACAAAAGCCGTTTTCGCGATATGCGAAAGCGGCTTTGTTGTGGTGGAAAATTAAAAAGTATGGTATGCTTGTAAATATGAAGAAAAAGAAAAAGAATGAAAAACAAAAAAGAATAGTACCGCTGCGTGTTTTTGTAATGACATTTCTTTTTGTGCTTGCTGTCGGGTTCACGGGCTTGTTGTGTTATGGACTGCTGATAAACAGACCATATTCCGAAGAAAATGCAATCTCTTTTTTGTGGGAAACGATTCCGGAACAGGTTGAGGAAACAGCAGTGCGGCAGGATGAAAGCCGCTATGGAACTCTTCTTGCTGATGAGAAAGCAATGAAGGAGGGCAATATTTATGCAAGGCCTAATCAAAAAGAGGGAATTGTTACGCTTGGTTTTGCGGGGGATATATTGTTTGATGATGAGTATGCGGTGATGGCAAACCTTCTTAACCGAGGTAATACTATAGAAAACGGAATATCCGATGAGCTGCTTGTGAAGATGCGGGATGTCGATATTATGATGCTTAATAACGAATTTCCTTATACGGACCGGGGTACGCCTCTTGAGGGAAAGACATATACCTTCCGGGCGGATACGGCAAGTGTAAACTATTTAATTGACATGGGAGTTGATGTTGTATCTTTGGCAAATAATCATATTTATGATTTTGGCGAAACAGGACTTTTAGATACCATAAACACCCTGTCAGAAGCACAAATACCGTATGTAGGTGCCGGTCGAAATTTAGAAGAAGCAGCAAAAGCTGTGTATTTTATTTCCGGGGATATAAAGATTGCCATTGTGTCAGCAACGCAGATTGAGAGAATGGATAATCCTGATACAAAAGGGGCCACGGAAAACAGTCCCGGCGTGTTCCGCAGTTATAATCCCAATATGCTTTGCGAGGCGGTGGCACAGGCAAAAGAAAACAGTGATTTTGTGGTGGTTTTTGTTCACTGGGGGACTGAAAATGAAACGAAGCCGGATTGGTCGCAGGAGGAACAGGCTCCTAAAATAGCGGAAGCGGGAGCAGATCTTATTGTAGGCGCCCATTCACATTGTCTGCAGGGAATAAAATATTGCAATGATACGCCGGTGATTTACAGTATGGGGAATTTTTGGTTTAATTCGAAGACTGTAGATACAGGCCTTTTACAGGTGAGTATTTCAAAAGAAGGAATAGAGAGTATACGGTTTGTCCCTGCGATTCAGGAAAACAGCCAAACGAGGTTGGCACATGGCGGGGAAGCACAAAGAATTTTTTCTTATCTGGAAAGCATCTCCTATAATGTGGCAATTGACGGAGAGGGGTATGTGGTCAGGAAAATTGATTAAAGAAAATTTAAAATTAAAAATATCATTATCCCATTGACAGAATAAAAACACTGTGTTATGGTTAGTAAGGTCGTTTTGACCATGCCGAAGACAGTAGGTGCTTGAGTTGGGTAATCGGAACTGCAAGCGTAAGCATATCGCCTACCGAGGAAAAGAGTTTATCAAGATGAATTCTGTCCTTCCGTCTTTGGAAGGACTTTTTTATAAGTAAGCTCCTTTCGGCAGAAAATCTAGAAGGAGGTAAGAAAATGGCAAAAGTTGAATTAAAACAGCCTATCGTGGAAGAGATTTCAGCTAATATCAAAGATGCACAGTCTGTTGTACTTGTTGATTACCGTGGACTTACGGTGGAACAGGATACAAGACTTCGTAAGCAGCTTCGTGAAGCAGGAGTCACTTACAAAGTTTACAAGAACACCATGATGAACTTCGCATTCAAGGGAACAGATTTTGAAGCACTTGCTCCTTATCTTGAAGGACCCAGTGCAATGGCAATTTCTACCGAAGATGCAACAGCTCCGGCAAGAGTGCTTTGCAATTTTACAAAAGAGGCAGACAAGCTTGAAGTTAAAGGTGGTGTCGTTGAAGGCGTTGCGTATGATGCAAAAGGCATCATGGAAATCGCTAAGGTCCCTTCAAGAGAAGAATTACTGTCCAAATTGCTTGGCAGCATTCAGTCTCCTATCGCAAACTTCGCACGTGTGATGAATCAGTTGGCAGAAAAAGGCGGAGCCTCCGAATGTGAAGCATCTGCACCTGCTGCTGAAGAAACAGCACCTGCAGAAGAAGCTGTAGCTGAAGAAGCCGTAACAGAAACAACAGCTGATACAGAATAATTCACCGCAAGTGAAATGAAACTTTTCGCCTAAAAGGCGGAGTAACTGAAAAAAATATGATTAAATGGAGGAAATGAAAATGGCAAAGTTATCCACACAGGAATTAATTGACGCTATCAAAGAATTAACAGTATTAGAATTAAACGAATTAGTTAAAGCATGTGAAGAAGAATTCGGTGTATCTGCAGCCGCAGGTGTTGTAGTTGCAGCCGCAGGTGCCGGTGATGCAGGTGCAGCAGCAGAAGAAAAGACTGAATTTGATGTAGAACTTACAGAAGTAGGTCCTAACAAGGTTAAGGTTATCAAGGTTGTTCGTGAAGCTACAGGTCTTGGCTTGAAAGAAGCTAAGGATTTAGTAGATTCTGCTCCTAAGATGTTAAAAGAAGGCGCTTCTAAGGAAGAAGCTGATGACATCAAGGCTAAGTTGGAAGCTGAAGGCGCAAAGGTTACTCTGAAATAATGAGATGAAAAGCTGATAGCAGTAAATGGTTATGAAACAAAACCGGTCGTTATGCACGCATGACAACCGGTTTTTTCGTACTATAAAAAGACCTTTTTATAACAGTAAAAAGTTTCCATTTTTCTAAAAATCTTTATTGACTCGAAAATATATTTGTAGTAAAATGGATGGTGCACTATTGTGGTGTGTTATGCATGTTTGCAGTTATGCGCTTTTTCCTGTGACAGAAAAATGCTGTCATGTGGTGAGCAGCAAACAAGAATTGCTTTGCAATTCTTGAAGCACAAACTGCGGAGTTTGCGCTTTTTATTAATCATAAAGAACGGGGTGAAATGTCAATGGAAAAGAACAGAATACGTCCTGTCGCCACAGGCAGAAGCTTACGCATGAGTTATTCACGACAGCAAGAAGTTTTGGAGATGCCAAATCTGATAGAAGTTCAGAAGGATTCCTATAAGTGGTTTCTGGAAGAAGGCCTGAAAGAGGTTTTTGACGATATTTCTCCAATTGCAGACTATAGCGGACATTTAAGTCTGGAATTTGTAGACTTTGAACTGTGTGAAGACGACGTAAAATATTCTATTGAAAAATGTAAGGAGAGAGATGCTACTTATGCAGCACCTCTGAAAGTGAAGGTTCGTCTTTACAACAAAGAAAAGGAAGAAATCAGTGAGCATGAAATTTTCATGGGTGATCTTCCTATTATGACAGAAACCGGTACATTCGTAATCAACGGTGCGGAACGTGTTATCGTTAGCCAGCTTGTTCGTTCTCCCGGTATCTACTATGCAATCGGTCATGACAAAATAGGTAAGAGACTGTTCTCTTCCACTGTTATTCCTAACCGTGGTGCATGGCTTGAGTATGAGACTGACTCCAATGATATCTTCTATGTGCGTGTAGATCGGACCAGAAAGGTTCCGATTACAGTTCTTATCAGGGCACTTGGGGTTGGTACTAATGACGAAATCAGAGAACTGTTTGGTGATGAACCTAAAATTGAAGCCAGCTTTTCCAAAGACGTTTCTGAAAACTATCAGGAGGGTCTCTTAGAGTTATATAAAAAGATTCGTCCCGGTGAGCCTTTAAGCGTTGAAAGTGCAGAAAGCTTAATCAATGCTATGTTTTTTGACCCCAGAAGATATGATTTGGCTAAAGTCGGAAGATATAAATTTAACAAAAAATTGGCTTTCCGAAACAGAATCAGACATCATATCCTTGCAGAGGATGTGGTGGATACACTTACCGGTGAAGTCCTTGCCACAGCAGGTACCAAGGTGACGGCGCAGTTAGCTGACACGATTCAGAATGCGGCAGTGCCTTATGTATATATTCGGACAGAAGAAAAGAATGTAAAAGTTCTTTCCAATATGATGGTTGACATCACAAACTTTATTGAATGTGAACCCAAAGAACTCGGAATCACAGAAAATGTATATTATCCGGTTCTGGCACAGATTATCGAAGAATTCGGTGAAGATTCCGAAGCTTTGGCTGATGCCATCAGAAAAAACGTACATGAGCTGATACCCAAGCATATTACAAAGGAAGATATTCTTGCTTCCATCAACTACAATATTCATTTAGAGTATGGCATCGGTAATGATGATGATATCGACCATTTGGGTAACAGACGTATCAGGGCCGTAGGTGAATTATTACAAAATCAGTACAGAATTGGCCTTTCCAGACTGGAGAGGGTGGTTCGTGAAAGAATGACTACCCATGACGCTGAGGATGTTTCTCCACAGGTACTTATCAATATTAAACCGGTACAGGCTGCCGTTAAGGAATTTTTTGGTTCTTCCCAGCTGTCTCAGTTTATGGACCAGAACAACCCGTTAGGTGAGCTTACACATAAGAGACGTCTCTCCGCCCTCGGTCCCGGTGGTTTGTCAAGAGACCGTGCCGGATTTGAGGTGCGAGATGTACACTATTCCCATTACGGAAGAATGTGTCCTATTGAAACTCCGGAAGGTCCCAACATCGGTTTGATTAACTCTCTTGCATCTTATGCAAGAATTAATGAATATGGCTTTATTGAAGCACCTTATCGTGAGATTGATAAAACGGATCCGACCAATCCCCGCGTTACGGATAAGGTGGTATATATGACAGCGGATGAAGAAGACAATTATCATGTGGCACAGGCGAATGAACTTTTGGATGAAAATGGTTATTTCGTAAAGAATACCGTATCCGGCCGTTATAGAGAAGAGACATCTGAGTATCCGAAGGCTATGTTTGATTACATGGATGTATCACCTAAAATGGTATTCTCCGTGGCAACAGCCCTGATTCCTTTCCTGGAGAACGACGATGCTAACCGTGCACTGATGGGCTCAAACATGCAGCGTCAGGCAGTTCCGCTTCTTACAACGGAAGCACCTGTAGTAGGCACCGGTATGGAACCTAAAGCAGCAGTTGACTCGGGCGTGTGTGTGGTTGCCAGAAAGTCAGGTACCGTTGATTATGTTTCCTCTGATTTAATTAAGATGTCCTATGATGACGGGGAAAAGGAAGAATATCATTTGACCAAGTTTTCGAGAAGTAATCAGTCTAACTGTTATAATCAGAAGCCCATTGTATTTAAGGGTGATTATGTGGAAGCAGGACAGGTTATTGCGGACGGTCCTTCCACGGCACAGGGTGAACTTGCTTTAGGTAAGAATCCTTTAATCGGTTTCATGACATGGGAAGGTTATAACTACGAAGATGCTGTTCTTTTAAGTGAAAGATTGGTGCAGGAAGATGTTTATACATCTGTGCACATCGAAGAATATGAAGCAGAAGCACGTGACACTAAATTAGGACCTGAAGAAATTACAAGAGATGTTCCCGGCGTCGGTGATGATGCATTAAAGGATTTGGATGAAAGAGGTATCATCCGTATCGGAGCTGAAGTGCGTGCAGGCGATATTTTAGTTGGTAAAGTTACACCTAAGGGAGAAACGGAACTGACTGCTGAGGAGAGACTTCTCCGGGCTATTTTCGGTGAAAAAGCAAGGGAAGTAAGAGATACCTCCTTAAAGGTACCTCACGGTGAATATGGTATTATTGTAGATGCTAAAGTGTTTACAAGAGAAAATGGTGATGAATTGTCACCCGGAGTCAATCAGGCAGTTCGTATCTACATTGCGCAGAAAAGAAAGATTTCCGTAGGTGATAAAATGGCAGGACGTCACGGTAATAAGGGTGTTGTTTCCCGTGTACTTCCCGTAGAAGATATGCCTTACTTACCTAATGGACGTCCCTTGGATATTGTGCTGAATCCACTGGGTGTACCTTCCCGTATGAATATCGGACAGGTGCTTGAAATTCACTTATCCTTAGCTGCAAAAGCACTTGGCTTTAATGTGGCGACACCGGTATTCGATGGTGCAAATGAAAATGACATTATGGATACTCTTGATCTGGCAAATGACTATGTGAATTTGAGCTGGGAAGAGTTTGAAGCAAAACATAAAGAAGAATTACTTCCCGAAGTACTTCAGTATCTTTCGGATAACAGAGAACACAGAGAATTATGGAAGGGTGTTCCGATTTCCAGAGACGGTAAGGTCAGACTCCGTGACGGTAGAACCGGAGAATACTTTGACAGTCCTGTTACTATTGGACACATGCATTATTTGAAACTTCACCATCTGGTAGATGATAAGATTCATGCACGTTCAACCGGTCCTTATGCATTAGTAACACAGCAGCCACTTGGTGGTAAGGCACAGTTCGGTGGACAGCGTTTCGGTGAAATGGAAGTTTGGGCACTGGAAGCGTACGGTGCATCTTATACTCTCCAGGAAATCCTGACAGTGAAGTCAGATGACGTTGTGGGACGTGTAAAGACCTATGAAGCAATTATTAAGGGTGAAAATATTCCTGAACCCGGCATTCCTGAATCTTTCAAGGTATTGCTTAAGGAATTACAGTCTATAGGCCTTGATGTGAAAGTCCTTCGTGAAGATAACACGGAAGTGGAAATAATGGAATCAATTGATTACAGCGAGAGTGATTACCGTTATGAGATGGAAGGCGACAGCAGAAATTACAATTATGAGCAGGAAAAATTATCTTCCATGGGTTATCAGAAGCAGGAGTTTGACGCTGAGAGCGGTGAAATTGTAAATGCAGAGGATGACGAAGAATTCGAGGGAGATTTCGAAGAAAGCTTAGATATGGATTCTTTTGAAGAATAGTGTAGATACGAATAAATAATCCGGAAGGAGTGCCAAAAATGTCAGAAACAAAGCAAGAAGTGTATCAGCCGATGACATTCGATGCCATCAAGATTGGTTTAGCATCACCTGAAAAAATTCTGGAGTGGTCAAGAGGTGAGGTGTTAAAACCTGAGACCATCAACTACAGAACGTTAAAACCAGAAAAAGAAGGTTTGTACTGTGAGAAAATTTTCGGACCCAGCAAAGATTGGGAATGTCATTGTGGTAAATATAAGAAAATCAGGTATAAAGGTGTTGTCTGTGACCGTTGTGGTGTAGAGGTTACCAAGTCCAGCGTGCGCAGAGAGCGTATGGGACATATTGCACTTGCAGCACCTGTATCACATATCTGGTATTTCAAGGGAATTCCCAGCCGTATGGGATTGATTCTGGATATTTCACCAAGAGTGCTTGAAAAAGTACTGTATTTTGCTTCCTATATCGTATTGGATGCCGGTGAATCTAATCTGGAATACAAGCAGGTTCTTTCTGAAAAAGAATATCAGAGTGCAAGAGAAACCTGGGGGAATAAGTTCCGCGTAGGTATGGGTGCAGAAGCCATTAAGGAGCTTTTGCAGGCTATTGATTTAGAAAAAGAAGCAGTAGAATTAAAAACCGGTCTTAAGGAATCTGCCGGTCAGAAACGTGCAAGAATTATTAAGAGACTGGAAGTTGTAGAAGCCTTCAGAGAATCCGGTAACCGTCCCGAATGGATGATTATGGATGTGATTCCTGTTATTCCGCCGGATTTGCGCCCTATGGTACAGCTTGACGGTGGACGTTTTGCTACTTCTGATTTGAATGATTTATACAGAAGGATTATCAATAGAAACAATCGTTTAAAGAGACTCCTTGAGTTAGGAGCTCCCGACATTATCGTTCGTAATGAAAAGAGAATGTTGCAGGAGGCAGTAGATGCTCTTATTGATAACGGAAGACGCGGAAGACCTGTAACAGGACCCGGTAACAGAGCACTTAAATCTCTGTCCGATATGCTGAAAGGTAAGTCCGGACGTTTCCGTCAGAACCTGTTAGGTAAGCGTGTTGACTACTCAGGACGTTCCGTTATCGTAGTAGGACCCGAACTGAAGATTTATCAGTGTGGGCTTCCCAAAGAAATGGCAATCGAGCTGTTTAAGCCTTTCGTAATGAAAGAACTGGTGGCAAGAGGTATTTCCCAGAATATCAAAAATGCTAAAAAGTTAGTAGAAAGATGGGATGCACAGGTTTGGGATGTGCTCGAAGAGGTTATTAAAGAACATCCTGTAATGCTTAACCGTGCTCCTACACTTCACAGACTTGGTATTCAGGCATTTGAGCCCATTTTGGTAGAAGGTAAAGCCATTAAGCTTCATCCTCTTGTATGTACAGCGTTCAATGCCGATTTCGACGGTGACCAGATGGCAGTACACCTTCCTCTTTCCATGGAAGCACAGGCAGAATGCAGATTTCTGTTGTTATCACCTAACAACCTGCTCAAACCTTCCGATGGTGGTCCGGTAGCCGTTCCTTCACAGGATATGGTTCTTGGTATTTACTATCTGACCCAGGAAAGACCCGGCACAATCGGAGAGGGTAAATGCTATAAGAGTGTAAACGAAGCAATTCTTGCTTATGAAAACGGCGCTTGTACACTTCATTCCAGAATCAAGGTAAGAGTGAGCAAGACAACCGCTGAAGGTGAAACGATTACCGGTACGGTGGAATCTACATTGGGACGTTTCCTGTTTAATGAAATTCTTCCTCAGGATTTAGGTTATGTTGACCGTAGCAATCCGGAAAATGCCCTTCTTCTTGAAGTGGATTTCCATGTGGGCAAGAAGCAGTTAAAACAGATTCTGGAAAAAGTTATTAATACACATGGTGCTTCTAAGACAGCCGAAGTACTTGACCTGATTAAAGCAACAGGTTATAAATATTCTACAAGAGCTGCCATGACAGTATCTATTTCCGATATGACAGTTCCTGCACAGAAACAGCAGATGCTTGATGAAGCACAGGCTACCGTTGATAAGATTTCACAGAACTTCAGACGTGGTCTTATCACGGAAGAAGAAAGATACCGTGCAGTAGTAGAAACATGGAACGAAACTGACAAACAGCTTACAGAAGTACTGCTTGCAGGTCTTGATAAGTACAACAATATCTTCATGATGGCTGACTCCGGTGCCCGTGGTTCCAATCAGCAGATTAAACAG
>CAYWHY010000019.1:0-25517 GCA_964458255.1 uncultured Lachnospiraceae bacterium | reverse complement strand
GTTATAAACTTGTCAGGAAACGGGTAAAGTATTATACTGTAAGAGTTCACAATTGCGGACGGGTCGAATACGGCCTGCATCCGTTAAGTATACGCATAAAAGGAGGTACTTTACATGGCACAGATTACCAAAGAAATGACAATTGGCGAAATCTTAAGAACAAACCCTGACGTTGCACCTGTTCTTATGGAAGCCGGAATGCATTGTTTAGGATGTCCTTCCGCACAGGCAGAGAGCCTTGAGGAGGCGGCTATGGTTCACGGTATGGATATAAATGATTTGATGACAAAGATTGCTGCGTTATAATTGCAAAATCTGTTTTGGCACAGCAAAAAGACGGCGGATGCACATTGTGTGCACCCGCTGTTTTATCGTTTTAAATAGAGGCTAATGACTGAAGTGCAGAATTTTTAATGATGACCTCGCAGTGCTCTTGCAGGTACGCTTCGGAAGCAGAAAGAGATTTTGCGGGGCTTCCGTATTCAGAAAGAATGTTGCATACCTTATTAAATTCCGCCGGTGAGTGTTCGCTTCTGAAAATCACCAGAATATAGGAGTTGTCTTTTGCTTTATACAGAGAGTTTACACCATGATAATGTTCCGTTAAAACGTGAGATAAACTGATTATCGTATCCAATGTTTTAAAGGAGCAGATACGAAGTGGTGCTTCACGTACAGCCTGTTTTTTCTGTAAAGGGGATTTGGGGGAAGCACCGTTTTCTTCCGGTTTGGAAGAAAGCTCTGCTCCTGCCGGGGTGTTGCCTGAATCTTTCATCAGATTTTTCCTGTTTTGAATTTTTTTGAATAAATCAAGTACATCATCTGCGCCGTCGTCGATGGAGTCAAGAACATCTTCAACAATGTCCCGACCGTCGTCTTCGTGGACGGAAGGAGCAAATTTTGAAAAACGTGTATCAAGTTCTTCAGGATCCTCGACTTTGGTAATAATAAGCACGATACAATCTGAGTTTAATGGAATTGCTTCTATCATTAACGGAATATCTTCGGCTTCAAAACCAAATTCAAAGGCTGCCTGCTGCATCATATCCCTGAATAAATCTTTGGCTTTCTCGGTACCATAAGCAAGTTCGCTGAGTTTTAATTCCCTATCTGCCAAATCTTCTCTGGTCAGGGTGCAACGAATCTGATGATCATTTACTTTTTCGATTTTCATATTATCACATCCTTACTATTAAGATACTGTTATCCTGCCGTTTGGTTACAATAATATTATACTTTGTTGGAATTTAAGTCAATAGGACAGAATAAGTGTTTATAAAATTTTCATTATTATACGTAACTTCACTTGTATTTGTGAAAAATATCCAAAAAAATTTAAAAATGTACTTGCAAATATTGGTAATAAATACTATAATAACATTCGTGAGATGCTTCCGGATAAATTCTGTATCGGAAGGAGGCATGAGGTATCAATTTTTTATTTACATTTATTCTAAGCAAATATAATTCAGGAAAGTTTGGTAATTAAACTTTCATCTCTTCTTTAAAAAACGCGGTGTTAACCGTTATAATGAAGAAGTCTTACAGGCTTTTAGTGCTTGTCGCGATATTTCTCGCAGTTATTCACGTTATAATTCATTTGAGATTTCGCAAGCGGTAATTATTTTTTGATACATATCCGGCATCTCTGCTATTTATTATCGTCATCAAATTAAAAAATATAATTGGTTTTAAGGTTTATTTATCTTTTTGACAGACATATCACGACTCCTTTTGGAATCGGAAAGAGAATCTTAAAGCAGATGGGAGAACGTATGACTGAAAGTGACGAAACGAATGTTCCTTCCCTTGGACAAAAATTACAGGAATGGGAGAAAGCGGGAATCAGGCTTTACCTTGACGGTGCTCCGACCTCTTCGGAATTCATTGAGCGGAATTGTGTCAATGAGGATACTTTGTATATGCCTGATTACGTGACTGATAAAGAGGGAAAAATAAAAGAAATCAGGTATGATCGTATATCTCATGATTAAGCCTTCTATCGATTCGGATTTTCCGGCAGCGGTCATCAGCTGTGTGCAGTATACCCCCATATAACAGAAAACAAATTGTCCTTCGGCGGACAGACTTTGCACGAAAATACAGGCTGCCGGAAAATTTAAAATTTCATAAAATATTATGCAAAATGGTAATGACGGTATGGCAATAGTTTGTTATAATAAAGGACGATTGGAGGAAAATTACGTATGAAGAAAAAAATAATTCCCGTAGTTTTTGCAATCGTCCTTATATTAGTGATAGGTTGCGTCAGCTTCGGCAGCATGATATTGGAGAAATATTCCTATTCGGACGAGAAGGCTGATTTATTGGCTTATTATGCAATAAGCAGTGCGGATGATGTGGCGATTGTGTTACAGAATGAAATAGTAGAAGAAAGGGCTAAGTTAATTGATGGCATTTATTATTTAGACATTGATACTGTTCACAAGTATTTAAATGAAAGATTTTATGAGGACAAGAATGAAAATCTTTTGTTATATACACTGCCCGGGGAGATTATACGGACAAGCATCGGAAGCAGTGTGCAGGAGAATGATGGCGGCAGTTTTAATATGGACTATGTGATTGCCAGATATGAGGGAGATGTTTTATATATAGCAATCGATTACGTAAAAAAATATACGAACTTTGGTTATGAGACATTTACACAGCCCAATCGTATCCAGCTGGACACTGTCTGGGAGGATATTCAGACGGCAGAGATTCAAAAGGATACGCAGGTTAGGGTAAAGGGTGGTGTTAAAAGCGAAATCCTGACGGATGTATTTAAAGGGGAGAAGGTAATTGTGCTGGAACAGATGGAAACATGGAGCAAGGTGAAAACTTCCGATTCCATCATGGGTTATGTGGAAAATAAGAGACTGACGGATATAAGAAGTGAATTGCCGATTCCTGTTACGGATTATACGGAACCGGAATATACTACTGCCGGAAGGGACTATAAGATAAATCTGGGATGGCATGTGGTGGCCGGTGTGGCAGGAAATGATACCTTAGAAAGCGTGACGGCAAACGCAAAGGGACTTAACGTTATTTCACCAACCTGGTATAAGCTGTGTGATAATGAAGGAAATTATACCAGCTTTGCAACACAGGATTATGTAGACAAGGCGCATGATATGGGGATGGAAGTGTGGGCGATGATTGAAAATATTGAGTATGCTGACAGTATTGATATGTACACCATACTTTCTTCTACAAGTAAAAGAGCGGTACTGATTGATAATCTGATAAGTGAAACCATACAGTACGGAATTGACGGTATAAATGTGGACTTTGAGCTTATCAGCACGGACTGTGGAGAGCATTATGTTCAATTTCTTAGGGAATTATCCATTCCCTGCCGTAAGAATGGTATCGTTTTATCTGTGGATAATTATGTGCCGGCCGGCTACAATGATCACTATGACAGAAAAGAACAGGGTGTGGTAGCAGATTATGTAATTATCATGGGATATGATGAACATTATGCCGGAAGTGAGGTGGCAGGAAGTGTGGCTTCCATTGATTTCGTAGAAGCCGGCATAGAGCGTACTGTGGCAGAGGTGCCGGCAAACAAGGTCATTAATGCTGTGCCTTTTTATACCAGAATTTGGGAAACCACTTCAGATAGCATCAGCAGTCAGGCAGTTGGTATGGAAATGGCAGAAGAATATGTGGCA
The DNA here is from genome assembly GCA_964458255.1 of uncultured Lachnospiraceae bacterium. GTDB lineage: Bacteria > Bacillota > Clostridia > Lachnospirales > Lachnospiraceae > Suilimivivens. The sequence goes on along the minus strand of CAYWHY010000019.1, from coordinate 21,834 downwards.
AATCACGATATTCAGATTGAGTGGGATGATGCAGTATGTCAGAATTACGGAGAATATACGGAGAATGGTGCCCTTTATCAGGTGTGGCTTGAGGACGAACGCTCCATACAGGTAAAACTCAACATTATGGATAAATATGGGATAGGTGGCGTGGCAAGCTGGAGACTTGGCTATGAAAAGCCTGTGATTTGGGATGAAATTGCAGCATATCTTGAAAAGTAGATAAAACATAAAATGTATGCCGGAGAGGATGTCATTAGGACGTCCTTTCTTTTTTGTGCGTTAATAAAGTTGGTATTTTCTGTTCGACAAGAGGATTTTTGGTATATGTGCTGCATAAATATGTAGAAAGAGATTCGGGAAAGCATGGTATGGAATTGAAAATAGGGGAACATGGCGAAAGGATGTTGCGTCTTCTTATGGTAGGCATTCTTCTGGCATCTATGTTTTTTCTGTCAAGGGAAGGTGCACGGTATTTGAATGTTAATTCCGGAAAAACGGTTACGGAGAAAGAAATCGTGGTCGTAATCGATGCCGGGCATGGCGGCGCTGATCCGGGAAAAGTGGGAATTAACGGTGCACTTGAAAGGGACATTAACCTTGAGGTGGCAAAATATCTGAGGGTATTTTTGGAATCTGAGGGTATCAAAGTGGTGATGACAAGAGAAGATGAAAAAGGATTATATGACGAAAGAACGTCCAATAAGAAGGTGCAGGACATGAAAAAAAGGATTCAGATTATTGAGGAGGCAGATCCTTTGCTGGTGGTAAGCATTCACCAAAACAGCTATCATGAGGAATATGTGAAAGGTGCCCAGATTTTTTACTATACAACCAGCGAAAAGAGCAGGAGACTTGCAGAGATGCTTCAGGAACAGCTTAAGTGTCTGGATAAGGAAAACAATCGCCGGGAAAAGGCAAATGACAGTTATTATCTGCTAAAAAAAACGACAAAACCAATTGTGATTGCGGAATGCGGTTTTTTGTCAAATGAGGTGGAAGCAGAGAAACTTATTACGCCGCTTTATCAGGAAAAACTTGCGTTTCAGATTCATATGGGAATTATAAAATATATCAATGCCCTGCACTAGCCAAATCAAAAAAAATGTGATAGAGTATAAATGGCTAATTAGCGGAGGAAACCGTTATATGAGGACGAAAATTGTTAAGATAGACGAAAACAATATAGATTACGAAATGATAAAAGAGGCCGGCAGAATTTTGCGGGAGGGCGGAATTGTGGCATTTCCCACAGAAACAGTGTATGGACTTGGAGGAGATGCATTAAATCAGTGTTCTTCCGCTAAAATCTATGCTGCAAAGGGGCGTCCTTCGGACAATCCGCTGATTGTGCATATTACGAATATGGATGCACTGAAAAGGATTGTAAGAGAAATTCCTAAAGAAGCATACCTGCTTGCAGAAAAATACTGGCCGGGTCCCCTTACCATGATTTTTCATAAATCGGATGAGGTGCCAATGGCAACTACGGGAGGACTTGAGACGGTGGCGGTCAGGATGCCGTCCCACAGAACGGCAAGGGCATTGATTGATGCGGCAGGAGGATATGTGGCTGCACCCAGTGCCAATCGCTCGGGGAGACCAAGTCCTACAGTTGCTAAGTATGTGATTGAGGATTTGGACGGCTGTGCAGATATGATTATTGATGGTGGAGAAGTCAATATTGGTCTGGAGTCCACGATTATTGATTTGACCGGAAAGCAGCCAATGATTTTAAGGCCCGGATATATTACAGAAGAGATGCTTAGGGAAACAGTGGGTGAAGTAGACATTGACAAAACACTCCTTACAGCGGACTCAAAGGAAGCACCAAAAGCTCCCGGTATGAAATACAGACATTATGCGCCAAGGGGCAGCCTTGCAATTGTGGAAGGAGAGTCACAGGCAGTAGTTAACTATATTAACGAGCAAATCAAAGAACAAAAGACCAAAGGGATTAAAACGGGTGTCATTGCTACTGAGGAAACAGAGAAAAGTTACCTTGGCGATGTGATAAAAAGTTTAGGAAAACGCAATGACGAGGAGGCAATTGCGAGACATTTGTTTCGTGTTTTGCGCGAGTTTGATGATGCCGGTGTGCAGAAAATATTTGCTGAGTCTTTTGATGGTCCCGGAATCGGACAGGCTATCATGAACAGACTTTTGAAGGCAGCAGGGCATCATGTGATAAAAATGGAAGAGTGTGAATTAGGGGCAGGGAGGATTAATAATGATAGCATTAGGAAGTGATCATGGCGGATATGACCTTAAAATACAGGTTATGGAACACTTAAAGGAAAGAGGCTTTTCGTGCAGGGATTATGGCTGCTTTGACAAGAATTCCTGTGATTATCCGGAATTTGGGCGTGCTGCGGCAGAAGCCGTTGCAAGCGGAGAATGTGACAAGGGAATAGTTGTTTGTACTACAGGTATCGGAATTTCCATTGTGGCAAATAAGGTAAAAGGTATTCGCTGTGCACTTTGTGCGGATCCCTACCTTGCAAAAATGACAAGATTGCACAATGATGCAAATATGCTGGCACTGGGGGGCGGATTTACAGGTAAAAATCTGGCATTAGAAATTGTAGATACATTTTTGGATACGGAGTTTTCTGAAGGGGAAAATCATGTTAGAAGAATTGGGAAGATAGAACCTTAAATGTAAGATACAAAAAGGCAGGTGAAGAGGATGAAGGGAGCAGAAAGGCAGTGGGTTGCCATAGGAATGACGGTGGCTCTGCTGATATGCATCATTCCCACAACTGTTTATGCAGATGTAAAAGAAACGGAAGAGAAATTAAATCAGGCTAAGGAAGAGAAAGAAAAAACCGAAGAGGCATTGGGACAGGCACAGGAAGAACTCACGGGGCTGAAGACAACCAACGAAGGTCTTATAGGACAGCTTAATAGTTTGAACAGCGAATTAACGCAGGTAAGTAATAATCTGGCGGAACTGGAAATGCAAATCATTCAAAAAAAGGAAGAAATTGTGCAGACCGAACTGGAACTGGAAGAAGCAAAAGCGGTAGAGAAAGCACAATATGCTGCTATGAAGAAGCGTATTCAGTTTATGTACGAAAAAAAAGATTATCTGACGATTGAGATGTACTTCGGGGGTGGTGGCTTTTCACAATCACTAAATAAAGCGGATTATATCGAACAGCTGTATGCGTATGACCGGGAACAGCTTGTCCTTTATCAGAAAACGAGAGATGAGATTGTGGAGAAGGAAGAAAGCCTGCTTGCTGAGAAAAAGGAACTTGATAATGCAAAGATAGAGGCAGAAGCACAACAAAGCCGTGTGGCAGGACTGGTCAGTCAGACATCCGGGAAAATTTCGGATTATGAAAATGAAATTGCCAAGACGGAAAAAGAAATGGTTGCTTATGAAATGCAAATCAGGGAACAACAGAGCAATATTGAAGCTTTACAAAAGCAGTTAGAAGAGGAAAAAAGGCTGTCAGCCTTGGCAGCTATGTCAAGCTGGCGTGATATCTCTGAAATTGAATTTGCAGACAGCGACAGATATCTGCTTGCCAATCTGATTTATTGTGAGGCGGGCAATCAGCCGTTTGAGGGACAGGTAGCAGTAGGAGCTGTAGTTATGAATCGGGTAATGAGCTCTGTATTTCCCGATACCGTAGTAGGGGTTATTTATCAGAACAAACAGTTTTCTCCGGTAGCAAGCGGACGTCTTGCTTTGGCACTTGCAGAGGATCGTGCGACGCCGGCATGCTATAAGGCGGCGGACGAAGCAATGAAAGGAGCTACGACAGTGGGTGACTGCCTGTTTTTCAGAACGCCTATTGAGGGACTGACAGGAATTCAGATAGGTGGACATATTTTTTATTAAAGAACGGTAAAATAAGGTTATATATTTTGAATTTGTGCGGTGAGGGACGAAAACTCTCCCGCATAAATTATTTTTAATAGTTTGTCCAATTTGTTTAATCCTGATTTTAATGTATCTAACGAAATGGAACGTGACTCAACTGCTGTTACCAGTTCATCCAGATCTACCACTTTCACAAAGCCATCCGGATAAATAATGACATCTGCCAAAAGATCAGTTACCATCAGGCGGTTATTTAGAGGGTCATAATCATAATCAACAATGTCGCAGTACCAGTAAAGCAGAGAACTGTCTTCACGGCAGAATTTACTGACTTTATACCCTTCTTTCAAAAAGTAGCAGGATGCACCGTGATGCAAATCTTTTTTGGGACGAAGTGCATTCCATGTGGTGACAATTATCTTTTCATCACAGGACACAATCACATCATCTTTCAATAACACACATTCATCGGGAATAATCCGTCTGCGATATAAAATGGGATTTGTCATAAAAATTCTCCTAACTGGAAAACGGTTTAAAAAAGTGCTTTTTAAAATCTTATCGTGATTATAGGGGAAAGTCAATGTCAAACGCTTTGTTTTTTCGATTTTATTGTGTGTATCTTTTCCTAGACATAATTGTAAAAAATAGGTATAATTAGTAAGTAATTGTAAATTACTATTATTGAGAAAAAGGCATTGGGGGGAGAGCGGAGTGTTTCAGTTCAATCGGAATGTTTTTGAGTCTCTTATGATGATTAGTCAGTTCGGTATTAACATGGTGGTACCGGTCCTGTTATGTTCTTTTGCAGGAATTTTTCTCGATAAAAAATTAGGTACATCCTATCTTGTTATAATCCTTTTTTTTGTGGGTGCAGCGGCAGGTGGGCGCAATTGTTACCGTTTTGCAAAGAAGATTTTTGATAAGCCTGTTAATTCGCAGGTTTACTCGCATCGGGGGAGAAAAACGCAAAAAACGGGAATGAAGGAAAACAGTTATGAAGAAGATAATAAGTGACAGGATAAACAGAACTCTGTTTGAGATGGAAGTGGGAATTCTGTTCTTTGGGGCAGCCTGTCAGTTCTTTGTGTTCTTTGCAGAGGATAAAAATGCTTACAGCACGGGGTTATGGATTGGCATCGTCACGGCAGCCGTGGGAGTCTTTCATATGTGGTATGCGCTTGATAAAGGCCTCGATTTGGATGAGAAGAGTGCTACAGGCTATCTGGGCAGACAAAATGCAATTCGTTATCTGCTTTACGTGATGGTTATTATTCTGACTGTAATGACAAAGGCAGGAAATCCATTGGCCGTGTTTCTTGGTATGATGGGCTTAAAGATGGCTGCTTACATGCAACCGTTTATGAAAAATATAAGCAGATGGATTTATGGGGAAGAGATACTTCCTCCGTTAATAGAAGAACCTGACGAAAGTCAGGAATAAGGAGGTGAAAATATGGGACAGGGGATATTGTTATCTCAAGGTGCAGAAGTGGATTTTATGATACACGGTATATTCTCCTATGAGTTGTTTGGGCAGACGCTATGGATTACCACAACGCATGTATGTGTGCTGATAGTGATGCTGGTGATTGCAGGGTTCTGTATTGCTGCAGGAAAAGCTGCTAAACATGCAACGGAAGTACCGGGTGCTTTTCAGAATGTGCTGGAGCTTCTGGTGGAAAAACTGGACGGAATAGTGGAAGGTGTTATGGGAAAACAAGCAGTGCGGTTCCGCAATTATATTGGAACACTGTTTATGTTTATTTTTATCAGTAATATTTCAGGTCTGTTTGGCCTAAGACCGCCTACAGCAGACTACGGTGTAACGCTGGCAATGGCTCTTATGTCATTTACGCTGATCCGATATAATGAATTGAAGTATCAAAAGCTATCAGGCGTGCTCAAAGGACTTTGCGACCCGTGGCCGATTTGGGCACCGATTAATATTATTGGGAATCTGGCGGTTCCGGTTTCGTTGTCGCTTCGTTTGTTCGCAAACATTCTGTCGGGAACGGCGATTATGGCACTGATTTATACATTGCTTAACAAAATTGCCATTGTATGGCCGGCAGCACTTCATGTATATTTTGATTTATTCTCGGGAGCAATTCAGACATATGTATTCTGTATGCTGACAATGACGTATATCGCAGATGCATGCGGTGACGGAGAACCATAGAAATTATTTATTTTCAATATCACTAAACTCAATTTAAGGAGGAAAGAAAAATGGAATTTAATGAAAACTTTATTTTAGGATGTTCAGCAATCGGTGCAGGCCTTGCACTTATCGCGGGTATCGGACCCGGTGTAGGTCAGGGTATCGCAGCAGGACATGCAGCAGCAGCAGTGGGAAGAAATCCCGGCGCAAAATCGGAAATCACTTCTACCATGTTACTTGGACAGGCTGTTGCGGAAACAACAGGTCTTTACGGTTTGCTTATTGGTATCATTCTGTTATTCGTTCAGCCTCTGACAAGATAGGAGTACCGATTATAAAAGAAAGGAGACTCGCGAATGGAACCCAGAGTGTTTGACCTCGATTTGCAGTTGCTTGCAGATGCAGGGTTGATGATTATCGCAGTTTTTACTCTTTTTCTGATAGCATCCTATTTTCTGTTTAATCCTGTCAGAGCATTGCTACAGAACAGACAGGAGAAAATTAAGGGAGAGCTTGACAGTGCGGCAAAGGACATGGAAGATGCCGCCAAACTGAAAGAGCAGTATGATGAAAAACTGAAGAACATCAACAGGGAAGCAGAGGAAATATTAAGTGATGCCAGAACCAGGGCTCTTGCAAATGAGAACAGGATAGTTGCACAGGCGAAGGAAGAAGCAGCAAGAATTATTGAGCATGCGAGAACGGAAGCACAGCTTGAAAAGCAGAAGGCTGCTGATGATATGAAGCGTGAGATGATTGTACTTGCCTCCATGATGGCCGGTAAGGTAGTAAAAGCATCCATTGATACAACTGTTCAGGAGAGTCTGGTAGATGAAACTTTAAAGGAAATAGGTGAAGGTACATGGCAAAGCTGGTAAGTGCAACATATGGAGAAGCTTTGTATGAACTGGCAGTAGAAGAAGGTAAGGCAGATGAATTATTAAGTGAGGTGTGCGAGTTAAAAGACCTGCTTGATACCAATCCCGATTTCAGGAAACTGATGACGCACCCTCAAATCCTAAAGGAAGAAAAGACCGTTATACTGAAAGAGGTATTTGAGGGGCGGATATCAGGTGAGCTTTTAGGTTTTATGAACCTTGTGGTGAGCAAGGGAAGATATGATGAAATGGATGCTATTTTAGACTATTTCATCGCTGAAATTAAAAAGCTTAAAGGAATCGGAACCGTCTATGTCACTACAGCCGGTGAATTAAGCGAAGCAAAGAAAAAAGAAATAGAAGAAAAACTGCTTTCTACCACGTCATATCAGAAGATGGAAATGCATTATCAGACAGATGAAAGTCTGATAGGTGGCATAGTCATCCGCATCGGTGACAGGATAGTAGACGGCAGTGTCAGAACAAAACTGACAGAATTGCAGAAAGAGCTGCTTAAAGTACAGCTTTCATAAAAAACAGGTGTCATATGACATTGATGATAGTAACGAAAAAAGAAAGGTGCGTAAGAACCATGAATTTGAGACCGGAAGAAATCAGTTCTGTGATTAAAGAGCAGATTAAGAGATATGCTTCAGAGCTTGAAGTATCAGACGTTGGTACCGTTATTCAGGTTGCCGACGGTATTGCCCGTGTACATGGTCTGGAAAACGCAATGCAGGGAGAGCTTCTTGAGTTTCCCGGAGAGGTATACGGTATGGTCCTTAATCTGGAAGAGGATAATGTCGGTGCCGTACTTCTCGGAAACCGGAAGAATATTAACGAAGGCGATACTGTTAAAACAACAGGCCGTGTAGTGGAAGTCCCGGCAGGTGATGTGATGCTTGGACGTGTTGTAAACGCCCTTGGTCAGCCTATTGACGGCAAAGGTCCCATCCAGACAGATAAGTACCGGAAAATTGAAAGAGTGGCATCCGGTGTTATCACAAGAAAATCAGTTGATACACCCCTTCAGACAGGTATTAAGGCGATTGACTCCATGGTGCCTATCGGAAGAGGCCAGAGAGAACTTATTATCGGTGACAGACAGACAGGGAAAACCGCTATCGCCATTGATACCATAATTAATCAGAAAGGGCAGGGAGTAAAATGTATTTATGTAGCCATCGGGCAAAAGGCTTCCACTGTTGCTTCTATTGTAAAGACATTGGAAGAAGCAGGTGCACTTGCTTATACAACCGTAGTGGTGGCTGCTGCCAGTGAATTGGCACCTCTTCAGTATATTGCCCCTTATTCGGGTTGCGCAATCGGTGAAGAGTGGATGGAAAACGGAGAGGATGTGCTTGTTGTTTATGACGATTTGAGCAAGCATGCTGCTGCTTATCGTACACTTTCCCTGCTTTTAAAGAGACCCCCCGGACGTGAAGCTTATCCCGGTGATGTATTCTATCTCCATTCCAGACTTTTGGAAAGAGCAGCCCGCATGAGCGATGAATACGGCGGCGGTTCCCTGACAGCACTTCCCATTATTGAGACACAGGCAGGTGATGTTTCAGCGTATATTCCGACAAATGTTATTTCCATTACAGACGGACAGATTTATTTGGAAACAGAAATGTTTAACTCGGGTTTCCGCCCTGCCGTTAATGCCGGTCTTTCTGTATCAAGAGTAGGTGGTGCGGCACAGATTAAGGCGATGAAGAAGATTGCAGCACCTATCCGTGTAGAGCTTGCCCAGTACAGGGAGCTTGCGGCATTTGCACAGTTTGGTTCTGAATTGGATGCAGATACCAAAGAAAAGCTTGCACAGGGTGAAAGAATTAAAGAAGTATTAAAGCAACCTCAGTATAAACCCATGCCGGTACAGTATCAGATTATTATTATCTATGCTGTTACAGGCAAGTATTTGTTGGATATTCCTACTGAAGATATTACCAGATTTGAAGAAGAATTCTTTGAATTTCTGGATACTAAATATCCCCAGATACCTTCCGCTATCGCACAAGAAAAGGTGATTTCCGATGCAACGGAAGAAACCTTAAAACAGGCGATTGCAGAGTTTAAGGGACAGTTCAAATAAACAGCAGAAAGGCAAAAAGGTGATGCTATGGCCTCAATGAGAGACATAAAACGACGCAAGGGCAGTATCCAAAGCACCCAGCAGATTACTAAAGCCATGAAGCTTGTTTCTACTGTTAAGTTGCAGAGAGCAAAAGCAAATGCAGAAAGCTCACAGGATTATTTCCGCTGTATGTACAGCACAGTGCAGTCTATTCTTGCAAGAACCGGAAATTTGGAGCACAAATTTTTGAAAGCAGGAGCAGAGGGAAAAAAAGCAGTTATTGTTGTTACCTCTAACAGAGGTCTGGCAGGTGGATATAATTCCAATGTAATCAAGCTGATTACGAGAGGTGAGTTGGCAGATGAGGATTTATGCATTTATGCAATTGGTAAAAAGGGAAAAGAAGCCCTGCAGAAGCATTATGAAATAAAAGCTGATTATTCTGATATGATTGAAGAACCCGTTTACGTTGATGCAATGACTGTCAGCAGGGAAGTATTGGAAGCCTTTGCAAAAGGGGAAATCAGTGAAATTTACCTTGCCTATACCGCATTTAAGAATACGGTGGTGCATATTCCTACCCTGTTAAAGCTTCTCCCGGTGGAAATAAACGCAAAGCAGGAAGAAACAGACAGTGAGAGTGCAGAGGATAAGGTACTGATGAACTTCGAGCCTGAGGATGAAGAAGCTTTGGATTTGATTATACCTAAATATATTACCAGCCTGATTTATGGTGGTATGATAGAGGCAGCGGCAAGCGAAAACGGAGCCAGAATGCAGGCAATGGATTCCGCTACCGGCAATGCAGAAGAAATGATCGAAGATTTGACACTGCTTTATAACAGAGCCCGTCAGGGTTCCATTACGCAGGAGTTAACCGAAATTATAGCAGGAGCCAACGCAATTTCATAATGAGATTGTCTGGCAGAAAGAGGGAAAGATGGCAGATTTAAATACCAATAAAAATATCGGTAAAATCACCCAGATTATCGGCGCTGTGCTAGATATTAAGTTTAGTGGCAGACTGCCTGAAATCAATGAAGCTGTAAAAATTCCCGTAAAGGATGGAGGACAGCTTGTGGTAGAGGTAGCACAGCATCTTGGTGATGATACTGTAAGATGTATTGCCATGGGTTCTACTGACGGACTGGTAAGAGGAATGGATGCAATCGCAACAGGTGCTCCTATCAGTGTCCCTGTTGGAGAAGATACACTGGGACGTATATTTAACGTACTTGGTGAGCCCATTGACAATAAGCCTGCTCCGAAGGGAGTAAGTATAGAGCCGATTCACAGACCGGCACCGGAATTTGTAGAGCAGTCTACCCGGCAGGAACTTTTAGAAACAGGTATCAAGGTCGTTGATCTTCTGTGTCCTTACCAGAAGGGTGGTAAAATCGGTTTGTTCGGTGGTGCCGGTGTAGGTAAAACCGTACTTATTCAGGAATTGATTAGAAACATTGCAACAGAACACGGTGGATATTCCGTATTTACCGGTGTTGGAGAAAGAACCAGGGAAGGAAATGACCTTTACCATGAAATGATGGAATCGGGTGTTATTGATAAGACCACCATGGTATTCGGTCAGATGAATGAGCCCCCCGGAGCGAGAATGCGTGTGGGTCTTACAGGACTTACCATGGCTGAGTATTTTCGTGATAAGGGTGGTAAGGATGTACTTCTTTTCATTGACAATATTTTCCGTTTTACACAGGCGGGCTCCGAAGTATCTGCACTTTTGGGACGTATGCCCTCTGCAGTTGGTTATCAGCCTACGCTGCAGACAGAAATGGGTGCATTGCAGGAGCGTATTACATCTACGAAGAGTGGTTCTATTACTTCCGTACAGGCTGTTTATGTACCTGCGGATGACTTAACTGACCCTGCTCCTGCCACAACCTTTGCACATTTGGACGCTACGACGGTATTATCACGTTCTATTGTGGAGCTTGGTATTTATCCGGCAGTAGATCCGCTTGAATCGACATCCCGTATTCTGGACCCTAGAATTGTTGGTGAAGAGCACTATCAGGTTGCCAGAGGAGTACAGGAAATTTTACAGAAGTACAAAGAATTACAGGATATCATCGCAATTTTAGGTATGGATGAATTATCCGAAAGCGACAAGCAGGTGGTATCCCGTGCAAGAAAGGTGCAGAGATTTTTATCACAGCCTTTCTTCGTAGCAGGACAGTTTACCGGACTCCCCGGTAAGTATGTGCCGATTGCCGAGACAATCCGTGGATTTAAAGAAATTCTGGAAGGTAAGCATGATGATATTCCGGAAAGCTATTTCTTAAATGCCGGCAGCATTGATGATGTACTTGCCCGCGTAAAATAAGAACGGGGGAAACTAAATGGCAGATAATAATTTATTTTTACTTAAAATTATCACTCCCGACAGGGTATTTTATGAGGGAGAAGTTTCTATGGTGGAATTTAACACCACAGAAGGTGAAATCGGTATTTTAAAGAAACATGTGCCGACTACTGTAATTATCAGTCCGGGTATTCTTACCATTACGGAAGAGGAAGGACAAAAGGAAGCTGCATTGCATGCGGGATTTGCTGAAATTTTGCAGGATGAAGTGATTATTCTGGCAGAAATTATTGAGTGGCCGGAGGAAATTGACGAAGAACGTGCTCACCGGGCAAGAGAAAGGGCAGAAGAAAGATTGCACTCAAAAACACCGGAGACAGATGTCCTTCGTGCACAGACCGCACTTCTTCGTGCGATGGCACGAATAGAGATACTTAAGTAAAAGAAGGAATGGCAAGGGGCAGGTAGATGATACTTGCCCTTTGATTATCCAAATGGAATAATCATACTAAGATATGTGGTACGAATATGTCAGAATATGCATATGATAAGTGTAAAAAGAAATAAGGGGAAGAGTTTAAGCAAATGTATGAACGAAAAATTCTGCCTTTTTATATGACATATCCGCTTCCCATGTATTATCAGGAGGAGGATACCATTACACGTGATCTTGAATATCTGCAGCAGATGTATCCTGCGGAAGCCAAAAGATATCAGAAGATCATAGCCTCCATTCTGGATAAAATAGATTATGAAGGAAGTCTGATATACGATGAATATCCGGACAGATGGCAATTGTATAAGCTTTCCATGGATATTTTGGACAGGATAAAAGGCGAGGAGCAGAAAAAAGAAGAAGACGTACCACCCGAAAAGTGGGAGTGGATGGGTGATATGATTCAGATTCTGTTGTTTTATGAGATATATAAGAGAAGACATAACCGTGGACAGGGGATTTTAAAGTTTTAGTTGTGATTTTAGATATAAGTAAGTAAAATATAGTCATGACGTTTTGTTATGACTATATTTTATGTTTGAAGGATTGCGGGAGAATATTGTGGAAGAATTAAGGAAATATTTAGAAGAAATAATAGATGAGAAATTATATCAAATCATTATCAGTAATCCTCGTGCAAAGGGCGGTCCCTTTAAAGTAAAAATAAGACCGGTACTTCTAAAGGAGCAGCTTCTTTTTCAGGAGACGGTTTCTATGGACACAAAAGTTTATCATGAAAATCTGGATAAGCAGACAGTAATCTTGAAAATACTGTCTTACATGGAGCAGAATTTTAAGCAATTGGAGGCAGAGGGAATTTCTTTAAAAATAACAGCACTGGTAAGTAAAAAAGGTAAGATGACAGTGAAAACATCCCGAAAAAAAATGTCGTCGGATGAAAAAGCCGGCATACGGCCGAATCTTTCTCATAATCGAACGAAACGATATATATTAGAAGAAGGAATCATGGTTCCGTTTCTGGTTGATTTGGGTGTACAAACCGGGGAAGGGAAAATTGTAAAGGCACAATATGACAAGTTCAGGCAGATTAACAGGTATCTGGAATTTGTGGAGGATGTTTTACCTGTTTTTGATAAGGACAAGTGTATTCATATTATTGATTTCGGCTGCGGCAAGTCTTATCTTACTTTTGCACTTTATTATTATTTACATGAGCTTAAAGGCTATGATACGCTAATTACCGGGCTTGATCTTAAAGCGGATGTGATTGCACATTGTAACGCACTTTCTGAAAAATATGGTTATGACAAGCTGCACTTTTTGCATGGCGACATTGCACAGTTTGAAGGCAATGGTGATGTGGATATGGTAGTGACACTTCACGCATGTGATACGGCGACGGATTATGCACTTAAGAAAGCGGTTGATTGGAAGGCAAAGGTGATTTTTTCTGTGCCTTGTTGTCAGCATGAGGTGAATAAGCAGATTGAAAGTGATGTGCTTGCTCCGGTACTGAAATATGGTTTGATCAAGGAGAGAATGTCTGCCCTTTTGACAGATGCCATACGGGCAAATCTGCTTGAGGAGCAGGGGTATGAGACACAGATTTTGGAATTTATTACTATGGAACATACTCCTAAAAATATATTGATAAGAGCCGTAAAAAAGGCTAAGAAAGAAAAGAGCAATGTGCGAACTGTGACAGACTTTTTCCATATAGAGCCTACTTTACTGAAATTACTTGATTAGAGGTTGTCAAAATGAAAAAAATAATACTGAAAGTGACCATACTGATTCTTGTTTTTGTGGCATCGCTTTTCATAATCAGTGAAATTATGAATAAAGGCAACACGGATATGACAGTGGAGATGGCTGAGGCAACTCTGCCGGTAGTTACCGCATCTTATGCGGGACGTGACGTGAACGAAATGCATGGCTATGTGGAGCAGATGAAAGTAAACTATATGCGAGAGTGTATTACACCACTTGCCTCAGGCAGAAAAATGACTGTGAAGATAGACTGCTACGGCAGAAGGATTACCGATATTTCCTTTGAGGTCAGAAGTATTGACGGTAGCCGCCTTATTGAAGATACTGCCATAGAAGAGTTTTCACAGAAGGATGACAAAATTCAGGTCACTTTTGCCCTGAAAGATTTAATTGAAAGTAACACGGAGTATGTGATAGTGCTGCTTCTGACTACCGAAGATGGCGAAACGATTCGCTATTATACCAGAATAATCTGGACAGAAGACTATCATATTGCAGAGAAACTTGATTATGTAGTGGACTTTTCCAATAAGACCTTTGATAAGGAACAGGCAGAAGAACTGACAAAGTATTTGGAATCTGATTCCGAAGGCGATAATACGACTTTTGGTAAGGTAAACATTCACAGTAGCTTTCATCAGGTCACATGGGGTGACCTTACCGTGAAGAAGGTAAAGGAACCTGAGATATTTATCAGGGAACTGGCATCCCATACAGGAAACTTTGTTTTAAAATATTATGTTTCTGTAGAGGAGGCAACCGGTACGGGATATTACCAGGTAGAAGAATTTTACCGTATTCGGTATACAGAAGAGAGAATGTATCTTCTTGATTTTGAAAGGACCATGAACAGGCTTTTTGATGATAATGCGGAAGTATACACTAATAACAAAATTTATCTGGGAATTACGGGTGCGAATGTACCGCTTACAGAAAGTGATGGTGGAAATGTAGTCGCTTTTGTGATAGGAAACAGATTATACAGTTATAACGTGGCAGATCATAAAATGGCATATTTGTTCGGATTTTATGATAAGGAAAACATAGATGAAAGAACTTTGTATGATAGGCATAAAATAGATATTCTGACGGTAGATGAGACCGGAAATGTAACCTTTATAGTATATGGCTATATGAATCGGGGACGTCATGAAGGCAAAACGGGAATTTCTGTTTGCTTTTACGACAGTGCAGTAAATACCACGGAAGAATTATTTTATGTGCCATATTATAAATCGCCGGATATGCTTTTGAAGGAGATGGAACGTCTTTCTTACATTAACAAAAATGGAACGTTTTATCTTATGCTTGATAATGTGATTTACGGCATCAGTGCTGTAAACCGTTCCTGCGAGGCAGTGGCGACAGACCTTGCGGAGGGAAGCTATCAGGTATCCGATAGTAATCTCATGGTGGTATGGCAGAAGGAAAGTCAGCCATATGGCAGTAAAGAACTGGTACTTATGAATCTGAATACCGGCAAACAGACACAGATTAAGGCCGGATACGCAGAAGTCGTATCTCCCATCGGGTTCATGGGAGAGGATTTAATATATGGTATTGCAAAGGAAAAAGACATTATAAGAGATAAAACGGGAAATCTTGTTTTTCCTATGTATTGTGTTAGAATTCAGAATGAAACAGAGGGGGTACTAAAGGAATATTGTCAGGAAAATATATATATTACAGAAGGAAGTGTTTCGGAAAATCAGATAATTTTAAAGCGCGTGCAAAAAAATGATGACGGAGAATATGTGGAAATAATTGATGACCATATTATGAATGCGGAAGTGGAAGAAGGAATGCAAAATAATATCGAGATTGCGGCAATCGATATCTATGAGAAGGTAACGCAAATTGCATTAAAAGATGAAATTGAAAAGGATTCCATGAAGCTGTTAACTCCTAAGGAAGTGCTTTTTGAAGGGGGAAGAAATATTGTAATTGAAGAGCCTGACGTGGAATACGAAAGATATTATGTTTATGGACAAAAGGGTGTGGAAGGTATTTTCATGGATGAAGGAAATGCCGTAAATCTTGCTTATGAATTGTCGGGAGTAGTTGTCAATGATGCAGGTGATTATGTCTGGCTGAAAGGAAACAGGAGCATCAAAAACCAGATTATGGCGATTACGGGAGAAACAGTGACGGAAGAGAAAAGCTCTTTGTCTGTTTGTCTTGATGCTATACTTTCGTTTGAAGGGATTAGTAGAAATACACAATATATGCTAGAACAGGGTGAGACGGTATTTAGTATTCTGGAAAACAATATGGATAATTGTCAGATTCTGGATTTAACAGATTGTAAGCTGGATGCAGTTTTGTATTATGTAAACCAAGATATTCCCGTTCTGGTAATGTTGGAGGATGGCTCTGCTGTACTTTTGATAGGCTTTAATGAAAAAAATACGGTGCTTATGAATCCCGAGACGGGAAGTGTTTATAAAATGGGTATGAATGACTCGGCAGAACTGTTTGAGCAGAATGGAAACAGATTCATTACTTACATCAGGACAGACTCGTAAAAAATAAATATTTAATATTCCGGAAAACGCCGAAAAACGGCGTTTTTGGCTTGTGCAACCAATAGTTGCTCTAATTTCAAACCAGAATTGGTAGTGCAACCAAGGTCGGATTTGTATAATTTGCTCATGAGATGGCTCAAAAACAAAAAAGAAAAGTCGCATCAAAAATGAGGTGCGGAATGTGAGGAGAAAATGAACATTGAAATAGCAAACAGACTTGTGAACTTAAGAAAGAGTAATAACTTGTCTCAGGAAGCTTTAGCAGAGAAACTTGGTATTAGCAGACAGGCGGTCAGTAAGTGGGAGCGTGCGGAGGCATCCCCCGATACCGATAATTTAATTTTATTGGCAAGACTTTACGGGGTGTCATTAGATGAGCTTCTTAGTACGGAAGAGGAAATTCCCATGCCGGAGAAAGAAGCGGAAACAGAATATTCGGGAAACGGCAACGGTGCAGGGGGAAAGGAAGGCTGCATGAGCGACAATGATAAAGAAGAGTATGTTCATGTAGGTTTCAGGGGCGTTCATGTGAAGGATAAAGATGCAGAAGTGCATGTCGGCTGGGATGGTATCCATGTAAATGAGAAAAAAGGCGACGAAGTACATATTGATAAGAACGGTGTTTGCGTAAACGGAGAGAAGCAGCATATATTTTCACACCGGCCGCATTTTCCGGTAGAACTTATTATAGTGGTTCTTTATGTTACGATAGGATGTGTATGGAATGCATGGCATCCGGGATGGCTTTTATTTTTGCTGATTCCTATCTGGGAGTCTTTGATTGAGGCAATCGAAAAGAGAAATCCCCATCACTTTGCTTATTCGATATTAATGGTAATCGTTTATCTGTGTTTAGGTTTCTTCTATATGATGTGGCATCCCGGCTGGATTGTCTTCTTAACCATACCGATTTACTATTCGCTGATAAGTTACTTCCAGGGACTTAGGAACAGCCGCCTTGACAAAGAGGAATACCGGGAAGGAATGGGTGATGCAGATGAAATGGAATAAAAGCATGATGATTGCAACGGCAATCATGGTTCCGATTATTTTTATTATCTGCATTTTATCGGCAAATAAGGCAAAGGAGTATACAGGTGTGAGTGTTGCTTTTATGGGAAAAGCAGAGCTTAGAAATACAATAGAAATTCCGTTATTACAGGCAAGTGACCTTGAAGTAATATACAACAGTAAAAATGTAAAAGTTTATCCTTCAGAGAGAGATACCATCGTCATAAAAGAATATCTCCTCAGTGATAAAGAGGAAGCGCATGCAAAATGCATAATAGAGGATGGCAAGGCATCCATCATAGGCGGAAAAGTATCCACCATCGTAATCTTTGGCGAAATAGGAGAGAGAATTGAAGTCTATCTGCCCAAGGAAGGGATGAAGTCCTTAAATCTGAAAACAAGCAGCGGTAATGTGAGATGTCAGGATTTGGAAGCAGCAGAAATCCTTGTTTCAACGAACAGCGGAAATATTGATGTAGAAAATGCAAGCGGCAAATTTGAACTTTCCGCATCCAGCGGAAATATTAACGCATTGCAGATAAAAGGATGCGGAACCATGACTGCAAATAGCGGTAATGTTAAGGTAGAAGCAGATGAGATTACCGGAGATGTGCAGCTTAAGACCGGCAGTGGCAACGTGAAATTGATGTTACCAAAGGAGCTATCCTTCGGTTTAGAAGTGCAGACCGGTAGTGGAAACATAAGCACTGATTTTGATGAGATGATTTCCTATAATAAGAAAGGAAATCAGGTAAGCGGCACGGTAGGCACAGCCGCAGAGTGCAAAATTTCGGCACAGGCCGGCAGCGGGAACGTGAAAATTACAAGGGATAATTAAATATCCGGCCTGCGTATTTCTGCAGGCTAAAGAGCAGAATCATTCCAAGGACGCCGCAGGAAATGATTTCGCCGATGGTAACGGTCACGAAGGAAAACCACAGTGGTCCTATGCCGTAGGCATATAACAGAACAAAGGGAACAAGGATGGCATTTGATACAATAGGGGGTATCGGTGCCATCCATTTGTTTTTACGCAGTTTCCTTGTGAAAATTGCTCCAATTAAGGTAGCCAGTGAACCGAAAACAATATCAGGCAAGGCACAGCCTGTCAAAATATTGGACAAAAGGCAGCCCACAAAAAGTCCCGGTATGGCAGCAGAGGTAAAGTAAGGCAGAATGGTAAGTGCCTCTGAAAAACGGACCTGAATGACAAAAGACGCCAGTCCAAGTGTGTTGGCAAAAAAAGTGAGTACTACGTAAAGTGCAGCAATCATAGCTGCCTGAACAAGCAGTATTACGTTGGTTTCTTTTTGATTTTTCATGATGTTTTCTCCTGTAGTTTTGTTTTTTCTCCGCGATAGGCGGATAGGTCAGGAAGGTTTCGAACTGACTGTTTTTTAGTATACTACAGGTGGTGTATAAGTCAAGTTATAACTAAAGTTTGTAATATACTTTTACAGGAGAGGGGCGTATAATAAATATCATATAAAACACAGATAAAGGAAAGAATAAGATGAAAAGAAACAAAGGAAAGCGTTTGACAAAATATATAGAAAATTATGTTGTATTCGATCTTGAGACAACAGGTATCAATCAGGAAACGGATGATATCATAGAAATATCTGCAATCAAGGTAACGAACCATGAAGTCACGGAAGAATTTACGACATTGGTAAATCCGGGAAGGCGGATTCCTAAGGCGGCAACGGACATAAACGGAATTACTGATGATATGGTGGCGGATGCACCGGAGATTGGGAAGGCAATGGAAGCATTTCTTAACTTTATTGGAGATGCTGTTTTGGTAGGACATAACATTCATACTTTTGATACCAATTTTGTGTATGATGCGGCACTGAACTGTTTGGGCAGGGAACTAAAAAACGATTACATAGATACCTTATACATGGCAAGAAAATGCCTGCCCGAGCTTTCTCATCATAAGCTTACGGATGTATCGGAGCACTTTGGTATTATGACGGACGGAGCACACAGGGCACTATGTGACTGTAGGATGAATCAGCTTTGTTATGAGGCAATGGGCAAAATTATGAAGGATAATACACCAGAGGAAGAGACAGTAAGAAAATGCCCCATATGCGGAAGAGAGCTGCTTTTACGTAAAGGGAAATTCGGAATGTTTTACGGATGCAGTAGTTTCCCGCGATGCCGGTTTACGCAGAATGCGAGATAAATCAGATAGAGGAGGATCCCATGAAAGCAAATGTGAATAAAGAAGAGAACTGTTTAAATGTTGGTGTTCTTGGTTGTGGTATCATTTGCCAGGCCGCTCATTTGATAGGGAGTACGAAAGCAAAAAACATTCATTTATATGCCATTTGTGATGTCGCCGAGGACTTGCTGAATAAGATGGCGGCAATGTACGAACCGGATATTATTTATACAGACTATGCCCGGATGCTGGCAGATTCGTCTGTGGAAGCAGTCATTATTGGTATTGGTGATCAGTTTCATGTCCCTTGTGCAAAGCAGGCAATACAAGCAGGCAAGCATGTATTGTTGGAAAAACCTATGGGTGTCTCTATTGAAGAGTGCGAGGAACTGAAAGCTCTTGCAGACGAAAAAGGGCTGTTTTTGCAGATTGGTCATATGAAGCGTTTTGATGAGGGGCTTCAATATGCTAAGCACTTCAAAGATGAGAAAATGGGACAAATCACGACTTACAAGGGGTGGTACTGCGACAGTATTGGTCGTTACACATTGACTGATAATGTGATGCCGGTGCTATATTCCAGCGAAAAAATGAAAAAGCCTGCCGGAAATCCCAAAAAGGTTTTGGACCATTACTATCTTTTGGGCCATGGGAGTCATCTGTTTGATACAGCACTTTATTTTATGGGACCAATCACCGGTGTTTCGGCACGTTATGTACATAGAGAGTCATTGCATTCATGGCTGATTGACTGTAATTTTGCATGCGGAGCAATTGGGACGCTTAATTTAACTGTTGCCATTGCCCAAAAGTGGCATGAAGGTTGTGAAATATACGGAACGGGAGGAACCATTTATGCCAAAACCTATAATCCGTGGGAATTCCGTTCTTCTGAGGTGGAGTGCTTTGACAAAGAAACCTGTACCTCGGTTTCTCCGGCAGCCTTTGATGGGCAGTTTTACCGTAGGGAGCTGGAAGCCTTCGCAGATAGCATTCTTTATGGGGGACCCATTACCGGAGCTTCGGCAGAAGATGGTATTATGGTTATGCGGGCACTGATTGCAACCTACCAGTCGGTGCAGCAGGGCGGTAAATGGATTGAACTGAAGGATGTGAAAGGAGAGCTTTAATATGGAGATTGGTATTTTTTCGAGAACCTACGAAAATATATCTTTGGAAGAAATTTTTCAACGTATGA
The DNA here is from genome assembly GCA_964458255.1 of uncultured Lachnospiraceae bacterium. Lineage (GTDB taxonomy): Bacteria > Bacillota > Clostridia > Lachnospirales > Lachnospiraceae > Suilimivivens. The sequence continues at coordinate 1,423 of CAYWHY010000019.1, read as the reverse complement.
GTGAACAGGGAATTTATCATACGCAGTTTAATCTTTCTTCTGCCGGTATGGATACGTTGCCTAATGTATTTGATGAGGAAAAATTGCTTTTAGTCAGGAAGCTGGTACAGAAATATCATATCACATTAGATGCACTTTCCGGCACATTTAATATGATTGACCCGGATATGGAAGCACGTCAACGGGGTTGCAGACAATTTGAAGTACAGTGTCAAATTGCCAAATATCTGGATATCCCTATTGTCACACTCTGCACCGGTTCTAAACATCCTAATAACAAGTGGGCTTTTCATGAGGATAATTTGAAAGATGCGGCATGGGATGATTTGATGCGGTCCACGGAGCAGATTCTTCAATATGCACAGAAATATGATATTATCCTGGGGGTGGAAACGGAAGTCAGCAATATTATCTGTACGCCGAATAAAGCGCGACGTTATCTGGATGCAGTAGGTAGTGCTAATCTAAAGATTATAATGGATGGTGCAAATTTGTTCCGTAAAGAGCAGATTCCACAGATGAAGCAGATTCTGCAGGAAGCCTTTGAAATGTTAGGAAAAGATATTGTTTTGGCGCATGCGAAGGATTTGTCCGTTTTGGGGGATATGTCTTTTGTTGCTGCCGGTGAAGGTGAACTGGATTATAAAACCTATATCCGGTTGCTCAGGCAATATGATTATCAGGGAGCGTTAATTTTGCATGGACTTTCGGAAGGGCAAATTGGAAAAAGTGTAGAATTCCTTAAGAGGGCTATGGAATGAAAGAAACCTTTGCACACAATGGAATATTGTTAGAATACGAAGTGTCAGGAGAAGATGCACCGCTGGTATTTCTCCATGGCTTGGGAGGCGGTATAAATCAGATTGATGCGGTTTATGAACCGGTTGAGAAAGTTCGGTTAATTACACTCAACCAACAGGGGCACGGAAACAGCGGCGTAAATTGGGAGCGATATGATTTTGATTATCTTGCCGATGATGTTGTTGCGTTATTGGACCATTTGCATTTAGAGAAGGCTGTTTTTGCCGGGATTTCCATGGGTGCAGCAGTTTGTCTGAATATAGCAGTCAGATATCCGCAACGGGTAGAAAAGATGCTCCTCATCCGAAACGCATGGACGGACAAGCCTATGGCGGAAGAGGTATGCAGAGCTTATTGGGATATGTGTCATCCGTTTGAATATGGTGAACTGATAGCACAGCATATTCCGGGAGCGGTATTTAGAGAAATTCCGGATAAGGATAGTGACGCTATTGGTCATAAGATGCAAATTAATCAGGCAATACGGGATATGATGATATAAAAGATGCTTATTTGAAAGTCGGTGCATCAATGAGATGGTATAACCTTTCAAATTCTTTCATACAATGTAAAAAAGTATTCTGAGGGGATTTCCTTTGAAAGATTATATCGAGGAAAGAGC
>CAYWHY010000018.1:0-26108 GCA_964458255.1 uncultured Lachnospiraceae bacterium | reverse complement strand
GTTTAGAAAGGATGATACTTAATATGAAAAAATGGTTATTAGTATTAGGTATGATTACCTGTATGTTCGGGCTGACCGCTTGTGGACAAACGGAAGAAACAACATATCTTTCCGACGAAAAAGCGTTTAGCTTTGCGCAGAGTATGATAGAGACCATCAATCAGGGTGTTGTTGCAGATGCTGAAGACAGTGTGATTGCAACTTTTGAACAAATCGGTATTGATGGTAAGGTAATTTCTGCAGCATTTGACAGCCTTGAAAGCGCAACAGCAGATATGGGTAGTTATGTGGAATATGTAGAAGTCGTATCCAATACCATGGAAGTTGATGAAAATGGATATGTAACAGAAGGTGTAATTACATCTAAGGTAAAGGGTTCAATGCGTGATGCAACTGTAGAAATTGTTGTTGAAGATGGTGTTCCTTCCAGTATTACCGTAAATGTAATTTACTCCTTTGGTGAAACAATGGAAAAAGCAGCCCTTAATACAGTACTTGGTATGGGTACCGTATTTGCTGTTCTTATTTTAATCAGTGTAATTATTTCCTGTTTTGGATTTATTCCCAAGATTCAGGCTATGTTTACAAAGAAGTCAGTAAAGGAAGATGTCAAAGCAGAAGCAGTTGATAATACAATTGCACAGATTATTGAAAAAGAAGAATTATCTGATGATTTGGAATTGGTGGCAGTTATTTCGGCGGCAATCGCAGCCAGCGAAGGTGTAGCTTCCACAGATGGTTTTGTAGTTAGAAGTATTAAGCGTGCAGGCAATAAATGGAGCAGAGCTTAATCAGAGCAATAGAATATATTTTTTAAAATTGAAATGTAAATGTAAAATTACAGGAGGATTTAATGATGAAAAATTATACCATTACCGTTAACGGAAACGTATATGATGTAGTAGTAGAAGAAGGCGTAACTACAGGAGCACCCGTGGCAGCACCTGTAGCACCTGTGGCAGCTCCCAAGGCAGCACCCGTTGCGGCACCTAAGGCAGCACCCGCTGCAGCTCCTAAAGCAGCAGGCAGTGCAGGAAGCGTTAAGGTAGAAGCCGGTGCAGCAGGTAAGATTTTCAAAATTGAAGCAAGTGTTGGTCAGGCAGTTAAGGCAGGAGATGCTGTTGTTATTTTGGAAGCAATGAAGATGGAAATCCCCGTTGTTGCACCTCAGGACGGTACTGTTGCAAGTATTAATGTAGCTGTTGGTGATTCTGTTGAAGCAGGCGCTTTATTAGCAACTCTGAACTAAGACAGTATAAGTACATGCGGAATTATTTACGCCACATGTATACTTGAGAAAACAACAGGAGGTAAAAAGAAATGGACTATATTGTATCTACACTGGACAACCTGGTCCATCAGACAGCGTTCTTCAATCTGACTTGGGGAAACTATCTGATGATCGTGGTGGCTTGTGTATTCCTTTATCTTGCGATTGCAAAAGAATTTGAACCGCTTTTGCTTTTGCCTATCGCATTTGGTATGCTGCTCGTAAATATTTATCCTGATATTATGGTAAGTATTGAAGATTCTCCTAACGGAGTGGGTGGTTTACTGTATTATTTTTATCTCTTAGATGAGTGGGCAATCTTACCGTCCCTGATTTTCATGGGTGTCGGTGCGATGACTGATTTCGGTCCGTTGATTGCTAATCCTAAGAGCTTTTTACTTGGTGCTGCAGCGCAGTTCGGTATTTTTTCAGCGTATTTCGGAGCAATTGCATTGGGCTTCAATGATAAAGCAGCAGCTGCAATCTCTATTATTGGTGGTGCTGATGGTCCTACATCCATTTTCCTTGCAGGTAAATTAGGACAGACGGCTTTGCTTGGACCTATCGCGGTAGCGGCATATACCTATATGTCACTGGTTCCTATTATCCAGCCGCCTATCATGAGATTACTTACAACTGAGAAAGAAAGAAAAATCAAGATGGGACAGCTTCGTCCTGTATCCAAATTGGAAAAAATTCTTTTCCCTATCATTGTTACTATTGTAGTTTGTATGATTCTTCCTACAACAGCTCCCCTTGTTGGTATGCTTATGTTAGGTAACTTATTCAGGGAATCAGGTGTTGTAAGACAGTTGGTTGATACAGCCTCCAATGCGCTTATGTATATCGTTGTTATTTTACTTGGTACTTCCGTAGGTGCTACAACAAGTGCGGAAGCATTCCTGAATGCGGATACATTAAAAATTACTGCTCTTGGTCTGGTTGCGTTTGCATTCGGTACCGCTGCAGGTGTAGTGTTTGGTAAATTAATGTGTATCGCTACCAAAGGCGGTGTTAATCCCCTTATCGGTTCTGCAGGTGTGTCTGCGGTACCTATGGCGGCGAGAGTATCACAGAAGGTTGGTGCAGAAGCAGATCCTACCAATTTCCTGCTGATGCACGCTATGGGACCTAACGTGGCAGGTGTTATCGGTACAGCAGTTGTAGCCGGTACATTTATGGCTGTATTTGGAATATTCTAATATTTTAAGGAGGATAAAATTATGGCAGATCAGGTTAAAAAACCGGTTGGAATTATGGAAACCGTTCTTCGTGATGCACATCAGTCTTTGATTGCAACAAGAATGCCTACCGACATGATGCTTCCAATCGTTGAAAAAATGGATAAAGTTGGCTATCACGCAGTAGAATGCTGGGGTGGTGCAACATTTGATGCTTCTCTTCGTTTCTTAAAAGAAGATCCGTGGGAGAGACTCAGAAAGTTAAGAGATGGATTTAAAAATACAAAATTACAGATGCTTTTCAGAGGTCAGAACATTTTAGGTTACAGACCCTACGCAGATGACGTTGTGGACAGCTTTGTTGAGAAGTCTATTGCAAACGGTATCGATATTATTCGTATTTTTGACTGCTTAAATGACCTTAGAAACTTACAGGAAGCAGTTAACGCAACAAACAAAGTTAAAGCTCAGGAAGGCAGAGGACATGCCCAGGTTGCACTTTCCTATACTTTAGGTGATGCTTATACCCTTGAATATTGGGTAGATATGGCTAAGAAAATTGAAGAGATGGGTGCAGATTCCATCTGTATCAAGGATATGGCAGGTCTTCTTGTTCCTTACAAAGCATCAGAGTTAATTAAGGCTATGAAAGAAGCTACGAAGCTTCCTATCCAGCTTCATACACACTACACATCAGGTGTTGCAAGTATGACATACCTTAAGGCTGTAGAAGCAGGTGTTGACGTTATTGACTGTGCAATTTCACCTTTTGCACTTGGTACATCCCAGCCCGCTACAGAAGTTATGGTCGAAACTTTCAAGGGAACTCCTTATGATACAGGTTATGATCAGGGTATTCTTGCGGAAATCGCTGATTACTTCAGACCTTACAGAGATGAGTGTATCGCTAGCGGACTTCTCAATCCTAAGGTTATGGGTGTTGATATTAAGACACTGTTATATCAGGTGCCCGGTGGTATGCTTTCCAACATGGTTAGCCAGTTGAAAGAGCAGAATGCAGAAGATAAGTACTATGACGTACTTAATGAAATTCCTGCAGTTCGTAAGGATTTAGGTGAGCCCCCTCTTGTTACTCCTTCTTCACAGATTGTTGGTACACAGGCTGTATTTAACGTACTTATGGGAGAAAGATATAAGATGGCAACTAAGGAAACTAAGGCAGTTCTTCGTGGTGAATATGGACAGACAGTTAAGCCTATGAGCCAGGAAGTTATTGACAAAGTTATCCCCGGTGAAGAAAGAATTACTTGCCGTCCCGCTGATTTACTTGAAAACGAAATGGATAAGTTAGAGGCAGAAATGAAGGAATGGAAACAGCAGGATGAAGACGTATTGTCCTATGCATTATTCCCTCAGGTAGCAACTGACTTCTTTAAATATCGTCAGGCTCAGCAGGAAAAGGTTGATATGACACAGGCTGACACAAAGAATGCAGCATATCCTGTTTAATATCAAATAGAAATTGTAAAGAAGCCCTCGTACAAAAGATTTGTACGGGGGTTTTTTATGTGTTATACTTATTCGTAATGAGGCACGCAGGCGGCTACGGACAAAGCTGTGCCTTGCTAAAAAATTAATAGGGATGAAGAGGGAATGGAAAATAAGCGTTTTGCACTTTTAATTGATGCGGATAATATTTCAGCAAAATATATTGGTGATATTCTGGAAGAACTTTCTACATATGGAATCACTACTTACAAAAGAATCTATGGGGACTGGACCAGCACCCATGCTGCAAAATGGAGAGAAAAACTCCTTAAATATTCATTGACTCCGATTCAGCAGTTCAGCAATACTGTCGGGAAAAATGCAACAGATTCCGCGTTGATTATTGATGCCATGGATATTTTGTATGCGGGAAACATAGAAGGGTTTTGTGTGGTATCCAGCGACAGTGATTTTACGCGTTTGGCCAGTCGTTTAAGAGAGTCTGGTATGGAAGTAATCGGCATGGGGGAAGAAAAAACACCTCGTGCTTTTCGTGTTGCCTGTACCAGATTTATTAGTCTTGAAAATCTTGGCAATCAGGAGGATACCGCTGAAAATAAGGAAAAACAGGACAATACTATCAGCAGGGAAGTAATTTATTCTGCAATAACAAATATTATCGCAGAGTATGAAAATACTGGCAAGAGCGTAGAACTTGCAGCAATTGGTAACCGTTTGGTAAATATGTATCCTGATTTTGACGTAAGAAGCTATGGCTACAGCCTGCTTTCCAGATTTGTGGAAGACTCGGGACTGTTTCTTTTAGACAAGCATCAGAATGTGATTACCGTTTCCTTAAAGGATAATGAAAATTCCAGACAGGAAATCAGAGAGTATGTTAAAACTGTAATCTGGTCATCCGGTCAAAGCGGCATCGGTTTCAGCGAATTGAGTAATTTGGTACATGGAAAATACAGCTATTTTAATGTAAAAGATTTTGGATACAGCCAGTTTTCCAAATTTGTACAAAGCCTTGATGGAGTGGAGACTTTTGAAGACGGACATAACAGAAAAAAAGCCAGAAGACAGGGTTAGATTTCTTTCATCAGAACAGCCCGTAAATATCTGCCGTATTTTTCACAGACCTTCATGACTTTATATCCAAGCAGATGGGCATTGTTCATACTGTATTGATTTTCAGGATGAATAGTGCAACAAAGATAGTGATACCCGGAAGAAACCAAATCTGCTTCAGCAGCAAGCACTAATTTTTGGTATAAATGATGACCGCGATAAGCCGGCAGAACAGCGACAGAGTCCATATGAACAACTTTTGTTAATTCATGTTTGGGGAGTTCTATGTCCTTTCCGAGATTGTCGGGAGAATTTCCGGGTATGACAGTTATGAGTATTCCTGCAATTTCTTTATTGTTCTGGCAAATGGCAATATATGCAGTACCGATACCCGCTGTTAAAATCATTTTGGTATCATCTGCATTGTCAATGATAAACCACTCTTTTTGAGGCATTGTATCATGTACATTCCGAATAAGTGAAATAACAGTTTCATATTGTTCGGGTTCTGCTTTTTTTATCTGAAATTCCATTTGGTCTTAATCCTCCTAAAACAACGAATAAAAAAAGCATACTTTCGAAAAGCATAAATGTCAATTTTTTTTGCTTGTTGACATAAAATAAAAAACATTATAAACTGATAACAGTTGTTATTACATTGCGACAAAAGGGAGAAGACACATATGGCAAGAAAAGAATCCATTACCAGAGATGACATTATAAATGCAGCTTTTTGTATTTTGCAGGAAGAAGGCATAGAACAGGTGACGGCCAGAAAACTGGCGGCTAAGGCGGGGTGCTCTACACAGCCGATTTTCCGTATTTACAAAAATATGGAGGAATTGATTGAAGAGTTATTTGGAAAAGCTTGTGATTTTTTTCAGGAATATTATCAAAAATTCCAAAGAGTGACGGTTACTCCGTTTGTGCATTTGGGATTTGTTTATATCAAGTTTGCGGAAGAACATAAGAGATTATTTCAGTTTATCTTTTTATCTGAGCAACGCTTCGGAAGAAGTATGTATGATTTGGTAAACGGCAACGAAGGGTATGTCAGTAAGGAAATTCAGACAGCCGCTTCCCAAGGATGTCGTGATGCGGGCAACTTATTTATGAAGATGTGGATTTTTATTCATGGGGCTGCCTGTATGACGCTTACAGGAGATTATGATTTGTCGGATGATGAGACTGTAGGAATGTTAAAAGATTCTTATCAGGCATTCAGGTAAAGAAAGAGGAAGAGGGATGGAACAGCAGGAATACGATATTATCACTCGGATGAATGATAAATATATGAAAATGAGTAAGGGCCATAAAGCAATTGCCGCTTATATTTCGGATCATTATGATCAGGCTGTATTTATGACTGCGGCAAAGCTTGGAGAGACGGTAGGTGTCAGCGAGTCTACCGTGGTACGTTTTGCAACGGGGCTTGGTTATGACGGATATCCGGAATTTCAAAAGGCCTTGGAGGGCTGGGTCAAAAATAAGCTTAATTCCATGCAGAAGATAGATGCCAAGTATGGGAAAAGTACCCAGTCTGAAATTTTAAATTCCGTATTGAATGCTGATATTGAAAAGATACAGGATACGCTTGTTAATTTGGATCCGGTTGCCTTTGAAGCAGCGGTGGACATCATACTGGAAGCAGAAACGGTTTATCTTGTGGGCGTGAGAAGCTGCGAACCGTTAGCTGATTTTTTACATTTTTATTTAAATATGATAAGAGGCAATGTTGTGCTTGTGAAAACAACAAGTGTAACAGAAATGTTTGAACAGATGATCCGCATCGGAGCCAAAGATGCCATTATCGGCATCAGCTTCCCGAGATATTCCATGAGAACCTTAAAAGCCATGGAATTTGCCAATGACAGAAATGCAAAGGTAATTACTGTTACAGACAGCATTCATTCGCCCATGAATTTATACTCTTCCTGTAATCTGCTTGCAAGAAGTGACATGGTTTCCATCGTAGACTCTCTTGTGGCACCTTTAAGTGTAATTAATGCACTGGTAGTAGCGCTTTGCTTAAAGCAGCCTGAGACAGTAAAAAATAATCTGGAGACCTTGGAAGAGGTTTGGAATAATTACCAGGTTTATTTAAATGATGAAATTAACTTTATTGATGAAGAACCGATGTTGAATTATCCGCTTATGAAATCAGACGAAAATTGACAGGAATGACAGTAGAAAGGCAGCGTTCTTAAGGATGAAGACTATTATAATAATCGGTGGGGGAGCAGCCGGTATGATGGCGGCTGTTGCTGCGGCAGAACGTGGTGCAGCGGTGACACTGCTTGAGCAGAATGAAAAGACCGGAAAGAAAGTTTTCATTACCGGTAAGGGCAGATGTAACATTACGAATGCCTGTGAAGGCGAAAAGTTTTTTGATAATATAATCAGTAACGGCAAGTTTTTGTACAGTGCTTTTTACCGGATGGATAATCAGGCAGTTATCCGCTTTTTCGAGGAAGCAGGGTGTAAGTGCAAGGAAGAGCGAGGAGAGCGGATTTTCCCTGTATCGGACCATTCTTCGGACGTGATTGCCGCGTTAAACCGCAAAATGGCACAAGAGCATGTGGAAGTGCACCTGCACACTAAGGTGAAAGAACTTCTTGTGTCTGAGGAAGAGGACAGGCAGAAGGTGACAGGAGTACTGCTTTATGATGGAAGTAAAATATATGCCGATAAGGTGATTGTTGCTACCGGAGGCAAGTCCTATGAAGCAACAGGTGCTACCGGAGACGGATATGCCTTCGCAAAAAAAACAGGTCATACGATTAAAGAAATAAAGCCGGCACTGGTTCCTTTTACAATTAAAGAAAGCTGGTGCATGCAGATGCAGGGACTGGCATTAAAAAATGTGTCAGTTGTTTTGCAAAGCGGCAAAAAGAAAATATACGAGGGATTTGGAGAAATGCTGTTTACCCATTTCGGGGTCAGCGGTCCTCTTATTTTAAGTGCGAGCAGTCATTATGTCAAAAAGTATTGGGGACAATCGGTAACATTAAGTATCGATTTAAAGCCTGCTCTTACAAAAGAACAGTTGGATAAACGTATTTTGCGTGATTTTGAAGAAAATAAAAACAAACAGTTTAAAAACAGTTTGGACGGATTGTTGCCTTCCGGGATGATACCTGTTATCATAAAGTTATCCGAAATTTCCGCCGAAAAAAAGGTGAATGAAATTACCAGGGAAGAGAGAACCGGACTGGCGAATTTGCTCAAAAATCTGACCATGCAGGTAACGGGAACACGGGATTTGAAAGAAGCTATCATAACCCAGGGCGGTGTCCATGTAAAAGAAGTAAATCCTTCCACCATGGAATCGAAGCTTGTAAAGGATTTGTATTTTGCGGGAGAAGTACTTGATTTAGATGCTGTTACGGGAGGCTTTAATCTGCAGATTGCATGGTCTACCGGTTATCTGGCAGGCGTAAGTGCAGCAGAGGATTAAAATTGGAAAAAGAATACAAAAATCAGATGCAGGAGAAACAAAAATGAGCTATCAGATTGCAATAGACGGACCTGCCGGTGCGGGTAAGAGTACAATTGCCAAAAGAGTGGCAAAAGAAAAAGGATTTATTTATGTGGATACGGGAGCCATGTACCGTGCCATGGCATATTTTATTCTCATAGAAGGCGTAGATGCGGAAGATGCGGTTGCCGTAGAAAAGAAATGTGTAGAGGCTGATATTGCCATTTGCTATGAAAATGGGGAACAGATAGTATTGTTAAACGGCAAAAATGTAAATGGTGTGATTCGAACGGAAGAAGTGGGAAATATGGCATCAACTACCAGTAAGTATGTTAAGGTACGTGAACGTATTACAGCATTGCAGAAAGAACTTGCAGCTAAAACAAATGTAGTAATGGACGGAAGAGATATCGGTACCTGTGTATTGCCGGATGCCGATGTAAAAGTATATTTGACGGCAAGTGCGAAAGTACGTGCGAAACGTCGTTGTGATGAGCTTATGGCAAAAGGGGAAAACTGTGAGATAGACAAAATAGAGGAAGATATCATAAAGCGGGATGAACAGGATATGAACCGTGAGATTTCACCCCTTCGTCAGGCAGAAGATGCCGTTTTAGTGGATTCTTCCGATATGACGGTTGATGAAGTGGCTGAGACAATTATGAGTTTGTGTAAGGAGTAGTTTATGAAAGTAGTTCTCGCAAAAAGTGCAGGATTTTGTTTTGGCGTAAAGCGTGCTGTTGAAAAGGTATATGAGCAGACGGGCTCCGATAAAAAAATATATACCTTCGGTCCCATTATCCATAATGAGGAGGTTGTTAAGGATTTGGAAGAAAAGGGTGTTTCCGTAATAGAAACGGAAGAGGAGCTTGCTGCACTGAAAGAGGGAACTATTGTAATCCGCTCCCACGGTGTGCCGAAAAAAATATATGATTTAATAGAAGAAAAAGGACTTGAATGCGTGGATGCCACCTGCCCTTTTGTAAAAAGAATTCACAAAATTGTGGAAAAAGAGAGTACGGAAGGTAAAAAAATCGTCATTATCGGCAATGCAGGACATCCGGAGGTAGAGGGCATTATGGGCTGGTCTGTTACGCCCGCAACCGTGATTGAGTCAGTTCAGGAAGCAGAAATATTTGTGCCGGATAAGGGACAATCCGTATGTATTGTATCCCAGACGACATTTAACTACAACAAATTTAAAGAATTAGTTGAAATTTTTCAGAAAAAAGGTTACAATGTTAATGTTGTAAATACTATCTGTAATGCAACAGAAGAAAGACAGACGGAAGCAGGCAAAATTGCAGCTAGCGTTGATGCTATGATAATAATAGGTGGTAAGCACAGTTCCAATACCGGGAAGCTTTACGAAATCTGTAGTGAGAAGTGCCCATCCACATATTTTATACAAACACTGGAAGACTTGCATTTAGAACTGCCTAAAACGGCCGTTTCAGTGGGAATTACTGCGGGGGCTTCCACCCCCAACAATATTATAGAGGAGGTTCAAAATTATGTCAGAATTAACTTTTGAACAAATGTTGGAAGAATCATTAAAGACAATACATACAGGAGAGGTAGTGGAAGGTACAGTCATTGATGTTAAGCCTGAAGAAATTATCCTTAATATCGGTTATAAGTCGGACGGTATTTTGACAAGAAATGAATATACCAATGAACCTAATGTGGATTTGACCACAGTAGCTAAGCCGGGTGATACCATGGAAGTGAAAGTTCTTAAGGTAAACGACGGGGAAGGACAGGTTCTCTTAACATATAAGAGACTGGCTGCTGACAGAGGCAACAAGAGAATAGAAGAAGCATATAACAATAAAGAGGTTCTTACTGCAAAAGTTGCTCAGGTATTAAACGGCGGTTTGAGTGTTGTTGTGGATGAGGTTAGAATTTTTATTCCGGCAAGCCTTGTTTCGGATGTATATGAAAAAGATTTAACTAAGTATGCGGGAACAGAAATTCAGTTTGTTATCAGTGAATATAATCCTAAGAGAAGAAGATATATCGGTGACCGTAAGCAGTTGCTGGTGGCAGAAAAGAGTGAAATACAGAAAAAGCTTTTTGAAAGCATTAAAGTTGGTGATTTGGTAGAAGGAACCGTTAAGAATGTAACAGATTTCGGCGCATTTGTTGATATAGGCGGTGCAGACGGACTTCTTCATATTTCTGAAATGTCATGGGGACGTGTTGAAAATCCTAAAAAGGTGTTTAAAGTAGGAGATCAGGTAAAAGCATTTATTAAAGAAATTACTGGAAATAAGATTGCTTTAAGTCTTAAGTTTGAAGATGCCAATCCATGGAAGGATGCAGCGGTTAAATATGCAGTTGGTAAGGAAGTAACAGGTAAAGTTGCAAGAATGACTGATTTTGGTGCATTTGTGGAGCTGGAAACGGGTGTGGATGCATTACTTCATGTTTCACAGATTTCCAAGGAACATATTGAAAAGCCTGCTGATGTATTAAAGGTTGGCGATGAAGTAACAGCGAAAGTAGTTGACTTTAATGAGGCTGATAAGAAAATCAGCTTAAGTATTAAAGCTTTGTATGCTCCTGAACCTGCAGAATCATCTGCGGAGGAAACACCGGCAGATGATGCAGATGTGGTATCTGTTGATATTGATGCAATGATTGCAGAAGAAGCTTCAGAAGAATAAGGTATATATAATACTGGATTCCGGGTGGTATGCCATGCTATATGATTATGAGAAATTTAAAGATGCGGTTTTTCAAATGACAAAAATTGATTTAAATTCATATAAGGAACGTCAGATGAAAAGACGAATTGATTCTTTAATTGCCAAGCATGGCTACAAAGGATATGAAGAATATGTTGATGCTTTAAAAACAAACAAAAGAATGTTTGAAGAATTTGTTACCTATCTGACCATTAATGTTTCAGAGTTTTACAGAAATCCGGAACAGTGGCAGGTTATGGAACGGGATATTATTCCGGAACTGATTGGTAGGTTTGGTAAAACTTTGAAAGTATGGAGTGCAGCTTGCTCAACAGGTGATGAACCCTATTCGTTGGTTATGGCATTGTCAAGGCATATTCCGCTTAATATGATTCATGTGACGGCTACTGATTTAGATAAGCAGGTAATTGCGAAAGCTAAAGTTGGTCTATATAATGAGAAGAGTATCTTAGCCGTTCCGGAAGATTTAAAGAAAAAGTATTTTACAAAGGTGGGGCTTTCTTACCAGATATCAGAAGATATCAGGGCGAGAGTAGAATTTAAGGAACACAACCTGCTGGAGAATAATTATCCGTTTGGTTATCATATGATAGTTTGCCGTAATGTTTTGATTTATTTTACGGAAGAAGCTAAAAATGATGTCTTTCGTAAGTTTTATAATTCACTTACACCGGGAGGCATGTTGTTTATCGGAAGTACAGAACAGATTATCAATCATAGAGATATGGGGTATGATCGCAAAAGTTCGTTTTACTATGAAAGACCTGTTATAAAATAATTTATAAAAGAGGTATCCTAAAAAGGATGCCTCTTTTTGCTATAGTTTTACGGCTGTACAGCCATGATATTCAATATATGGGCAGCATAATCGGAAAACAACTGCCTGTTCTTTTTAACTTCGTCTGTTAATTCAAAGAATAATTCACTTGTCTTATATTCACGCTTGAAGAATGGCTCGACTAAGATATCCCACTGAGGAAGGTAACTGGAAAATTTACGGGTATAGCAGGTGGATGCAGTTGCCTGCTCGCGGTATTCTTTGTCCACAAAAGAAGCAATGGATTTGTGCATGGCAGTATCTTCTGTGGGAAGATAGTAATAGTCTTTATAATTGGCATAATAGTATTTTAATTCCTCTTCATAAATGGGAATGATTAAAGTACATTCCTGCCCTTCCCCCTTAAAGTGACAACCCTGTGCCATAGCGGTAACGGGAATGGGGAGAGGAGAAGATAATGTTAACTGCATAAGCAGTTCTTTCCTTGGGATGCCATGAATATCGTTGTAGTAATTAGCCTGAACCTTGCGAGCCTTGATGGCATCATTAAATAAATCATAGTAGGCCAAAATGGGAAGGATTTCCAACATACCCTTTATATCATCTGAGTTGTGTGAAATCAGGATATGATATAAATTAAAATCATGGGATGTAAGATAGTCGTTGTATACGTTGATTAAATCTCCTCCGCTGTAAGTATCCTCTCTTGCAATATTAAGAAAATATTCAATTGTTTTCTGCTTGCAGTTCGGAAGCTTCAGGAAGTTTTTGTAAGGGGATATTCTCCTGTATATATCTATGCCTTCAAAATTATCAAAATGATACGGAAGATCAAAGTCTGCAATCTTCTGCTTTAAGTAAGGTAAATCAAAGGTGTTCCCGTTGAAGTGTATCAGGTAAGAAAAATTTTCGGCAAAAGAAAAGAAGGACTTCAGCAGTTCGGGCTCTTCCTCGGGAGACTGTGCAAACCACTGCTTAATCTGCCAGTTTCCTTCCTGATAAAAAGCACAGCCAATTAAGTAGAGCTGGGAAGCGGAAGCAGCAAAACCGGTGGTTTCTATATCCAGGAAAAGAACCTGATCTAAAGGAGCCAGGTTTTCCAAGGGATATTTTAAATTAAAGTTATTTAAAATTATTTCTTCTGTCTTCATAATACCTCCAAACACAATTTTGACTTTTGAAACAGTTATATGATAACTCTACATAAGTTTAGCACATTTTTGGAAAATAGAGTAGTATTTTCGACAAAAAAATAGTATATTTAATACAAGAGGTGAAATATTCATACAGATTATTATGCGGAAAGAAGGAGTAAGATGGCAAAATTAACTTTTATTGGAGGAATTCATCCTCATGATGGCAAGGATTTATCGAAGGATAAACCGATAAAAGATGTCCTTCCAAAGGGTGAACTGGTGTACCCGCTTTCGCAACATATCGGTGCACCGGCGGTTGCTATTGTTAAAAAAGGGGACAAAGTATTAGTCGGGCAAAAAATTGCAGAGGCAGCCGGAGGTGTTTCGTCGCCTGTTTATGCAACCGTTTCTGGAACAGTAAAAGCTATTGAACCAAGACGCGTGGTGACGGGCGATAAAGTGATGAGTATTGTTGTTGAAAATGACGGGATTTATGAGGAAGTTGAGTGGCCTGTGGTGAAACCGCTTGAAGAACTTACCGGAGAAGAGATAATTCATTTGATTAAGGAAGCAGGTATTGTCGGTATGGGAGGTGCCGGATTTCCTACATTTATTAAACTTTCTCCTAATGAGCCCGAAAAAATAGAATATGTAATTGTTAACGGGGCAGAATGTGAACCTTATCTGACTTCAGACTACAGAAAAATGTTAGAAGAACCTGAAAAGCTTATCAACGGTCTTAAGATTGTCCTAAGTCTGTTTGTTAATGCAAGAGGCATTTTGGCTGTGGAAGATAACAAGCCGGATTGCATTGAATTGCTAAAGAAATTGACAAAGGATGAACCCAAAATTGTTGTTAAAGCATTAAAGACTAAGTACCCGCAAGGCTCTGAACGTCATTTGATTTATGCCACTACCGGTAGAGCCATAAATTCATCTATGCTTCCTGCGGAAGCGGGTTGCGTGGTAAATAATGTGGATACCATTATTGCTGTATACAATGCAGTGACAGAGGGAAGACCTTTGATGTATCGTATTGTAACGGTTACGGGAGATGCCATTGCTGAACCATGTAATTTAAGAGTCCGAATTGGCACTAATTATCGGGAGCTTGTGGAAGAGGCAGGAGGCTTCAAAGTAAAACCGGTCAAAATCATTTCAGGCGGTCCGATGATGGGATTTGGTATCTTTGATTTGGACGTGCCGACGACCAAAACCTCTTCGGCACTTCTTTGTCTGAGCCGGGATGATGTTTCCTCCATGGAACAGACGGCGTGTATTAATTGCGGCAGATGCGTGGAGGCATGTCCGGGAAGAATCGTTCCGAGTAAACTGGCAGAATATGCAGAGCATTATGAGGAAGAGGCCTTTGTAAAGAACAATGGTATGGAATGCTGCGAATGTGGCTGCTGTAGCTATGTCTGCCCTGCAAAGAGACCGCTTACGCAGGTAATTAAATCCATGCGAAAGATGCATCTTGCAAATATGAAAAAGTAGGAGGAAAAAGTAATGAGTGATTTGATGAAGGTGTCATCTAATCCACATATCAGATCCAAGGTTACCACGAGTAATATTATGCTGGCAGTAGTAATTGCTTTGCTTCCTGCTGCCGGCTTTGGTATTTATAATTTTGGAGAGGATGCACTGATACTGATTTGGATAACGGTAGCTTCCACCATTCTTACAGAGTTTATCTATGAGAAGGCTATGCGCAAACCCATAACCGTCGGAGATTTTTCTGCGGTGGTAACGGGACTTTTGCTGGCACTTAATTTACCTCCGTCGGCTCCTTGGTGGATTGGTGTAATCGGCGGTGTTTTTGCCATATTGATAGTGAAAATGTTATTTGGCGGTTTGGGACAGAATTTCATGAATCCGGCACTGGGAGCAAGATGTTTTCTGCTGATTTCCTATACTTCCATTATGTGCAACTTTGATTGCGATGCCTATACGGGTGCAACACCCCTTGCTTCTTTAAAAGCGGGTGAGAGTGTAAACATTTTAGATATGGTAATCGGACGTACCGGCGGAACTATTGGTGAAACTTCCATGATTGCTATTGTAGCAGGTGCCTGTATATTGATTTTGTTTGGCATTATTGACCTTAAAATTCCCGGAAGTTATATAGTAAGCTTTGTTATATTTATGGTTCTGTTTGGCGGACATGGTTTTGACCCTGTCTTTATCAGTGCACATTTGGCAGGCGGCGGTCTGATGCTGGGAGCTTTCTTTATGGCAACGGATTATGTGACAAGGCCTGTTACCAAAAAAGGACAGTACTTATATGGTATTATACTGGGCATCCTTACCGGTATTTTCAGGATATTCGGACCTTCCGCAGAAGGCGTGTCTTATGCAATTATTATTGGTAATTTACTTGTGCCGTTGATTGAAAAGATAACACTTCCCAAAGCCTTCGGAAAAGGAGGGGAAAAAGCATGAAAAATATGATAAAAGATGCGGCAATTTTATTTGTAATAACACTTTGCTCCGGACTCATTTTAGGATTTGTTTACCAGATTACAAAGGAGCCTATTGCGGCTACACAAGAGAAAACAGCACAGGAAGCTTATAAAGAGGTATTTCCGGATGCAGCTAAATTTGAAATGCTGGAGCTTGCTGTGCCCGAGGGACCTGAATATGAGATGGCATGGACAGAAGCAGGATATGAAGCTGTTGATATAGGACACACACTGGCGGCAACTGATGAAGCCGGCAATCTCCTCGGATATGTAATTCCGGTAACTACTCATGCAGGATATGGCGGAGATATTGCTTTTACGATGGGAGTCAGGTTAGATGGAACGGTAAATGGTATTGCTATTCTGTCTATTTCAGAAACGGCAGGTCTTGGTATGAAGGCGGAGGATATATTAAAACCGCAGTTTGCCAATAAACAGGTGACAAACTTTACTTATACTAAGAGCGGTTCTACCATGGACAGTCAGATTGATGCAATCAGTGGAGCAACTGTTACCACGGATGCTCTGGTTACAGCGGTAAATGGTGGACTTTACTATTTCCAGACAGAGTTAGGAGGTAGTGGTAATGAAACAAAATAATATATTGGAACGTTTGAAAAACGGTATTATCAGTGAAAATCCTACCTTTGTACTTATGTTAGGTATGTGCCCTACACTAGCGGTTACCACATCGGCGATAAATGGTCTTGGTATGGGACTTACTACCATGGTGGTGCTTGCCATGAGTAATATGTTTATCTCGCTCCTTAGAAATATCATTCCGGACAAAGTAAGAATTCCTGCATTTATCGTAGTAATTGCTTCTTTTGTTACAGTAGTGGAACTCTTGCTTAAAGCATATATTCCCTTTTTGTATGATGCACTTGGATTATATATTCCGTTGATAGTTGTTAACTGTATTATTCTTGGCCGTGCGGAAGCTTATGCATCCAAGAATGACGTGATTTCTTCCCTGTTTGATGGAATCGGTATGGGACTTGGATTTACCATGGCACTTACCATTATCGGTTCAATCAGAGAAATACTGGGTGCCGGCGAATTGTTCGGTTATGCAATCATGCCGGAAAGCTATGTGCCCTGTAGTATTTTTGTATTGGCACCCGGTGCATTTTTTGTGCTGGCGGCACTGACTGCCATTCAGAACAAAATCAAAATCGCCGGAGAAAAGAAAGGGAAGGATATGTCCAAGATTGGTTCCGGCTGCGGAGAAGACTGTATGAATTGTGGCGATAAAGGTTGTGGCAGACGCATTTGCGGAGCATCAGAAGAAAGACACGAAGAAGTAAAGAGAGAAACAACGGCAGAAGAAATAAAAGAAGAAACAAAGAAGGAGGAAGAAGAACATGGTTAAAGAACTTTTGGTTATACTCATTTCATCCTCTTTGGTAAATAATGTAGTCCTCAGTCAGTTTTTGGGATTGTGTCCGTTTCTTGGTGTTTCCAAAAAAACCAATACAGCGGCAGGTATGGGAACAGCAGTTATTTTTGTAATTACGCTGGCATCGGCAGTAGCGGGAGTGATTTATCGGTATATTCTTGTTCCCTTTGATTTGACATACTTACAGACGATTGTATTTATTCTGGTAATTGCGGCATTGGTGCAGTTTGTGGAGATGTTTTTAAAGAAATTTATGAAATCATTGTATCAGGCACTTGGTGTGTATCTTCCTTTAATTACCACCAACTGTGCGGTACTTGGTGTAGCGCTGACCAATGTACAGAAAAATTATGGGATTCTGGCCGGTGTTGTAAATGGATTTGCAACTTCTGTAGGTTTTACCATATCGATTGTAATTCTTGCCGGTATCAGGGAAAAAATGGAATACAATGATATTCCGGAGTCATTTAGAGGAATGCCTATCGTGCTGATTACGGCGGGACTTATGGCAATTGCTTTTTGTGGCTTTTCAGGACTTCTTTAGGAGGTGCAAAGCATGAATATGACAGGAATTATAATGGCTGTTGTTGTAGTAGGCGGTGTAGGGCTTTTTATTGGTCTGTTTCTAGGTGTTGCGGCCATCAAATTTAAAGTTGAAGTGGATGAAAGAGAAGAAGCGGTACTTGCATCGCTCCCCGGTAATAATTGCGGCGGTTGCGGTTTCCCCGGTTGCAGCGGTCTGGCGGCAGCTATTGCAAAAGGCGAGGCACCCGTTAATGCCTGTCCGGTAGGTGGCGAGATTGTTGGAAAGCAGATAGCCGGGATTATGGGTGTAGAGGCAGAAGAGTCTGAGAGGATGGTTGCTTTTGTCCAATGCCGGGGGGATTGTGACAAGACAACGCTGGATTACGAATATCACGGTATTGAAGATTGCCGTATGCTCTCCTTTGTACCAAATGGTGGTTCTAAAACCTGTAACTATGGTTGCCTCGGATATGGAAGTTGTGTGAAGGCATGTCCTTTTGATGCGATTCATATTGTAAACGGTGTGGCGGTGGTTGATAAGGAAGCATGTAAAGCCTGTGGAAAATGTATAGAGGTATGTCCGAAAAACTTAATCAGTTTAATCCCATATGATGCAAAATATGTTGTTGCATGTATGTCGGAGGATAAAGGACCGATTGCCATGAAGGGCTGTGATGTGAGTTGTATCGGATGTCAGCTTTGCAAAAAAAATTGCCCGCAGGATGCTATTGTGATTGAGAATTTTAACGCCACCATTGATTATGATAAATGTGAAGGCTGTGGTGTGTGTGTGGAAAAATGCCCCAGAAAATCAATTGTTGCACATGCATAAAAAGGAGAGAATTTATGGTACAGGTACGTTTGGGAAAAACGGAGATAGTAGTAAATAAAAACGGATTTGGAGCTCTTCCTATTCAGAGAATAAGTGACGATGAGGCGGTATATCTGCTGAAAAAAGCCTATGAGGGAGGTATCCGTTTTTTTGACACGGCAAGAGCATATAGTGACAGCGAACACAAGGTGGGGCTTGCGTTTGAAGGAATCAGAGAACGGGTATATATTGCCACCAAGTCAGGGGCAACTACCGGCGAAGATATGGAGAAGGATTTAGCAAAGAGTCTTGAAAACTTAAAGACAGATTACATTGATATTTATCAGTTCCACAATCCTGCATTTTGTCCAAAGCCTGGGGACAACAGCGGTTTGTATGACGCAGCACTTTCTGCTAAAAAAGCAGGAAAAATCAGACATATCAGTATTACCAATCATCGTCTTAATGTGGCATGGGAAGCAATAGAAAGTGGATTGTATGACACGTTACAGTTTCCGTTTTGCTATTTGTCGACAGAAAAAGAAGAAAAGCTGGTGGAGGCATGTAAAATAGCAGATATGGGATTTATTGCCATGAAAGCATTGTCGGGAGGTCTGATTACAAATTCAGCGGCAGCATATGCACATGCAGCACAGTATGATAATGTTTTGCCAATCTGGGGTGTTCAGAGAGAAAGCGAACTGGATGAATTTTTATCCTATGTTAAAAATCCGCCTGTTATGACGGCGGAACTGAAAGAGCTTATTACAAAGGATAAAGAAGAACTGGCAGGAGACTTTTGCAGAGGCTGCGGTTACTGTATGCCTTGTCCTGCAGGAATTGAAATTAACAATGCAGCCAGAATGTCGTTGCTTCTTAGGCGTGCACCTTCTGCGAATTGGCTTACGGAAGAAGTTCAGAAGAAAATGAAGCAAATAGAGTATTGCCTTAACTGTAATCAGTGTAAGAGCAGGTGCCCGTATGGACTTGACACGCCTGCACTGTTAAAGAAAAACCTGGAAGACTACCGTAATGTGCTGGCGGGCAAGGTTTCTGTTTCGTAGGTTTTGAAAATATCACCGTCCTGCGTGACAAAAACAGCTTCCGTATCGGGAAGACTTTCAATTAGCTTACGACCTTCTTCGTAGCCTAAGATAAAACAAAGGGTGGAGAGTGCATCGCCGTCAACAGAAGCGTTACTTATGATGGTAACCTGAGTTAAGTCATTGAGTACAGGATAACCGTCTTTGGTAGAAAGAATATGGTGATACAGAGTATTGCCTTCCCAAAAACAACGTTCATAATTGCCCGAGGAAACTACAGATTTATCAGTGACGGAAATGGAAAGGAGAGGTGTGCCGGTTTCTGCAAAGGGTTTTTGAATACCTACTTTATAAGCAGAATTATCAGGTTTGGTTCCGATAGTTACGACATTACCGCCCAAATTAATGATGGCACTTTTAACACCTTCTGACACTAAATAATCTTTCATACGGTCAGCAATGTAGCCTTTGGCAATAAAGCCGAGATCAATACAGGCATCGGGGTCGGTTAATGTGACTTGGTTACCGTTAATTTTAATGGATTTATAATTAACATGAGACAGTGCTTCCTCAATTTCATGATTGGTGGGCACTGTTTTTGGTTCTTCAGAACTGAAATCCCAAAGTGATGAAAGGCTGCCGATAGTGGGATCTACCAAACCGTCTGAAGCTTCTGCATAAGAAAGAGCTGTTGTAAGCAGAGTAAGTGTATCTTCTGATACGGTAACGGGTTTTCCTGCGTTGTGATTAATATTCCAGATGTCACTTCCTTCCATGGTACGGCTAAGAAGCGTTTCGTAGTCATCGGCAATACAAAGACACTTTTCAGATAGTTCTTTTGCACATAAGGATGACGAATTGCCGTCAGAACCGTTTTTGGAAAATGGAAATACAGCACATAGGGAGTAAGGTTCATAAACAGTTACTGAAATAACAGTATTGAAATAAAAACCTGTTGAGGTTTCCTGACGTGTCGTTTGGCATCCAATCAATACAAAAAGCATAACAAAAAGGAAACAAGCGGCACATTGTTTGATAATACGATTCATTTTATAGCCCTTTCGTGAAATTTGTTGTAAATAAGGTAATAAATATAGTATACTTTTATTGTAAAAAAAAATCAAAAGAAAGCAGTGAGGTAATTATGCATTTACCGGGAGAAGATAACGGACATAGATTCAGCACGCCGGTTATTTATACTATTGTAACAGTTTCTGTATTAGTACTTATTATATTAACCTTTGTATTTTTGAACAATAATCAAAATCCGTCTCGAAGAGAACAGACACTTTCAGCAACAAAAGCTGCACTAAAAACAAATGGAAGTCCTTCACCACAGATACAGTTTGCCGAAGGACAGGAAGATATAGAAGCCTTGTATAAGGAGCATAAGCTTCGCTCGGAAGATTTGGATTTTTGGGATATGTATGAACAGAATGTACCTGTTATAGAGGCTGTGCCGACAGCAAGTCCTGCACCAACTGCATCGCCGGAGCTTACGGAGGAACAAAAAGCAAAGGACGGCAAACATCTTTTGGTGTCCTATAAAGATGGCACACGGGAATGGATTGAGATTAATGAAGACATTCCGTTACACGAATATGATTTCACTAAAATGAAAGCACAGAATAACCGGATGGCTTACTATGAAGAGGATAAAAAGTTGTCCCGACTGGGAATGGTTTTGTCGAATGACAGTGGCAAAATAGATTTTGAAGCTTTAAAAGCCAATGGTGTAGATTTTGTTATGCTTAAAGTGGGCGCGAGAGGTTATGAAACAGGTGTGATTACACCGGATATTACCTTTGAGAATAATATTGCTAAAGCAATAGATGCGGGAGTTAAGGTGGGTGTCATTTTTTATTCGCAGGCTGTAACAGTTGTGGAAGCAGCGGAAGAAGCCAAATTTGTAATAGAAATGATTAAACCGTATGATATTACGTATCCTGTTGCATTTGGTATGGAAAATGTTCTGTACGATACATCCCGCACAGATATTCTTGATGCAGAGCAAAAGACACAAATTGCGAAAACATTTTTACAGGCAATAAAATCAGAAGGATATTTTCCGATTTTGTATGGAAGCAGACAATGGCTTCTGACAGAAGTTGTTCCGAAAGAGTTGTTTGTTGATTTTGAAGTATGGCTTTCGGACCAAAATCCCGTACCTGATTACCCTTATCAGTTTAGAATGTGGGAATATGCATATGGAGAAAAAATGGCAGGTGTGGAAGAAGAAGTCAGCTATACAATTAGTTTTACGGATTACAGTAAACGATAACGGAAAAAATGAAATGGGGATGTAAGTATGATGTATAGTATTTTGGATTATGGAGCTTTAGCAGAGGATGGATTTTTAAATACAAATGCGATTCAAAAAGCGATTGATACGTGTTACGAATCGGGAGGAGGTACTGTCCTTATTCCAAAGGGGGATTTTCTATGCGGTGGATTGACTTTAAAAAGCCATGTGCAACTTACTTTGCAGGCCGGGGCTGTGTTACGTGCCAGTGTTAACCCGAAAGACTATAATAATGTGCCGGGTGGATTTTGGAAAGGTATATTGCTGTATGCGGATGGTGTGGAGGATATTTGCGTAGATGGATGCGGTACGATTTTAGGTCCCGGCAGTGAAGACTGGGGAGCCTGGTGGGGGATTCCGGAGCCGTTGCCATTCCGTGTCAGTTTAATGAAAATTTTAAATTGTTATAATTTGCGGATTTCTGATATTACATTCCGATATTCCTGTTCCTGGACGATACATTTGATTAAGTGCGAAAATGTAAAAATTACGGGAATAAGAATTTTAAACAATTATCATCATTTGCATTCGGATGGTATTGATCCGGATTCGTGTAAAAATGTTATTATTGCCAATTGTCATATTGTTACGGGTGATGATTGTATTGTGCCTAAAACGACGCAAAAAGATGCACCATTAGAAAATCTGGTGGTGTCAAACTGTATTTTAGAAACACCGACCACGGCAGTGAAAATTGGAACAGAGTCCTACTCGGCATTTAGGGATATTCACTTTACCAATTGTACAATCAGAAATTCCTCGGTAGGATGTGGCATTTTTGTCAAGGACGGGGCAACGGTAGAAAGGGTGACTTTTACCAATATGACGGTGCAGTGTGGCGACTGGGAACATATAAAACCGATTATTCCTCTGTATATTGATGTGGAACAACGTCAGGAAGAATCTGCTATTGGCAAGGTTAAAGATATTATTTTTCAAAATATTAATATAAATTGCGGCAGTGGTGCTTTGTTTCAGGGAATGTCAAAATCCCATATTGAAAATCTGACTTTAGCAGATATTACGTTTCGTGCTGAAACAAAAGCAGATTATTCCATAAGAACAAAAGCATTAGGTTGCAATAGAGTTAAGGCAGATGATGGACGTGATTTTACATATATACGGAAACCGGCTTATCTGACGTTTGCATTTGTGGATGGACTGACTGTGAGAAATGTGGTAGTATCACAGGAAGGAACGGCAGCGGAATTAAATAAGATGTCTGCTGTTTATTTACATGATGTAAAGGATGCAGACCTCTCGGCAGTACGCCATACAAGCACAGGAGAATTAAAAGGACCGCTGATTGTGGAAGAGTAATTTACAATAATACAGGGAAAGGCTTCGTTCATGGGGGAAATATGAGTAAATCGAATGAGTGTGAAAATAATGTTTTTGAAAAGAAGAATGTTTATAAAGAAGAGTATATGAGTATGGATTTGCGCTCACTTCGTGAAATGGCTGAGCAACATGTGAAAAGTAATCGCGTGACGTTGACAGGACTTTATAATTATAAAGCATTTATTTATCTCAATGATGAAATGATACGTCAAAATCCGTCTGCAAAGTCAGCAGTTATTATCATGGATATTTCCAATTTTAAGGCTGTTAATGAGTTTAGTGGACGAAATGAAGGAAATCGTATGCTGGTATTTTTTTCTGATTTGTTTCGTTATTTTGAACAAAACCGTCCAAATACCTGTGTCTGTCATGTCCGCGCAGATAATTTTTGCCTGGGAACCATTTATGAAGATGAACAGGAATTAATTGATATTGTACTTTTCATGAAACAGAAAATTCATGATTATCCTTTGGCCTATCGTGTACTCCCGGCATTTGGCATTGCGACAAATCAGAGGAAGGCTATGCAGACAACTTATATGAAAGATTGTGCTGTTATGGCTGCAAACAGTATTAAAGGTAAATTTTTTGCGAGTTACGCTTTCTATAATGAAGATATGCGTATGCGGTTAATGAAAGAAAAAGAAATAGAAAATGATTTTATTAATGCCTTGGAATGGCATGAGGTGCTTTTGTATATTCAGCCTAAAGTGGATATGAATACAGGCTGTGTTGTTGGAGGAGAGGCATTGATGCGACGCATACATCCGGCAAAAGGGATGATGTCTCCTGCAGAGTTTATTCCTGTCCTGGAGCATAGCGGACTGATTATTGAAGCGGATGCTTATATTTGGGAAGAAGTGTTTGCGTATCTGGCAAGATTAAAAAAGATGGGAAGACCGCTTGTTCCTATCTCTGTTAATGTATCTCGTGTACATGTGCATGATGAGGACATGTGTCAAAGGCTGACAGCACTTAAGGATCGATATCAGATTGATCCTAAATATGTTCCTCTTGAAATAACAGAAAGTGCTTTTATGGCCAATGAGAGTGTTATGCGTAAGAAGTTGGAATATTTACAAAAACAAGGCTTCCGGGTTTCTATGGATGATTTCGGCTCGGGATATTCGACGTTTAACATGTTGAAAGATTGGAATGTAGATGAAATAAAAATTGACAAAGAATTAATTGGCGAAATTGAAAATATTAAAAGTCGGATTGTTAACCGGCATGTGGTTGATTTGTTGAAAGAATTGAATTTGAATATCATGGTGGAAGGTGTGGAGTCGGAAATACAGAGAAGTTTTTTGACAGATTGTGGGTGTCAATGGGCACAGGGATATTTCTTTTACAAACCAATGCCTGTTGCCGATTTTGATCAACTGTTATTGGACATGCTGCAACCGTAATTTAATATTTTAGATGAAATGGATAATTTTCTATAAATGTCGGCGTAAACAGAAGGGGAAAGCCCCTCTAAATAATTGGGGGTAAAATTTTTTGTTACGCCGGCTTTTTTCAGGATATCAATAGCTTTATTGTAGGCAATGGCAGCTTCTGTATCAGTAGTGTATTTTCCAATGATATAGTTGCCGTTTAAATGGATTTTTGCAACATAATAAACACCTTTTTTTGTCTCAGATAATGAAACACCGTGATATGTATTTAATATTTCAATATTTTCATAACGAAAGTCAAGGGAATCATTGTTGACAAAACGAAAATCCCTGCCTTGCACAGCATAATTTTTTATGCCGTAACGGTTGGCTATATTTACCTGCATACCATAATCGGCTACAAAAAAATGACGTCCGCGTTCCATAATTTTCCGTGAAGAATAATAAAATAAATCATCCATATCGAATTTTAGTATCCGTGCAGGAGAAAGATAATATTCAAAATATTTTTTGTAAAGATAAATGGGAGTGGCAAAATACAGGTTATTGTCACGAAAATTAATGAGAGAAACCCATTTTTCAAAAGGAAGAATTCGTAGTTCATTGTAGTTGTGTATGGAAACAGAGGTATCATTTAAAAGCTCAATGGCTTCTAAATATGCACCACAGGCCATGGAAGGCGTATCATAGCTGCCAAGGCTGATATGTTTTCTCTTATGGGTGACGGAAGAGCGATAATAAGCTGTTCCGTCTTTTTTTGTTGCAGGATAAACACCGGGCAGTTTCTTCATCTGTTTAGACGTCCTTTTCTTTGAAATTCGCTCATTTTGTATGAAAATATTTTAACATAAAATGGTCTGTTTTGAAATAATTTTCCCATAAATACAATTTTTAGAAATATTTTTGGCATTGTCTGTATAAAATATTAAAGAACTGTTACATAAATGTGACAGAATATATAAACAATGCAGAGAGGAAATTGAAAAATTTATGTATAAAAAATTTATAATGCAGCTTTTTTTATGTAATGTACTATTAGGAATGGTGTGGTTTAGTGTGAAGGTAATACAGATAAATCAAACAGCAGCAACACCGGCATTCCGATTAACATTAGAAGAAAAAAATAACAACATGCCGCAAACGGATAAGTTTGTCGGCTTTTTAAGACAGGCTTCTTCGGGACAAAGAGTAGTCGACTGTGAAGTGATGGAAAAAGAGCTTTTATATGATGTGAGTGAAGAGGATTATGAAGTGTTGCTTCGTATTGTACAGGCAGAAGCAGGCTGTGAAGACGAAAAGGGAAAAATGTTAGTTGCCGGAGTGGTAATGAACCGTGTGGAAGACGAAAAATTTCCGGATACCGTTAAAGATGTGGTGTTTCAAAATGAAAGCGGCATTTATCAGTTTTCACCTGTGGCAGACGGAAGATATAATTCCGTTCAGGTAAGTGATGAGACGATAAAAGCGGTAGATAAAGTTTTACTTGGAGAAGATGTAACGGAAGGAGCGTTATATTTTGCAGCAAGAAAATATGCGGATGAGGAGAAAATGAAATGGTTTGATTGTTCTCTGGTGAGGTTGTTTTCCTATGGAGGACATGAATTTTTTAAATAGGTAAATATAGATTTTAACATTGTAAAGTGTAAGTGATTATGTTAAAATATAGAGCGATAATGATTTGTGAGAATGAAAACCGTAGATAGTGTCAAATGACCTATGAAAAAACTGGGCAAAGAAAAAAGGCTCAGATG
>CAYWHY010000017.1:0-26751 GCA_964458255.1 uncultured Lachnospiraceae bacterium | reverse complement strand
AATCATTGTGGATTTCGGGGACTCGAACCCCTGTTGATGTCCCCGGTGGCTCATTAAAAATGAATCATTGTGGATTTCGGGGACTCGAACCCCTGTTGATGTCCCCGGTGGCTCATTGAAAAAACAAGCAGACAATTCGTTGTGTGCTGATAAGACAGTGATTTAAGAAAAATTTCGAAATCGTCAACTGTAAACAGAATTGGAAAACAAACGGGGCTGTCGCACTAAGTAATTAGTGAGTAGCTCCTTTTTCATGCGTTTAAGGGTTGAAAAACGCTTGTTTTTCGCTCTGTAAGGAGAGAATTGTTGAATGAGAGAAATCGTTATCGTATTTGTAAAAAATCGATATCAAACGGTGAATTGGTGAATTACGGTATGGAGAACACAGTTCATTGAAAAGCATATTTCTTTAGGCTTTTGTAAATTTACATACGAAATTGTAAAGTGAATCGGATTTCGATTTGCTTTTTGAAAGTGAACAAGCACCGCTGACAGCCCAGGAATATGAAACACTGAAAGCCATCACATTGAAGTCGACGAATGATTTCCCTGCACTGTACGAGTCGATTCCCGACAAAAATACAGCCGCCCCAGACAAAGCCAGTCTTTGCACACCAGTTTTGTAAAAGCTTCAGTGCAAACTCAACCTGAATTCCTTCTTAAAAACCGCAATTTTCATAAAGTAATGCCATCCAAGTTCTGTACTGATTGATGGAAAGGAATATTTTTTACTAAACCGTCATGAAGCATTATTATCCATATAATTGTAATAAGAAGGTAGATTAATATTTTAAAAATTATACCACACTGCGGTGGCGTTGGATATAACCTAGACACAAATGGAAAAATCTATTATAGTTAAATAGGTGACTTATTAATTATTTTTTTGTTGTAGAAGGGAAATGAAAATGGCAGCAAAAGTATATTTTTCAAAAGAAATTACACCTGAGAAGGTAGTAGAAATGTACAAGCTTTTAGGAAAAGAGCTTCCCGGCAGAGTGGCGGTTAAATTGCATTCCGGAGAGGAAGGAAATCAGAACTTTTTGAGACCGGAATTTTGGAAGCCAATGATAGAATATGTGAAGGGAACAGTAGTAGAATGTAATACTGCCTATGAGGGTTCCAGAAATACCACGGAAAAACATTTGCAGACCATGGAAAAGCATGGCTGGAGTAAATATTTTGATGTGGATTTATTGGATGGAGAAGGACCGGATTTAGAGCTTGCTATTCCGGGCGGAAAGAAAATTCAGAAGAATTATGTAGGTAAGAAGATAGAAAATTATGATTCGATGTTGGTGCTTTCACATTTTAAGGGACATCCTATGGGAGGCTATGGCGGAGCTATTAAGCAGTTGTCAATCGGAGTTGCTTCTTCTTTTGGGAAGGCATATATTCATGGTGTGGGTGTACCGGAAGAACTATGGACGTCTGACCATGATTCATTCTTAGAGTCTATGGCCGATGCGGCATTCTCTGTGGTGGATTATTTTAAAGGCAATACGGTATTTGTAAACGTTATGAAAAATATATCCGTAGACTGTGACTGTTGTGCGGTTGCAGAGGATCCTTGCATGAAGGATATCGGTATTTTGGTTTCTTTAGACCCTGTTGCGGTCGATCAGGCTTGTCTTGATTTGGTTTATGCATCGGATGATCCGGGTAGAGACCACTTGATAGAAAGAATTGAATCCATGAACGGTGCACATACCATTGAGGCAGCGGTTGAAATCGGACTTGGCGTGCGTGCGTATGAGCTTATGGAAGTATAAAAGATAATTGGGAGGAATAAAAGTATGTTTGTTCATAACCGGGATGTAACAGTGACAGCTTGTGAACCGGGAGTTACCAGAAAGGTTCTTTGTTATTCGGAAGAGATGATGATGTGTGAGATTACTTTTGAAAAGGGTGCAAAAGGAAATTTCCACTGTCATGAGCACCTTCAGATTACTTATATTGCGGAAGGAAAATTTTCTTTTACAATTGATGGGGAGACAAAGGTTGTTTCCAAGGGCGACAGTGTGTATATGCCATCAGGTGCAGAGCACGGGGTGACAGCTCTTGAGGCGGGAGTGCTCGTCGATGTATTTAATCCCATGAGAAAAGAGTTTGTATAGTAGCCATAATATATGGTAAAATTAAAAATTGGGAACAAATCAGTTGCTTAAGATAAAGGCAGGAAAGTGTGTTATAAAGCAGGATAGACCGCATGAAGATAAGTTTATTGGAAAGTCTTAAAGAGTATGGAGAAAGTGATTTTTATCCTTTCCATATGCCGGGGCATAAGCGAAACCCTAAGAGTGGGGAGCTTGCGACAATTTATAAATGGGATATTACGGAGATTGACGGGTTTGACAATCTGCATGAGCCACAAGGGATTATTCTTGCAGCGCAAAAAAAGGCAGCGCGTCTTTTTGGGTCTGAAGAGACATATTTTCTTGTAAACGGCAGTACGTCAGGCATTTTAAGTGCCGTTTCTGCAGTGGCGGACAGAGGAAAGAAACTGATTATTGCCAGAAATTGCCATAAAGCCGTCTACCATGCGGCTTTTTTAAATCGTATGGAGACAGAATATATTTATCCGTCCGTTTTAGAGACATCCGGTCTGTCAGATGGTATCAGCAAACAGCAGGTAGAGGCTGTTTTAAAGAAAGTTGCCGGGGAAGAGGAAATATCCTTTGAGCAGCTTCGTAAAGTTGTGGCTGGTATTGTGATAACTTCTCCTACATATGACGGAATGATATCTGATGTGTCAGGAATTGTGCAGTTGGCACATGAGAATGGAATTCCTGTTATTGTAGACCAGGCACATGGTGCTCATTTTGGTTTTCATCCGGCATTTCCGGTAAGCAGCGTCTTACAGGGAGCGGATTTTGTAATCCAAAGCGTGCACAAGACATTGCCGGCACCTACCCAGACAGCCGTTTTGCATTGTAACGGAGAATTGGCAGACAGAGAACTTTTACGCAAGTACTTGCGGATTTATCAGTCCAGCAGTCCTTCGTATCTGCTTATGGCGGGTATCGATTCCTGTATGGATCTTTTGGAGCAGGAGGGTAAGGCACGTCTTGATGAGCTTGTGACTCATAGGCAAAAACTTTGGGAGAAGACAAAAGACCTAAAATGTATTAAAATATATCCGTCCATGGCGGAAAAAGGAAAAACTGCGGATTCTTTATGGGAACCGGGTATGGCAGAGCCGGGAAGGCTGGTTATTTCGGTTCGCAATAGTAATATTACAGGGCAACAGTTGTATGATGAATTGAGGGAGCAATATCATCTGCAGATGGAGATGTGTGGTGCGGATTATGTTGTTGCAATTTTATCTATGATGGATACACAGAAAGGCTTTGAACGCCTTACAAAGGCCCTTACAGAGATTGATGCGTTATTGGAACAGCAGGATAGGGACATAACAAAGCTTATGAGAGTGTCAGAAGATGAACACGCAAGACAGGTTTATCCGCTTTATGAAGCGTTAAAAGCCCCTTGTGAAGAAGTAGATTTGGAGGATGCTTTAGAGAGAGCTGTTTCCGATTTTGTGAATTTATATCCGCCCGGGATTCCGTTACTTGCACCGGGTGAGTGTCTGAATAAAAAAAAGTATACGATCATTAAAAACTATCTTGAAAACGGTTATCATGTACAAGGCATTATGGTAGATAATACCGGTAAAAAAATAAGAATAAAGATTATAAAGGCATCTGATTGAGATGCCGGAAAGAGGAGAAGATTTTATGAGAAAAACAAAGATTATTTGTACAATCGGTCCCGCAAGCGAAAGCGAAGAAAAATTAAGAGAATTAATGTTGGCCGGCATGAATGTGGCCAGATTTAATTTTTCTCATGGAAGCCATGAGGAGCATAAAAGAAAGTACGACAGAGTAATTAAGATCAGTAATGAACTCGGAATACCCGTTGCTACACTTCTTGATACCAAAGGACCGGAGATTCGTTTAAAAGAAATTGAGGGAGGCAAAACAGAGCTTATTGCAGGGCAGAAGTTTATATTAACGACGGAAGAGATTTTGGGTAATAACGAGAAGGTGACCATTACTTATAAGAACTTAAGAAATGATGTTTCTGTAGGAAGTGCGATCTTAATTGATGACGGTTTGATTGAAATGGTTGTGGAAGAGATTAATGAGACCGATATTATATGTACGGTAATAAATGGCGGTCCTATTTCCAATCACAAAGGAGTAAATGTACCCGGTGCAGTTCTTTCCATGCCTTATATCAGTGATGTTGACAGAAGTGACATTATGTTTGGTTGTGATATGGGATTTGACTTTCTGGCAGCATCTTTTGTAAGATGCAAGGAAGATATTTTGGAAGTCAGAAAGCTTTTGGAAGCCAGCGACAGCCATATGAAGATTATTGCAAAGATTGAAAATATGCAGGGTATCCGTAATCTGGATGAAATTCTGGAGGTTTCTGACGGTATTATGGTAGCCCGTGGAGATATGGGTGTGGAAATTCCCATGGAAGAAGTACCTATTGTGCAAAAAAGAATGATTAAGAAAGCAGAGGCACTCGGCAAGCATGTGATTACAGCCACCCAGATGCTGGAGTCCATGATTACTAATCCGAGACCTACAAGGGCAGAGACTACGGATGTTGCCAACGCGATTTATGATGGCACCACTGCTATTATGCTTTCCGGTGAGAGTGCGGCAGGTCTTCACCCGGTAGAGGCCGTAAAGACTATGGCTAAAATTGCGGAACGTACCGAGCAGTCTATTGATTATAACAGCCGTATGAAGCGCAGGGAAAATATTGAGAATATTGATATTACAACAGCAATTTCCCATGCAACCTGTACAACCGCTATGGATTTAAAAGCAGCAGCGATTATTACAGTTACAATTTCAGGATTTACTGCGGGCATGATTTCCAGATATAAGCCCAGTTGTCCGATTATTGCGTGTAGCGTCAGCCCCAGAATCTGCCATCAGCTTAGTTTATCATGGGGAGTAACCCCTCTTTGGATTGCAAGGGAAAGTACTACAGATGATTTGTTTGATGTGGCAGTGCACGCGGCAGAAGAAGCCGGTTATGTCAAGAAAGGCGACAAAGTAGTTTTGACGGCCGGAGTTCCTTTGGGAGTTTCCGGAAAAACAAATATGATTCGTGTAGTTGAGGTTTAAATCATATGGGAAAAATGGTATACTTAATGGGGAAGAGTTCCACCGGAAAGGACACAGTATACAAAAAATTGTTGGAGAAGGAAGAATTGCAGCTGAAACAGATTGTTCCTTATACCACAAGACCAATTCGTGCCTGTGAAACTCAGGGAGAGGAATATTTTTTTACGGATGAGGAAGGCTACCGCTTACTGAAAGCACAAGGGAAAGTAATTGAAGCACGGGAGTATCATACATATCATGGCTTATGGCGGTATTTTACGGTAGATGACGGTAAAATTGATTTAAAAAATCATAATTATATTATTATTGGTACATTGGAATCTTTTATAAAAACTGTTAAGTATTTCGGAAGAGACAGAATTTTACCGATATTACTTGAGGTAGACGATGGACTCAGGCTTCAGAGAGCACTTGACAGGGAGCGTAGTCAGGAGGAGCCAAAATATCAGGAGCTTTGCCGCAGATTTTTGGCAGATGCCGAAGATTTTTCTGAAAAAAAGCAGAAAGAAGCTGGAATTACGTTAAAATTTCCCAATGAAAATCTGGATAAATGCCTTTCACAGATAGAGACTTATCTGTTAAAATATATGTAAGATAAAAAAGAACAAGCGATACGAAGCAATAGGCGGAAGGAGGGTAACCAAAATGGATATAAAAGTCAACCAGATAAATCAGGTTACCCAGCCTGAGGCAGCAGCACCGGTCCGGGAAGCAGATGGAGACTTTAAATTTACATTAATCAGTCATGTGGAGGAGCAGGAACTGCAGGCAAGACTTACAGGTCTTATGGAAGAAATTACCATGCAGGGCAATAAACTGGCAAAAAAACGTGATGTTCGTGATATGAAAAAATATCGTGGGCTGATTAAAGAATTTATGAATGAGATTATCAATCGTTCCCATGCCTTTAGTCGTGAGAACTTTTTGGACAGAAAGGGAAGGCACAGGGTTTACGGCATTATTCGTTTGGTAGATGAAAATCTGGACGAACTGGCACAGGAATTGATGAAGGAGGAACAGGATCATCTTGCCATTTTGTCTAAAATAGGGGAAATTAGAGGACTTTTGCTGGATATATTCACGTAGGGGGTACAATCTATGAGCAGATTTAAGGATATAGTAGGGCAGGAACAGATAAGAGAGCATTTAGAGAATGCCATTAGACTTGATAAGGTATCACATGCTTATATTATTAACGGGGAGAGAAGCTCCGGCAAAGAATTTATTGCCAAGACGTTTGCTATGGCATTGCAGTGTGAGAACAGACAGGATACGGAGCCCTGCCACGAGTGTCATTCCTGTAAACAGGCACTTTCTGCGAATCAGCCTGATATTATTTTCCTTACACATGAAAAGCCAAATACTATCAGTGTAGATGATATTCGTTCCCAGATTAACGGGGATGTGGCAATTAAACCGTACAGCAGTCCCAAGAAAATCTATATTATCAATGAAGGGGAAAAGATGACGGTACAGGCGCAGAACGCTCTCTTAAAGACGCTTGAGGAACCACCGGAGTATGCGGTAATCATTATTCTTACGGCCAATGCAAATGCACTGCTTTCCACCATACTTAGCCGTTGTGTGCTTCTTAACATGAAGCCGGTGAAGGATGAGCAGATTAAAAAATATCTTATGGAAAATATGGAGATTCCGGATTATAAAGCAGATGTATGTGTTGCTTTTGCCAGAGGAAATGTGGGTAAAGCACGTCTTCTTGCAAACAGTGAAGAGTTTGACAAGGTAAAGGAGGAAGCACTTTCTCTCTTGAAAAATATTGATGACATGGAGATTAATGAAGTCGTTGCTGCCATCAAAAAAATAGGCGATTATAAATTTGATGTAAACGACTATTTGGATATTCTCTCTATTTGGTATCGTGATGTGCTTTTGTTTAAAGCTACCCATGACGCAAATCACTTGATTTTCAGAGAGGAAATCCAGTATATTAGAAAGGTGGCTGATAAGAGTACCTATGAAGGTATCGAAATCATTATTGAGGCCTTAGAGAAATCAAAGCAGAGATTAAAGGCGAATGTAAACTTTGATTTAACGATGGAGCTTTTGCTTTTGACCATTAAAGAAAATTAAGAAAAGAAAAATTGTGAGGTTGATAGATTTATGATAAAGGTAATTGGAGTACGTTTTAGAACGGCAGGTAAAATTTATTTTTTTGATCCCGGAAAGCAGGATATTAAAAGAGGCGATCATGTTATCGTTGAAACCGCCAGAGGGGTGGAATACGGAACCGTGGTAGGCGATGTCAGAGAAGTGGAAGATGACAAGGTTGTGCAGCCTTTAAAACCCGTTCTTCGTATTGCAACGCAGAGAGATGACGAGCAGGAAGCTTCCAACAAAATAAAAGAAAAAGATGCTTTTAAAATATGTCTTGAAAAAATCAGAAAGCATGGGCTTGAAATGAAGCTGATTGATGCGGAGTATACCTTTGACAACAACAAAGTGCTGTTTTATTTTACAGCTGACGGAAGAATTGACTTTAGAGAACTTGTAAAGGATTTGGCAGCTGTATTTAAGACAAGAATTGAACTTCGGCAGATTGGCGTAAGAGATGAGACTAAAATCCTGGGAGGAATAGGGATTTGTGGCAGACAGCTTTGTTGCCATTCCCATTTGTCAGAGTTTGTTCCGGTATCCATTAAAATGGCAAAGGAACAGAATCTTTCTTTAAACCCTACCAAGATTTCAGGTGTGTGTGGCAGACTCATGTGTTGTTTAAAGCATGAGGAGGAGACCTATGAAGAGCTCAACAGAAGGCTTCCCAATGTAGGTGACTATGTCACAACGGATACAGGTCTTAAGGGAGAGGTTTCCGGCGTAAATGTGCTTCGTCAGCTTGTAAAGGTTATCGTTGACATAGATGATGAGAAAGAAATTCAGGAATTCAGGGCAGACCAGTTGCGATTCAAGAGAAGACACAAAAATAATCGTGTAGATTTACAGGATGCAGAGTTAAAAGAGTTAGAGAAACTGGAAAAAGAGGAAGGAAAGTCAAAATTAGATGACAACTGATGTACTGCTAAAGGAAAATGAGAGAGTGGATGATTTGCAGAGAAATCAGTATAAAATCATTCAGGATCCTGGTCGTTTCTGTTTTGGAATGGATGCGGTGTTGCTTTCAGGCTTTGCGAAAGCAGAGGAAGGCGACAAACTGCTGGATTTAGGAACAGGTACAGGGATTATTCCTCTTTTAATGGAGGCCAAAACCGGAGCGGCTCATTTAACCGGTCTTGAAATTCAGGCTGAAAGCGCGGATATGGCATTCCGCAGCGTGAAATTAAATGGTCTCGAAGATAAAATATCAATTGTAAATGGTGATATCAGGGAAGCAGTCCGTCTGTTTGGAGCTGCTTCTTTTGACGTTGTGACTTGTAACCCGCCGTATATGACCGAGCATCATGGATTAACCAATCCCAAGGCACCGAAGGCGATTGCCAGACATGAGATTCTGTGTACACTGGAAGATGTCATCAGTCAGAGTGCTAAATTATTGAAACCCGGCGGAAATTTTTATATGGTACACAGACCGTTTCGGCTGGCGGATATTATGGTACTTCTTCGGCAATATAAGTTAGAACCAAAGAGAATGAAGTTTGTATATCCGTTTGCGGACAAGGAACCGAATATGGTGTTGATAGAGGCAAACCGTGGCGGCAAACCCAGAATAACGGTGGAGAAACCGCTCATTGTTTATAAAGAACCGGGTGTTTATACGGACGAGATTTATGATATTTATGGGTATTAATTATAAGTGAAGACGGACAGCTTAGATGTAATCAGAAAGGTAATTAAAAATGGCAGGAACATTGTATTTATGCGCAACTCCCATAGGAAACTTGAATGATATGACGGCCAGAGTGCTGACGACCTTGGAAGAGGTAGATTTGATTGCGGCGGAGGATACCAGAAACAGTATCAAACTGCTTAATCATTTTGAGATAAAGACTCCTATGACCAGTTATCATGAGTACAACAAGGTAGAGAAGGCAGAGCAGTTAGTTTCACAGCTTCTTTCCGGTAAAAGTATTGCACTGATTACAGACGCGGGAACACCGGCGATTTCCGACCCGGGTGAAGTGTTGGTAGCAAAGTGTCAGGAGGCAGGTGTGCCGGTAACATCCCTTCCCGGGTGCTGCGCCTTAATTACGGCACTTACTTTGTCCGGCCTTTCAACCAGAAGATTTTGTTTTGAAGGCTTTTTACCTTCGGATAAGAAGGACAAAAAGTTTGTGCTTGAAGAGTTAAAGAAAGAGACAAGAACGATTATTTTGTACGAGGCACCACATCACTTAAAGCGTACGTTAAAGGAACTGTATGATATGGTAGGACAGCGGCGAATTACTCTTTGCAGAGAGCTTACCAAGAAGTTTGAGACGATTTTTCCTACAACCTTGGAAGAAGCACTTACCTATTATGAGGAAAATGAACCTAAGGGAGAGTATGTGCTTGTTTTAGAGGGAAAAAACAGGGATGATGTACAGAAGGAGGAACAGGCCAGGTGGGAGATGATGACGATTGCAGAACACATGGCTTTTTACGAGGAACAGGGAATTGACAGAAAAAGTGCCATGAAGATGGTGGCTGCTGACAGAGGCGTAGGGAAACGGGAAATTTATCAGGCACTTTTGTAGGAAGAATGATCGAATGAAAAATAAGCAATATGAGTAAGGAGAAAGTCAATATGAATACGGATTTGACAATAGGCAAGCCGGAAACGGTCTTATGGAAGTTTTGTATGCCTTTGTTCGGCAGTATCATTTTTCAGCAGTTATATAATATTGCGGACAGCTTTGTGGCAGGGAAATATATTGGAGAGAATGCATTGGCAGCAGTGGGTAACAGCTATGGTATTACCATGATATTTATTGCATTTGCTTTCGGATGTAATATAGGCTGCTCCGTTATTGTATCTCAGCTTTTTGGGGCCAAGGATTATAAGAAAATGAAAACAGCAGTGTATACAACATTCATTGCAAGTGCGGTACTATGTGTTTGTCTTGTGTTAATTGGCATCTTAAGTTGCAGTTGGTTTTTATATATTACCAATACGCCGGCAGAAATATTTGCAGATTCCAAATTGTATCTGGATATTTATATATGGGGATTCCCTTTCCTGCTTTTCTATAATGTGTCGACAGGCATTTTTTCCGCATTGGGGGATTCAAAAACACCCTTTCTTTTTCTGGCAATCTCATCTACATCTAATATAGCAGTAGATATTCTGTTCGTAGCAGTATTTCATATGAGAGTTGCAGGTGTGGCGTGGGCGACCTTTTTGTGTCAGGGAATCAGCTGTGTGTTGTCGATGGTTGTGGTATTCAGGCGATTAGCTAAGATTAAGACAGAGGGAAAAATACAGGTATTTTCCGGTGATTTGTTCCGGAAAATTGCAGTTATAGCGATACCAAGTATTTTGCAGCAAAGTTTCATTTCCATGGGAAATATTATCATTCAAGGTGTTATCAACGGATTTGGTTCCGGTGTTATGGCCGGTTATTCTGCCGCAGTAAAGTTGAATAATCTGGTAATCACATCCTTTACCACTTTGGGTAATGGGATTTCCAATTATACAGCACAAAATCTTGGTGCTGGTTTTTTAAAAAGGGTAAAGTCAGGATTCAGGGCAGGGGTAAAGATGGTATGGATTATCTGCATACCGATTGTTGCATTGTATCTGGTGAAAAGTAATAGTCTGATAGGGGTTTTTATGGATGAACCGTCAGATTCTGCTCTATTATCCGGTGTTTATTTTTTGAGGATAGTACCGCCATTTTATTTTGTTATTTCGGTGAAACTGGTAGCAGACGGTGTTTTGCGAGGTGCGGGTATGATGAAGCAGTTTATGATTGCTACATTTTTGGATCTGGTGTTGAGGGTAGTTCTGGCGATTGTATTATCCATGCAATTGGGATATATAGGTATCTGGTGTTCCTGGCCCATTGGCTGGTGTATTGCAACGGTACTGTCCGTGTGGTTTTATGGGAACGGTCTATGGAATAAAAAAAACTTGCAGGTATTGTAGTACCGGAAAAAGAATGTGCCACAATCAAAGATACACAACTTAAAAATTTATTGACTTTGCCAAATAATGCTTTTATAATCAGAGCATATCAATAAAATACGGCGAAGAAGAGGAATAGTACAAATAGGAACCTTCCAGAGAGAAAATCCCCGATGATGAATCGGGAGCTGAAAGATTTTTAAGCGGAATATTTGGAACCTGCCTTGGAGCTCTGTATGTAAGGCATTAAGTAAAGTTCCGATTTTGGACAGAGTGCTTAAGTACAGCGTAACACCGGCGATAACGGTAAGAAAAGAGAATGTGTATGCATTAAGTAGGGTGGTACCGCCGGATTCCGGTCCCTTGTGGGGTGGAAGGCGTGCCACCCTTTTCGAATTCCTAAGTTGTTTCGGGCGTGTGCAATTGGGGAGATAGCAAAAGAAAAGCCGCACAGAAAATGGAGGAGAAAAAATGGCTGAGAAAAAATTAGTAGAAGCAATCACATCCATGAACGAAGATTTTGCACAGTGGTATACAGATGTGGTTAAAAAAGCAGAACTCATTGATTATTCCAATGTAAAGGGATGTATGGTAATTAAGCCCGCCGGATATGCTATCTGGGAAAACATCCAGAGACAATTAGATGAAAGATTTAAGAAAACAGGAGTAGAAAATGTTTATATGCCCATGTTTATTCCTGAGAGCCTGCTTCAGAAGGAAAAAGATCACGTAGAAGGTTTTGCACCCGAAGTAGCATGGGTTACTCATGGCGGATTAAATCCTTTACAGGAGAGAATGTGTGTCAGACCTACTTCTGAAACACTTTTCTGTGATTTTTACAAAGGAGACATTCAGTCCTATCGTGACCTTCCTAAGGTATATAACCAGTGGTGCAGTGTAGTTCGTTGGGAAAAGGAGACAAGACCGTTCCTTCGTTCCAGAGAATTCTTATGGCAGGAGGGACATACTGCACATGCGACTGCAGAGCAGGCGGAAGAAAGAACGGAGCAGATGCTGAATGTATATGCAGATTTCTGTGAGGAAGTTCTGGCAATTCCCGTTGTAAAGGGACGCAAGACCGATAAGGAGAAATTTGCGGGAGCGGAAGCTACTTATACAATCGAAGCTTTGATGCATGACGGCAAGGCTCTTCAGTCCGGTACCAGTCATAACTTCGGTGACGGCTTTGCAAAGGCTTTTGGTATTCAGTTTACAGATAAAGACAATAAGCTTAAATATGTACATCAGACTTCCTGGGGTATGTCTACCAGAATTATTGGTGCTATCATTATGGTACACGGAGATGATTCCGGATTGGTGTTGCCGCCTAAGATTGCACCTACACAGGTAATGATCATTCCGATTCAGCAGAAGAAGGAAGGTGTGCTTGACAAGGCTTATGAGCTTTGTGATAAGCTCAGTAACTTCCGTGTGAAGGTAGACGACTCCGATAAGAGTCCCGGATGGAAGTTCTCGGAACAGGAAATGCGTGGAATTCCCATGCGTGTGGAAATCGGACCTAAGGATATCGAAGCCGGCAAATGTGTTATCTGCCGTCGTGATAACGGAGAAAAGATGGAAGTTGCATTAGATCAATTGGAAGAAACCGTAGAAAGCCTGCTTGTACAGATTCAGGCAGATATGCTTGCCAAGGCGAAAGCACATTTGAAAGAGCATACTTATGAAGCTGCTACCCGAGAAGAATTTGAGCAGATTTTCGCGCAAAAAGCCGGTTTTGTAAAGGCAATGTGGTGCGGTGAGAGAGAATGTGAAGAGGCAATTAAAGAAAATATGAGTGTAACAAGCCGTTGTATGCCTTTTCATCAGGAATGTCTTTCCGACAAGTGTGTATATTGTGGAAAACCTGCCAGGAAAATGGTATACTGGGGCAGAGCTTATTAAAAGGATTGAAAGAATGCAGAATACAACCGTAATACAGTTACCTAAAAAAGTAAAATACATCATAGACACTATTATGGAGGCCGGCTACGAAGCATATGCAGTAGGCGGCTGTATTCGTGATTCCATTTTGGGTAGAGTTCCCGATGACTGGGATATTACCACTTCTGCATCTCCTTATCAGATAAAAGAGCTTTTTAAACGTACCTTGGATACCGGATTAAAGCACGGAACCGTTACGGTTATGCTGGACAAAGAGGGGTTTGAGGTCACAACTTACCGAATTGACGGAGAGTATGAGGATGGACGTCATCCTAAGGAAGTTACCTTTACAGCTGATTTGATTGAAGATTTAAAGCGCAGGGATTTTACGATCAATGCCATGGCATACAATGAAAAAGACGGCTTGATTGATGTTTTTGAAGGAATGGAAGACATCAAAAGAAAGGTAATCCGCTGTGTGGGAAGTCCTATGGAGCGGTTTACGGAGGATGCACTCCGTATCATGAGAGCCGTTCGTTTTTCGGCGCAGCTTGGTTATCGGATAGAGGAGGAAACGGCAAAGGCGATAAGTGCGCTGGCACCGAATCTTTCCAAAATCAGTGCAGAGCGTATACAGGTGGAACTGGTAAAATTGGTGGTATCTCCAAATCCCGATTATCTTAGGATTGCTTACGAGACGGGTATCACAGCAGTTATTCTGCCGGAATTTGATAATTGTATGAAAACAGAACAGAATAATCCGCACCATTGTTATAGTGTAGGAGAGCATACCCTAAGGGCTATGAAGGCGGCAAGAGAGGATAAGATGCTAAGACTTGCTCTTTTGTTTCATGATATAGGAAAGCCGGCATGCATTATGACCGATGAAAAGGGGATTGACCATTTTCACGGACACCCTGTTTTGTCGGAAGAGATGACAGCTAAAATTCTGCACAGACTTAAATTTGATAATGACACTATTTACATGGTAAAAAAACTGGTTTTGTACCATGATTATAATGTGGAGCCCAATGCGAAAAGTGTGAGACGTGCCATAATGAAAACCGGTGAAGCGGTTTTTCCCCGCTTATTTGATGTAAAAAGTGCAGATATCGAAGCACAGAGTGATTATCTGCGAAAGGAAAAGATTAAGAAACTTCAGGCAGTGTATGATATATATAAACAGGTAATTGCCGAAAGGCAGTGTGTTTCTTTAAAAACATTGGCAGTCAGCGGAAATGATCTGATAGAGCAGCTATCCATGAAGCCGGGGAAAGAGCTGGGTGAAATGCTTAAGAAGCTTTTGGAACTGGTGGTGGAAGATCCTGCTCTTAATCAGAAAGAAATATTACTTGCAAAAGCAAAGGAGATGTTTCAAAAATAAATTTTGTTGGTGAAAAAGTAGTCAGTAATACTTTTTCAAATACCCTCATAAGATAGGATATGACTGATATGGGGGTAATGGCTGTGAATGACAGATGTGTCAGCTTGCTTGAAAATTATGAATTGGAAGTGCTTCGCACCTGGAAAGGACGAGGTGCCATTGTTTGCGAAACTAACCAGGGAACCATGGTGTTGAAGGAATATGCAGGATATAAGGAAAAAAGTGTTTTTCAGGACGCGGCTCTTTCCATGATTCGTGAAAACGGTTTTTTACAGATAGAGACAATTATAAGAAATAAAGACGGGGAGCTTCTGACCACTGACCAGGATGGTGTTTCTTATATTTTAAAGACTTATTATGATGGCAGGAAATGTAATGTCCGTGACAGCAGGGAATGTCTGCTTGCCATGGAGACACTGGCAAGGCTTCATAAGGCTTCCGGGATAAAGGATGACCTGTTCTTTACGGGGAATGTTTATACGGTAGGTCAGGAGTTTGAAAAACATAATAAAGAGCTTAAAAGAGTTAAAAAATTTCTGAAGGAGAAAAGCCAGAAAACAGACTTTGAAATTTATCTGATGCAGTGCTATGAGTATTTTTTTCAGCTGGCACAGAAGGTGGCAAGGGAGTTTCGAAATTATGATGCTAATACCACAAAAAGTGAAAGCAGGATTATATGTCACGGAGATTTTCAGCATCACAACCTGATTATTACGCAAGAGGGTCTCCATATTGTTAATTTTGAAAAATGTATACAGGACAGTCCTGTCAGAGATATCTATCTGTTTATGAGGAAGCTTTTAGAAAAAAATGACTGGCAGAAAGAGATAGGATTTTCACTTCTTGGTGCTTATGAAAAGGAGAATGAACTTGACAGGGAAGATTATATTCAGTTATACTATAGACTTTCTTATCCTGAGAAATTTTGGAAGATAGTAAATTTTTATTATAACTCCGGTAAGGCGTGGATACCGGGGAAAAATCTGGAGAAACTGATAATAGTGAATGAACAGGAAGGACAAAAAATAGATTTTTTGGAAAACTTTAAGCAAAAGTATGGTATACTAACTTTGTAGTGATAAGACCTGATTAAAGTACGAGGTAGAAAGATGAAGGTATATAAAAAAATTTTCAATTACATAAAGCCTTTTATAGTCGTTTTGTGTCTTTTTTTAACGGGATGCGGCACCATAGGTCTGGCCAGAGAGGCAAGTTTTGAAAGTGCTTATGAAAACATGCCGGAGGAGGAGCCGGTTAATATTTATACATCAGCAGCCCGCGGTGTTGTGGAAGCGGTAGACGCACAAGCCTCTACCGTAACCTTCTATCTGGTAAGTCGTGGGGAACAGAGAACATTTACATATGATGCTGCTACGGTGGTGCAGGACAGGTATGGCAGTTTCCTTACCATGGAGCAGCTTAAGCCCGGAGAATTGGTGGAGATTGCTTATAATGCCGAGCTTGAAAAAATGGGAAGGGTTACCTTTTCAACAGAAGGTTTTAGTTATGACAGCATCAGTAATTATGCATTAGATGTAGAAGCAGGAAGTATTCAAATCGGAAAAAACGTTTATCAGATGGGAAATAATATAAAGATTTTTTCCGGGAATGAACAAATGGAAATCAATCAAATTCTTAAAGAAGATGTTGTTTCCTTTAGAGGAATGGGTCATGAGATAGTCAGTGTCATTGTAGATAAAGGGCATGGTTATTTGAAGCTGGAAAATGAGGAAGCATTAATCGGGGGATGGATAGAGGTAGGACAAACCGTAATACAGCAAATTTCAGAGAATATGCTGATTACAGCGCCGGAAGGAAGTTATGTGGTTCGTTTGACGGCAGGTGAGATTGAAGAATATAGGGATGTGACCATAGAAAGGAACCGGGAAACCGTGTTGGATTTGCGGGATATAGAGGTCCGAAAGCCTGCAAACGGAATGGTCTCTTTTCATATATATCCGCAAGAGGCGCAGGTTTTTATAGATAATAAAGAGGTGGATGCCTCTTATAAGATTCGTATTCCGTTAGGAATTCATAAAATAACGGCCAAAGCGGAAGGTTATGATTCGTTTTCGGAATATTTTGAAGTAACAGAGGGAACAAATACTGTTAAAATGACTTTGACACAGACAACAACAACGATATC
Organism: uncultured Lachnospiraceae bacterium; assembly: GCA_964458255.1. Classification (GTDB taxonomy): domain Bacteria; phylum Bacillota; class Clostridia; order Lachnospirales; family Lachnospiraceae; genus Suilimivivens. The sequence continues at coordinate 10,171 of CAYWHY010000017.1, read as the reverse complement.
CGGTAATGAATCAAAGAGTGATGAGGCTACTCTGACCATACAGGCACCGGATCATGTAGAGGTATATCAGGACAACCTGTATATGGGGATTGCACCCGTTACTTACAGCAAAACGGCAGGAGAGCATACTATCACGCTGCGAAAAGAAGGGTATGTAACGAAAAGTTATCAGATAACGGTAGCAGATGATGATAAGAACGTAATTTACTCCTTCCCGGATTTGGAGACAGAAGAAAAAACTGCAACGGTCAGTGGCAATAAGGTATCCGCCGGCAACCCCAAGGAAGCCGAAAATACGGTCAGTGGGAATGCTCCGGCAGGTATTGGGCATGAGAAAACCGTAAGCGGTAATGGCCTTTCCGTAAGCGGTAATGAGAGTGGAAATGGCGGCAATTAACGAAAAAACCGCTAAAATCTGCGAAAAAATTGAAAAATTCCTTGACAAATATAGTCAAAAACGATATATATAAATATAGGCGTTTCAAAAAGAGACAACCTAAAATAAAAGAATAAAACTCATAAAGGTAAGAGGAGGAGTTCGAAATGAACAAAACAGAATTAGTAGCAGCTATGGCTGATCAGGCTGGATTATCTAAGAAAGATGCTGAAAAGGCTTTAAAGGCTTTCACAGATGTTGTAGCAGAAGAATTAAAGAAAGACGGAAAAGTTCAGTTGGTTGGATTTGGTACTTTTGAAGTATCTAAGAGAGCAGCAAGAGAAGGAAGAAACCCTCAGACAGGTGCAGCTATGTCTATCGCAGCTTCCAAAGCTCCTAAATTCAAAGCTGGTAAAGCTTTAAAGGATATGATTAACGCATAATTAAAATGTATGTGGTGGGACCTGCATATTTGCAGGTCCCTTTTATTTATTTGATAGGGAATAACAGATAATATAGATTCTGAGGGGAAATAATATGAGATTGGACAAATATTTAAAAGTATCCCGCTTGATTAAGAGAAGAACAGTGGCAAATGAAGCCTGTGATGCGGGAAGAGTGATGATTAATGACAAGCCTGCCAAGGCATCAGTGGATGTAAAGGCAGGAGATATAATTACCATTGCCTTTGGAAACAAGGATGTGAGGGTAGAGGTTCTGGCAGTGCAGGAAACGGTAAAAAAAGAAGAGGCAAACGAACTCTTTCGATATTTATAGAATATATTGCCGGTGCTGTTAATATATTTTTTAAAAGAAAATATATTAGGAGCAGGGAAATGGAGGAATTAAATAATGCTACAAAGCGTGCCCATAAAATGGTGTTGTCCAACAGAAGGACATGTAATTTAACGGGGATAAATGATGTTCTTTCATTTGATGTGAACGAAATTATTCTGGAAACCGATTTGGGAATGCTTATGATTAAAGGGAATGAGCTTCATGTAAATCGTTTGACGCTCGAAAAAGGTGAGGTAGATATAGAAGGAAGAGTGGATAGTTTTACATATTCGGAGCAAGCCGGTACGGCAAATAAGGGGGAATCCTTATTAACCCGTCTGTTTAGGTAGCTGCGTATGAGCCAGGACATTATAAGAGAAGTAATTTTTGTTTCTCATTTTTTTTTAATGGGAATTATTATTACTTTTGTATATGACAGCTTACGCATTTTACGCAGACTCGTAAAACACAACATATTTTGGATATCATTAGAGGACCTGTTTTTTTGGATGGTTTGTGCTGTGAGTGCTTTTGGTATGCTTTATAGGGAAAATAATGGAACTTTACGCTGGTTTGCGGTAGCCGGTGCTTTTTTAGGTATGCTTATTTATAAAAAAACGGTTAGTGCATGGATAGTAAAGGCTGTTGCCGGAGTGATTTCACAGATATTACATGTGATATGGTGTATGCTTGTATTTATCTGCAGACCAATTGTTTTTTGGGTAAAGAAAGGAAAAGCATGTTGCGGTAAGGTGAAACAGACGGGCAGTAAAATAGGTAAATACATAAAAAACAGGTTGACGGCATATGGCAAAACAATTAAAATAATGTTATGTAAACGATGACTGAAAGAAGGAGCAGACTATGGCAAGGAAAGCAGCTTATCGTAGAAAGCGACAGAATCGGTTCGGAATGTTTCTTGTTTCTATTGTGGTTGTTATGCTTTTAGTGGTGGTTGCCGTAAAGAGTATTGAATTACAGGAAAAGGCAGATTCCTACACGCAAAAGGAGCAGCAACTTGAGGGGCAGATAGCAGCCGAGCAGGAACGGGCCCAAGAAATAGAAGAGCTGGAAAAATACAGACAGACCAAGAAATTTATAGAAGATGAGGCGAAGGATAAGCTTGGTCTGGTGTATGAGGGTGAAATTATATTTAAGGACGAGAATAAATGAGCAGACATGATAAACGAAAGTTGTTTCAGCATGTCTGTTTTTTTTGTAGATAAATTACATGTCATTTGTATTTCATTTTGACAAATACCCTTTTGTTTTTTTTGTATAATAAGCGTTATGACCTAAACATTTAATATAGGTTAAGGCACAAAGAGTTATGGAAGGGTAAGGATTGGTATGAAAAAGAACATGGTAAACGGAAAAGAAGCATTTGACAGTATATTGCCGGATTATGGAAGAAGGAGACTTCTGACCTGTGCCGATTCTATCAGAGAGCTTGCGAATACGTTCGGGGATGCACAGGAGGAGACAGAAAAAGCCTGCGGAACGGGCACAGAGGACAGAAGAGAATATTTATGGGAGAAAAAGCTTGCAGAAAACAAAAGTCTGATGGCAGAGCATTTAAAAGAGATGGCACAGATTATGACGCAGGTGGCGGAAGAGACAAGAAAATGTGAACCCATGGGGGAAAGGCGTTTCCGGCAAATTGCCCATGCACTTAAGGAAGTCGGGATTCAAATTAAAAACCTGTATTTGATAGAGAACGAAAAAGGAAAAATGGAAGTTTCCATTTGCATGCGGAATAATAAGAGAAATTCTTTTTCCGCAGAGGAAATAGGAGATTTGCTTTCGGTTTTTCTAAACATACGATTGACAGGAGCGGAAGATAATGCCTTTTTTGTGGGAACAGACTGGCAGACTTTTTATTATGTGCAGGAGGCAGGCTTTCATGTTTTGACCGGCGTAGCAAAAGCGGTTAAGGAGACAGAGAAAATATCCGGAGATAATTATGTTTTTTTTGAAACGGGAGCAGGAAATCTTACGGCAGTACTGTCTGACGGCATGGGCTCAGGTGACAAGGCCTGTAAAGACAGCACGATGGTAGTGGAGCTGATGGAAAAATTTTTGGATGCCGGTTTTCGTATAGAGACTGCAGTACAAATGATTAACAGTGCGTTGCTTTCGGGAGAGAGTAATACAAATTTGTCCACACTGGACTTGTGCAGTGTGGACTTGTACGGTGGAGAATGCCGGTTTGTAAAAGTAGGAAGTGCCTGCTCTTATATTAAGAGACAACATCTTGTAGACCGTATATCTGCGGGAAATTTGCCCATGGGTATTTTTCAAAAACCGGACATGGAGATGATTGGAAGAAAGCTTATGGATGGGGATTATATCATCATGTTTTCCGATGGGATTCCGGATGCACTTTCGCAGGGAATCGGCGAGGAAATGCTTTCGGAAGTAATTGGTGGTTGCAATTTGGTTAATCCGGGTGAAATAGCTAATAGTATTCTGAATTTTTGTATTCATGAGTGTAAAGGTCATATCAGGGATGATATGACAGTACTGGTAATCGGAATCTGGAAAAAAGAGGAGGATTAATACTTTATTTTTGTATGGGATTCGGCTATAGTAGTAGTATGATTGCTAAAGTAATGGATTACATGGAAAAGTATCAAATGATAAAAGAAGGAGATACTATCATTGCCGGAGTTTCTGGGGGCGCAGATTCTGTCTGCCTCCTTTTTGTGCTGTTGAAATTAAAGGAGCAGTTTTCACTTCATCTTGTTGTGGTTCATGTAAATCATGGCATCCGTAAAGAGGCAAAGGAGGATGCGGAGTATGTAAAAAAGATTTGCAGGGAGCATACGCTGCCTTTTTATCTGGTGGAGGAAGATGTAAGGGGATATGCAGTAAAGAAAGGAATTTCAGAGGAAGAAGCAGGAAGAAAAATTCGCTACAGGGCATTTGAGGATGTGCTTTTAAAGGAGAGCGTAAGCGGTGAAGGCAAAATTGCGGTAGCTCACAATAGTAACGATCGGGCAGAAACTATGCTTTTTAACCTTTTCAGGGGAACAGGACTTCGCGGAATCAGTGGTATTAAGCCGGTAAATGGCAATATTATAAGACCTCTTCTTTGCCTTCAGCGCAAAGAAATAGAAGAATGGCTTTTAAAACAAGGCATTGTATATTGCCACGATGCCACTAATGAGAAGGATATTTATACCAGAAACCGTATCCGGCATCATATTCTGCCTTTCGCTGAAAAAGAAGTCTGTAGGGGCGCAGTGGAACATATGAATCGTACTGCCGATTATCTGCAGGAGACGGCTGAATTTATCAAAAGAAAAACGGAAGAAGCAAAGCAGAGGTGTTGTGAGACCTGTCCGGTTGCAGATGAGAATGAAATGGCACCGGAAATGATTATCAGACTTCCTGATTTTGAAAAAGAAGATGCTTATTTGCAAGGACAGCTCATTTTAGCCTGTCTGGAAGAAATCAGTATGGGAAGAAGGGATATTACGTCAACCCATATAAAGAATATTTTTGAATTGATGAAAAAGAACGGCAGTAAAGAAATCACATTGCCGTATGGAATTGTGGTTTTTAAGGAGTATAACAGGATTATATTTAAGGCAGAAAACGGGAAAAAAAGTAGTGAAAAATCAGAAAAACAAAGAGAGGAATATCGGCTTTGTGAAGAAGGGAAACTATGGATAGCAGGACTTGGAACAGTTGAATTTACCGTATTTCCTTGTGAAAAAACAGTAAATATTCCGCAAAAAACATATACGAAATGGTTTGATTATGATAAAATAAAAAAGCATGCGTTGTTCCGAAAAAGAAAGCCGGGTGACTATCTGACTATTAACAGTCAGATGGGGAAAAAATCTCTTCAGGATTACTTTGTAAATGAAAAGATTTCAAAATCGGAAAGGGATTCTGTCTATGTTCTGGCAGATGAGGCTCATATTATGTGGGTGCCCGGACATAGAATAAGTGAGTATTATAAAATAACAGAGAACACAAAAAGAATTTTACAGGTAACGGTAGTTTTAAATTGCACACAGGAAGAAAGGGGTCATGAAAATGGCTGAAAGAGTAAGGGTATTATTATCAGAAGAAGCAGTAGATGCTAAGATTAAGGCAATCGGAGAGCAGATTAGTAAGGATTACGCAGGTAAGCAGGTGCACCTTGTATGCGTATTAAGGGGTGGCAGCTTCTTTATGTGTGAGCTTGCCAAGAGAATTACAGTTCCCGTATCCCTTGATTTTATGTCTGTTTCCAGCTACGGAGGGGACACTAAGTCCAGCGGAACAGTAAAAATTGTAAAGGATTTAGATGATTCCTTAGAAGGGAAAGATGTTCTTGTGATAGAAGATATTGTGGATTCCGGCAGAACTTTAAGTTATCTGCTTGAAATGTTAAAGAACAGAAAACCGGCAAGTCTTCGCCTGTGCACACTTCTCGACAAACCGGACAGAAGAGTGGTGGATGTAAAGGTGGACTACACGGGATTTGAAATTCCCGACGAATTTGTAGTGGGATATGGTCTTGATTATGACCAAAAATATAGGAATCTTCCTTATATCGGAGTGGTAGAATTTGATTAAAAATGAATGCCGGCAGCAAATATTGGCAGGAGAGGTAATAGATTAGATATGAAAAATCGTGGTATTAATTTGTATTTTGTGCTCATTTTGGGACTTCTTTTTTTAGTGGTTTGGACCAGCATGTTGAATGTGGGGCAGATTGAGTACTCCAAAGGAGAACTGGTGGCTGACCTGCAACAGGGTGAGGTAATGGCAGCATATATTCAGCCAAACAGAGAAACGCCTACCGGTGAAGTGGAAGTAATGCTAAAGGATGGTCAGCAAAAGACATTATATGTGACTGATGTCCGTGAGATGGAAGAATTGTTTGCAACCTATGAAGTGAATCCTCAGGTACAGAAAGTAGAAGGAGAAAATTGGTTTTTAACCAGTGTGTTCCCCGTGCTTTTGGCAGTTATTGTCATGGTATTTTTCTTTGTGATGATGAATAATCAGAGTGCAGGCGGCAGCAGTAAGATGATGAATTTCGGCAAGAGCCGGGCCAAATTGTCCATGGGCGAAGGTAAGGTGACTTTAAAAGATGTGGCAGGTCTTAAGGAAGAAAAAGAAGAACTGGATGAAATTGTAGAGTTTTTAAGGGAGCCCGCTAAGTTTACCAGAGTAGGTGCCAGGATTCCTAAAGGTGTACTTTTGGAAGGCGCACCGGGTACAGGTAAAACGCTTCTTGCAAAGGCGATTGCGGGTGAAGCGGGTGTTCCTTTTTTCAGTATTTCCGGTTCCGACTTTGTGGAAATGTTTGTCGGGGTAGGTGCTTCCCGTGTAAGGGATTTGTTTGAAGAGGCAAAAAGACATGCCCCATGTATTGTTTTTATCGATGAAATTGATGCTGTTGCAAGACGCAGAGGTACCGGAATGGGTGGTGGACATGATGAAAGAGAACAGACATTAAACCAGTTGCTCGTAGAAATGGACGGTTTCGGTGTTAATGAAGGCATTATTGTTTTGGCAGCAACCAACAGAGTAGATATTTTAGATCCTGCAATTATGCGTCCCGGACGTTTTGACAGAAAAATAAGTGTTAACAGACCGGATGTGGGAGGAAGAGAAGAAATTCTTAAGGTACATGCTAAGAATAAACCACTTGCAGAGGATGTGGATTTAAAGCAGATTGCACAGACAACTGCAGGTTTTACGGGTGCAGATCTTGAAAACCTTTTAAATGAAGCGTCAATCGGTGCCGCAAAGGAAGACAGAAGTTTTGTTAAGCAGGAAGACATTCAAAAAGCATTTATCAAGGTAGGAATCGGTACAGAGAAGAAGAGTCGTGTAATTTCCGATAAAGAAAAGAAGATTACGGCATATCATGAGGCGGGGCATGCCATTTTATTCCATGTGCTGCCGGATGTGGGTCCTGTATATACGGTGTCCGTTATTCCCACGGGACCGGGTGCAGCAGGTTATACCATGCCCCTTCCTGAGAAGGATGAGATGTTTATCACCAAAGGACATATGCTACAGGATATTATGGTTTCACTTGGTGGTCGTATTGCAGAAGAAATGATTTTTGGTGATATTACAACGGGAGCATCCAGTGATATTAAGAAAGCAACAAATGCAGCCAGAAATATGGTTACCAGATATGGTATGTCGGAGAATATCGGTGTTATTAATTATAACAGTGATGATGATGAAGTTTTTATCGGAAGAGACCTTGCACATGCAAAGAACCATAGTGAGCTGATAGCGGGTGAGATTGACAGAGAAATAAAGAGTATTATTGACGGTTGCTATGCAAAAGCAAAAACTATCATAGCAGAGCATATGGACGTCTTGCATAAATGTGCCGGACTTTTGATAGAAAAGGAAAAGATTGGAAGAGAAGAATTTGAAGCTCTTTTTGAGGATAAAGGCGACAGCAATTGATAGTGATTGGGAAGACAGAACACCATTTTGTGAAAAATGCACAAAAACGAACATCAAAAATTGTAATATTTGTGAATTGTAAGTATTTACGCAAAAATAGGGTTATGCTATTATACTACTTGTAACCCCCCCAATACATTATATAGTTTTTTGCTATACCCCATAAGAAAGAAATACCTTCTCTAAAAAGAACAGTACTTGTACTGTTCTTTTTACTGTCTGTGAATATGAAAGCATAAAGTTTTCTTACAAGGTGTATAGTATAGAGTAACATCAGTGTTTGTGGAAAAGGGAGAAAAGAAATGTTTCTGAATTATAATCGATTGATAAAAGCAGAATACGATAAACAGTACATTGGCGGTATGAGACCGGTTTTTAACAGAAAAACTTTGTTTAGTGATACTACGGAAAATTTTGTTACACCGGCAGAACCGAATCCTTATGCACAGGTTACGATACGCTTCCGTGCAGGAATTAATACCGTCGACAGAGTTTATCTGGTGCATAACGGAAATAAACAGCCCATGATTAAAGAAAGCTATGATGAGTGCTTTGACTATTATGCCTGTGAAGTGGAAGTAGAAAACGAAGAGTATTCCTATTATTATGAAGTACACATGAGCAGGGTTGTTTTGTTTTATGATACAAGAGGCGTTGTAAGGGAGCCGATGCCGGAATATAACTTTCGGATTATTCCCGGTTTTAAGACTCCGGAATGGGCAAAAGGCGCTGTCATGTATCAGATATATGTAGACCGTTTTTATAACGGAGATCCTACCAATGATGTGCTTAGCGGAGAATATGAGTATGTAGGCGATAAAACCGTTCGCGTGGAGGACTGGTATAAATATCCGGCAGCTATGGGAGTCAGAGAATTTTACGGGGGAGATTTGCAGGGTGTTCTTGATAAGATGGATTACCTGCAGGATTTGGGGATTGACGTAATTTATTTTAATCCGTTGTTTGTATCCCCCTCTAATCATAAATATGATATTCAGGACTATGATTATATTGATCCTCATTTCGGCAGGATTATCAGCGATGAGGGAGAACTGCTTCATCCGGATCAGAAAGAAAACCGGTTTGCAGGCAGATATATAGACAGAGTAACCAATAAAATAAATTTAGAGGCAAGCAATGAACTTTTTGCCAAAGTAGTCGAGGAAGCACACAAAAGGGGCATGCGTGTTATTCTTGACGGTGTATTTAATCATTGCGGTTCCTTTAATAAATGGATGGATAAAGAGCGCATTTATGAAAGTGTTCCCGGATATGATAAAGGTGCCTATGTGGCACAGGACAGCCCTTATCGTAATTATTTTCAATTTTATAATGAATATGCATGGCCTTACAACGGCAACTATGATGGCTGGTGGGGACATGATACCCTTCCTAAGTTAAATTATGAGAAATCCAAAGAATTGTTTGACTATGTAATGCGGATTGCTGCCAAATGGGTATCCCCCCCGTACAACGCGGATGGCTGGAGGCTGGATGTAGCAGCGGATTTAGGTCACAGTCCGGAGTATAACCATTACTTCTGGCAGGAATTTCGCAGAGCAGTTAAAGAAGCAAATCCCGATGCAATTGTACTTGCTGAGCATTACGGGAGTCCCCGTGCATGGTTAAACGGCAAAGAGTGGGATACCGTTATGAATTATGATGCCTTTATGGAGCCTGTGACATGGTTCCTTACGGGTATGCAAAAGCATAGTGATGACTATAGGGGCGATATGTACGGGAATGTCGACCACTTTATGGGTGCCATGTATCATCATATGGCAAGCTTTACGACTCCGTCGCTTCAGATTGCCATGAATGAGCTTTCCAACCATGATCATTCCCGTTTCCTTACAAGAACCAACAAAAAGGTGGGACGCACCAATACATTAGGCCCGGAGGCTGCTGACAGGGATATAAACAAAGCAGTAATGCGTGAAGCAGTTGTTATGCAGATGACATGGCCCGGTGCGCCGACTATTTATTATGGCGATGAAGCGGGACTGTGCGGATTTACCGATCCTGATAACAGAAGAACGTATCCTTGGGGAAGAGAAGATAAGGAAATGATTCGTTTCCATAAGGAAATGATTCGGATTCATAAGGAAAATAAGGAACTTTTGACGGGCTCTTTTAAATATCTTCTGGGTGAGTACAATATTATGTGCTACGGACGTTTTAATAAGAATGCCCGGACAGTAGTTGTCGTAAATAATAACGAGCATGAAGTGACGAAAGAAATTTCTGTATGGTATCTGGGTATTCCAAAGGAATGTAGCATGAAACAGCTGATGCTTTCTCATAATGGCGGTTTTACCACAGAGGAACAGGAGTATTTCGTAAAAAGCGGGAAAATCACCGTGACACTTCCCCCTACGTCTGCCGTTGTGCTGCATCATGCGAGCCGGGAGGCATCCTGATAGGAATGTATGTAAGAGGCAACAGCCGGAAAGGTGCCAAAAATCCCTTGCTTTTTAAATAATCATATGATATATTCTTATAATGTGAGAAGCGAAAGCTATCTCACGTATGGATGGATTCCCGAGTGGCCAAAGGGGACAGACTGTAAATCTGCTGCAAATT
>CAYWHY010000016.1:0-29482 GCA_964458255.1 uncultured Lachnospiraceae bacterium | reverse complement strand
AAGCTTCATTGTTTTATATACATACAATACTGATGACACAAAAACGTCATGTGCCGCAACGGACATGACGCATTTGCCGGCAAACGAATACATACAAAGCCATTCGGCACCTATTCTTTCGAAAAATATTCCAAATCAAAAATATTAATTACATCTGCTCCGAATATATCATGCATATACGCATACAATTCCTGATTCATCTGTTCCTGTTCCTGCTTCCTTATAAGCCGTTCCTTAAGTTCCGTCCTCATCCTTGCAATGAAAAGAGCGGTTCTGTCAATTTCTTCTTTATTATTTTTTAACGTCTCATAACAAACTTCCATCGTTTTTATCATCAGTTTTTTATTCACCGAATCAATTTGAGCCGGTAAAACCATCAACAATTCTTCACACGCATCCAGCTTTTCATTGCATTCATTAATCAGTCTTTTGATTTCTTCCAGCTTTTTTTCCGCCTTTTTGTCTTTTCCGCTGGTTGCTTCATCTGCGTTTTCAACAATCTCCTTCATCAGCCTTTTTTTTAGCTTTTTAATATCCTTAAAATCCTGATTGGCTTTTCCCTGCTTCTTTAAGAGCGTATTCAATTCTTCCTCCAGACTCAAAATCTGCTTATTCGGTTTCGTCTGTGTAAAAAGTTTGTGCCATTTATTATCCAAAGTCAATATGGGTATTTTCTTATCTTTTAAAGCACAGGCATAAACCTCTTCTGCCTTTGTCATGAACACGCCTCCTCTAGAATACGCTGTTCTCTTCTTCGTAACGGTTAATATTGTAAGTAAGCTTCATCAGGCTATCTGATAAATGCACATTTTCTACCTGAATTTCCTTAGGTACATTTAAATCCACATGAGCAAAATTCCATATACCCTTAATACCATCCTTTACCAATTGTTCCGCTACCGCAACCGCACTGGTCTTCGGAATGGTCAGAACAGCTATATCAATATTGTTATCCTTAACAAAAATATGCAATTCTTCCATCGGCTTTACTTCCATTTCACGGATTTTCTTCCCGTAAAGAGCCGGATTATTATCAAACATCCCTTTAAACAAAAATCCTCTTCGTTCAAAATTCATATAATTGGCAAGTGCCTGCCCTAAATTACCTGCACCCACGATAATCAGGTTATGTTTTTTATCAAGACCGAGTATCTTACCGATTTCCTCATAAAGATACTCTACCTTATAACCATAGCCCTGCTGTCCGAATCCTCCGAAATTATTAAAATCCTGACGAATCTGGGAAGCTGTCACTTTCATGATATCGCTTAATTCCTGAGATGAAATTCTCTCAATTCCTTCATCCTTAAGTTCGCCTAAATATCTAAAATATCTTGGCAATCTGCTAATGACTGCCTGTGAAATTTCTTTACCTTCCATTATAGCCCTCTGTTTTGCACCACTTATTTTTTCATGCCTGATTACATAATATCTCAATGTTAAAATAATGTCAATCAATTGACATTCCCTTTGTTGCCCTGTAAACTGATACAGAAGTAAAAAAAATGAAAGGGTAATATAATGATTTTATCTTGCCAGAATATATCAAAAGCATTTAACGAAAAACAAATATTAAGAGACGTATCTTTTCATATTGAAGATTATGACAGAACTGCCCTTGTAGGTATTAACGGTGCCGGCAAAACCACTCTTCTCCGCATTATTATAGGCGAAATGACTGCCGACGACGGAATCGTTACTCTCTCAAAAGGAAAAACCATGGGATACCTTGCACAAAATCAAGCTGTAAACAGCGAAAATACAATTTACGAAGAGCTCCTTAGCGTAAAAGCAGACATTATTGCTTTAGAAAAACAGATCCGCCAGACCGAGCTTGATATGAAACATTCACAGGATGCTGTTCTCTCAAATCTTATGGAAAGTTATACCCACCTTACCCATGCTTTTGAGCTTGCAAACGGCTATGCTTATAAAAGTGAATTGACCGGAGTCTTAAAGGGTCTTGGATTTACGGAAGAGGAATTCAACAAACCTGTTTCTACCCTTTCCGGCGGTCAGAAAACCAGAGTTGCTTTAGGAAAACTTTTGCTTCTTAATCCTGATTTAATTATTTTGGACGAACCTACCAACCATTTGGACTTAAACTCTATCGCATGGTTAGAAACCTATCTGCTGAATTATAAAGGTGCTGTTATCATTGTATCTCATGACCGTTACTTTCTTGACCGCATTGCCAATAAAGTAATTGAAATCGATCAGGCAAAAGCAACCTCTTTTAGCGGCAATTATTCCGATTACGCAGAAAAAAAAGAACAGCTCCGTATTGCTGCACGGAATGCATACTTAAATCAGCAACAGGAAATCAAGCATCAGGAAGCAGTCATCGAAAAGTTACGCTCATTTAATCGCGAAAAATCCATAAAACGTGCCGAAAGCCGTGAAAAGATGCTTGATAAAATTGAAGTAATCGAAAAACCTACGGAAACACGAAGCGATATGCATATGACCCTAACTCCTAAATATAAAAGCGGAAACGACGTTCTCCATATAGAAGGGCTTTCTAAATCATTTGATTCTCGCACACTTTTTGAAAATCTTACTATTGACATTAAACGTGGGGAACATGTTGCTATTATTGGTGACAACGGTACAGGCAAAACTACTATTTTAAAAATCATTAACAATATTCTTCCTGCCGATGCCGGCACCATCACATTAGGAAGTAATGTACATATTGGTTATTACGACCAGGAACATCTTGTTCTTCATCCCGATAAGACTTTGTTTGATGAAATCTCCGATGATTATCCGACTCTTACCAATACAGAAATCCGCAATACCCTTGCCGCTTTTCTTTTTACCGGTGAAGATGTTTTTAAGCAGATTAAGGATTTAAGCGGTGGCGAACGCGGACGTGTTTCACTCGCTAAATTAATGCTTTCCGAATCCAATTTTCTAATTTTGGACGAACCTACCAATCATCTCGATATTATGTCCAAAGAAATATTGGAGGATGCTTTAAATGCTTATGACGGCACTGTACTTTATGTTTCTCATGACCGTTATTTTATCAATCGTACTGCCAGTCGTATTTTGGACCTGACTGACAAAAAACTGATTGGTTATCTCGGCAATTATGACTACTATTTGGAGAAAAAAGAAGACTTGAAACAGGCTTATCTCTCTCCCGAGGAAAAGACTCCTGTAAAAAGGGGTGCTTCAGAAACAAAACTTGACTGGCAAGCACAAAAAGAACTGCAGGCCAAACAACGGAAACGAGAAAATGATTTAAAAAAGTGTGAAGAGGAAATTACCGTCCTTGAAGAGCGCGATACTTTCTTAAATGAAGAAATGGCCCTTCCCGAAAACGCAACTAACTCTGCCAAATTACAGGAAATTTCCAAAGAAAAAGAAGAAATTGCTTCAAAATTGGAAGCGCTATATGAAAAATGGGAAACGCTGGAAACCTCTTAACGGTTCCAGCGTTTTTCATTTCACCATATAATTTACAGACTGTCAAATGTTTCTCTGATTGCCTTAATAAAGTTCTCACTGTTTAATACCGTCACATCTTTAAGGGATGTGATAAGCGCAAGATCCTTGGTCATTTTACCGTCTTCAATAGTCTTTAAAGTTGCCTTTTCAAGCTTGTCTGCAAATTCCATAAGTTCCTTATTACCATCAAGCTCACCTCTTTTGCGAAGAGCACCTGTCCATGCAAAAATAGTTGCAACTGAGTTGGTGGATGTTTCTTCACCTTTCAAGTGCTTGTAGTAATGTCTCTGCACGGTTCCATGTGCTGCTTCATATTCAAAAACACCTGTAGGAGAAACCAGTACAGAGGTCATCATGGCAAGGGAACCAAATGCAGAAGATACCATATCACTCATTACATCACCGTCATAGTTCTTACATGCCCATATAAATCCGCCTTCTGCTTTCATAACACGTGCAACCGCATCATCAATTAATGTGTAAAAATAAGTAATTCCTGCTTCTTTAAATTTATCTGCGTATTCCGTATCATAAATCTCATTAAAAATATCCTTAAAATTATGGTCATATTTTTTAGAAATGGTATCCTTTGTTGCAAACCACAAATCCTGCCTGGTATCAAGTGCATAATTAAAACAAGCCTTTGCAAAGCTGGCAATGGATTTATCTGTGTTATGAATACCCTGAATAATACCGCTTCCCGTAAAATTATGAATTACTTCTCTTGTTTCTGTTCCGTCCTCTGCCGTAAATACCAGCTCAGCTTTGCCGGCACCGGACACTTTAATTTCTGTATTTTTATATACATCACCATAAGCATGACGGGCAAGTGTAATTGGTTTTTTCCAGTTTTTTACACAAGGCTCGATTCCCTTAACAACAATCGGTGCACGGAATACTGTTCCGTCAAGTGCCGCACGGATGGTTCCGTTAGGGCTCTTCCACATTTCTTTTAAATTATATTCCGTCATTCTTGCTGCATTAGGAGTAATGGTTGCACATTTTACTGCTACACCGTATTTCTTTGTTGCTTCTGCACTGTCTATCGTAACCTGGTCGTTTGTCTCATTACGATATAAAAGTCCTAAATCATAATATTCTGTTTTCAAATCAATGTAAGGTAACAGCAATTCATCCTTAATCATTTTCCAGAGGATTCTGGTCATTTCGTCTCCATCCATCTCTACGAGCGGAGTTGTCATTTTAATCTTTTCCACGTTATTTTCTTCCTTCCTGTTTTATTTATAAATATCATATAATCCGTTTTTCACCATATTATCATATGCATTGTTCATATGCATATTGGCAAGCCTCTCAGCCTCATCTGCATTCTTTGCCTTGATTGCTTCCATAATCAGCTTATGCTCTTCATTAGAGGCAATCCCTCTCTCTTTCGTAGAAAGAGTTTTTCTACGTACACGCATAACATATTGGTGAAAGTCCTGCAGCAATTTTTGCAACATTTTAGAATCGCACGCTTCGTACAAAATATGATGAAAGCGATTATCTAACTCCGCCATCTGCTCCATATGCCCCTTTGATGCATGATAGCTTGCAAGATACACATTTTCTTCCAGTTCTTCTAATTGCTCTGCCGTAATATTTTCCGTAGCAAGTCTTGCACACATTCCTTCCAGGGAGGAACGAATCATATAAATATCTTTTACATCTTTTGCGGTAATTCCAGTCACATAAGCCCCCTTATTGGGAACAATCTGAAGCAATCCCTCCAATTCAAGCTGTCTGAATGCCTCTCTTACCGGCGTGCGGCTCACTCCGAGTTCTTCACCGATAGCCACTTCCTTTAATTCTTCATGCTCTTCATATTTTCCGCTTAAAATATCTTCACGTAGTTTATTAAAAACTCTTCCTCGCAGAGAATACTTATCTGTCACTTCTTTTTTGACATCATAACTGCTCATTTATCTGCCAGCCTTTCTTATCTGCCTATCTGCCGAATAACTAAATTTTTTGCTTACCGATTTACTAACCGATTGTAGTATTCAATAATTTGCATGCAAGGGCAATCTGCTCAATCAATTCAGCATCCGTAATAACAGTAACTCGTCCTTCTTCATACTGCTTGTCTACCCACTTCTTCACTTCTGCCACAACCGGATTTGTCTTATCTAACTGTTTTTCATCCTTTAAATGGAAGTATGTATTAATCCAATGGGCAATACCTGCAAGACCTGAAGTATTGCTTACCGCACAAAGTACCGGTCTGTTTAAAAATTTTTCTGTATCAAAAATATTATAAATTTCTTCATTCTTCAAAAGTCCGTCTGCATGGATTCCGGCTCTGGTTACATTAAAATTCTTTCCTGCAAAAGGAGTTCTGTCCGGAATATGATAACCGATTTCTTTCTCATAGTACTCTGCCAGTTCGGTAATAACCGTTGTATCCATGCCGTTCAAATCACCCTTAAGCTGTGCATATTCAAAAACCATAGCCTCAAGTGGTGTATTTCCTGTTCTTTCACCGATACCGAACAAGGAGGTATTAATCCCTGAACAACCATACAACCATGCTGTTGTAGAATTGACTACCGCTTTGTAGAAATCATTATGACCATGCCATTCAATGAGTTCATGAGGCACGCCCGCATGAGTGTGAAGAGCATAAATAATACCCTGTACACTTCTTGGAATAACTGCCCCCGGATAATTAACGCCATATCCCATAGTATCACAGGCACGTACTTTAATCGGAATTTTATACTCTTCCATCAATTTCATAAGTTCTAAGCAGAAAGGAACTACATAGCCATAAATATCCGCTCTTGTAATATCCTCCAAATGACATCTTACACTAATACCTTCATTCAGACACTCTTTGACAACACTTAAGTAATGCTCCATTGCCTGTTTTCTTGTCATTTTTAATTTCAAGAAAATGTGATAATCGGAACAACTTACCAGAATACCTGTTTCTTTCATGCCGATTTCTTTTACCAGCTTAAAATCTTCCTTACTTGCACGAATCCAGCTGGTCACCTCCGGAAACCGGTAACCGCGTTCCATACACTTATAAACAGCATCTCGGTCCTTTTTGCTGTAAAGGAAAAATTCGCTGGCGCGAATCATTCCGTTAGAACCGCCAAGTCTGTGAAGATAATCATAAATTTTTACAATCTGCTCTGTGGTATAAGGTGCTCTGGACTGCTGTCCGTCTCTGAATGTAGTATCTGTAATCCAGATATCCTTTGGCATATTGTGTGGTACAGTTCTATCATTAAATGGAATTTTAGGAACCTCTGAATATGGAAACATGTTTCTGAATACATTGGGCTTTTCAACATCATCCAAGATATACATGTGCTCCTCTATTTCCAACAAATTGTTTTTCGTATTTAATGTTACCGGTCTTTCTTGAAATAAACTATTATCACGAGACATTTATGTTTCCTCCTGCATCTCACTTCATGTGTTACTGTATAATTGTATACAATGCAGCATATTATGTCAATAAGTAATTTATTTGTATCATTCCAAATCCCTGCTTGTTCCAAGGTTCCTTTAAATCTTTTGCCGTATATTGCAGTTTTCTTTTAGCCTGTTCATTCGTATACCACGGATACCTCTGCAATAGAAGTGCCAGCCCGCCGGAAATTACAGGTGTTGCCATAGATGTACCGCTTTTGGCAATATAAGCATTTTTATATCTTCCTCCTCTTCTTCCCCAAAAAGCATTGCAGGAAATGATATCCGTCCCCGGTGCCACAATATCAGGCTTCTTAATTTCATAAGGGCTTGGACCTCTGCTTGAATAATTTTCGCACAAATTCTCTTTGTTTCCGAAGTATCCACCCTCGTGACACCCTACTGTAATCACATTTTTTCTTGCCCCGATAGGTGAAAGTGTCATTGGTTTAGGCCCTGCATTTCCTGCAGCACAAACTACAATCAAACCACTCTGCCATGCTTCGTCCACCTTTCGAAGCAATCGTTCCATTTTTTCTTTATCCGTAATTTCTCCCATGCCAATGGAAATATTTAAAATTCTGATATCGTATTTTCTTTTGTTTTGCAAAATCCAGTCAATTCCGGATATCATATTTTCAATCACACCGTCCCCCCTGTAGTCCAGAACCTTTCCTACCAGCAATTTACTTGCCGGTGCGATACCTTTATACTTCCCTCCGGAAAGCTTACCATTACCACACATGCACCCAGCAACATGAGTTCCATGCCCACTGTCATCATAAGCTTCCCTCTTTTCATTTACAAAATCCCTGAAATCTATTACTCTATTATCAAAATCCGGATGGGGTGCAATTCCTGTATCAAGCATGGCAATTGTTACCCCATGCATTCCGCAGGCATTTACTATTTCATCAGTACACCCGATTTGTTTTCTGACCCGAAACATAAAAAACTCCCGGCTTTTTGATTATCATATGCCGAAAGTTTTCTTTATGTTTCACTATGTAATTCTATTTTATTTTTACATTTTTCTTTTTACCCGTGCTGTAATAAAACATTGCTACCGCCGCTGAAAAAAGTCCTATGGCCAAAATCCATTTCGGATGAATTCCATCACCTGTATCCGGTGTGTTATCTTTGTTGCCGGACATAGTAATGAAAGCACTGCCGTTATTACTCACAACTCCCTGTCCGTTTGTTCCTGAATATTTATATAATCCATAAGGTGAAAAATGACCGGTTGAAAACTGGATATAATCTCCATCCTCTAAATTAACAATCCTAAATTCCACAGCTTCCAATTGTCCGTCGCTGTCAAGAGTCACCAAATGAAGTCCCTCAGCACTACCGGCCGGCTTAGGTATCAGCACTGTAATATATTGTTTGCCTAACTTTGTAATCGGAATCTGTCCACCACTTTCATATAAAGATATATCAAAACCATACAAACCCACAGGTCTGCTTCCTCCGTACAATTCACTGTAACTTTGTGCTATTCGTTCTGCCGCTTCATCCGAGTCTTTTATGGAAAGTACATAATCCCCGTCATTACCCGGCATAGTTGCCATGATATTTTCTTTATCCGAAGAAATCACTTCACTGTCTATCCGAACCACTACACCATCTTTTGCCTGCTTAACTACACCTTCTGCCGAATTAAAAAGCTGATTCCCCAACTCGTCACATACAATACCGTGGAAACCATAAATCCCCTTCTGCAATACAGTGCCTTCAAAAACAATCATATCATTAGGCACAATCGCATTCTTGCAATCGCCAAATGCATAGTTCCTTGCACCGGCACCTGACAATCTTCCCGATTCGTCCCCCATTGTAAGAACAGGAAGTATTGTCCCTTCAAATACAACAGTATCTGTCCCTCCTGAAATATCATAAGCACCAAGTCCAATTTCCTGCATGGATGCCGGAATCACAACCTGTGATAACGGACAATTCTGAAAAGCTCTGTCAGAAACCTTTACAAGATGATCTCCACCATTGATTGTTTTTAAATTTTTACAACCGCTAAAGGCAGCTTCCCCGATTACCGTAACCGAATCAGGAATATTTACCGCTGTAATCCCCATATGATCCTTGAATACTTCCGCACCAATCTGCTTTACGCCTGCCGGAATATTAATAACACTGTCTTTCCCGTTATAAGCAAGCAATATCCCGTCTCCTGCGATTACATAGGTTGTGCTCTGCATCTGCCGGTTCAGCCACGGTGTATCTCTAAACGCGTTTGCTTCTATTTCTGTTACACTATCCGGAATCGATACATCCTGTAAAGAAGCACAATGATAAAAAGCACCATATCCTATTTTTTTTACACCATCCGGAATGGAAATTGTCTGCAATCCAGTCCTTGCAAAAGCAAAATCTCCGATTTCTTTCACCTCAGGCTCTATTTCATATTCAGTTAAACTTTCATCCCGATAATATGCCTGAGATGCAATTTTACCGTTTATAATTGTATATTTAGGGAAATCTTTTCCTTTTTCGGCACTTTCCGAAAGAATACTTCTGACGCCCTCTGTCGTCTCCGCTTGCTGTTCTGCTCCTGTAGCAGATATAATCCCCCTACTTCCGTTATCAATAAATACTAACGCTCTTCCCGCCACAATACTTGACTGCCCTAGCAGCCTTTCACGGCTGTAACTGCCGGTTATCGTCTGAACCGGAACGAAGCTGTCCGTAGACTTGGGCTGATTTGCATCATCATTACTGTCCTTGGTCCAATCGTCTGTACTTTCCTGTATCTTTATATCATCCTCTTTAGAAATCACCTGCGAATCCTGTATGTCCTGATATTCCAGATCTTCCACCTCAGAGGCATTACGTGCTGCCACAAATTCCCCGGCATAGGTTCCCGGCGTCGCTGTAAATTTCACCTGTGAGCATCCGTCAAAAGCAGTATCATGAATCATACTAATTGAATCCGGCAATGTTACTGCCTGCAAATTCACACAATCTTCAAAAGCCTTAGCCTCTATACACCGAACGGCAAGTGGAATAGTTACTTCCTTTAAATTCATACAATTGGAAAATGCGTAAGCAGGCACATCTTTAAGTGCACTGTCAATTCTGATATGTTCTAAGTACGGATTGCCCCAAAAAGCATAGGCTTTAATCTCTTCCACTGTTTTCGGAATTGTAAAGATATCTTTCTCATAATTCGGCATAAATGCATAAATTATTTTTTGTTCATCATCATACAATGCACCATCTCTGTACATAAGAAAAGTATTATCTTCCGAAACAGAAACACTTGAAAGCTCATCATCTCCTGCAAAAATACCGCTTCCAATATGCTTCACATTTGCGCCCAAAGAAACATCCTTCAAAACCGAATTATTACTAAAGGCGGCGGTGTCAATATCGGTAACGGAATCTCCCACTTCAACGGTTCTTAAATTGTCACACTCTGCAAAAGCTCGATAACCAATCTTTTCTACCTCACCGTCTATGGTCACCTTTACAAGATTATCATTATCGGCAAATGCTTCCTCTGCAACCTCTTTCACTCCATCAGGAACAGACACGACTTCTGCCGTGCCTGAATATTTCAATAATTTAGTTCCGTCCATTTGAAAATCAGATGTAGTGCTGACCGCCTCTACATCTGATACAGGTATCTGAGCGACTGCTATTGCCGTAGCAAGCAGCAGTGCACTCATATACTTTGCTATTTTTTTACTCATAGGGTCTCCTATGCTGTCTTAGCAGGAATCACTGCCTTATCACGTTTAAAGAATAAAACCATTGCAACACAAGCCATACCTATTGATAAAAACCACTTCGGATGAATCGGGTCACCCGTCTTGGGTGTAGTATCAATCGTTGACGCTGTAAGGTTTGCTGTGTCTACATAAATGACATACGGTGAAAAATGTGTCGCCGTAAAGTTCACACAGGGAACACCGTCCACCGTCGTAAATCTGACATTCAAATCCTCCAATGAACCGCCGGAAACAGCTGCCGCCTTATTGTTACCTGCATACTGAACCAAATCATCCGGAATCGGTAATGTCAAATTTACGGACATACCTGAAGTATCTGCTATCCTGGTACGTCCTGTAGCATCATATAAGCTAATGTCCATCGGCCAGTACTTAATCCTGCTGATATCACCATATTTAGCCTGTAATGCAGCAATCACTGCATTTGTTGCATTTTGATCTTCCGTTACTTTAATAACAAAATTGTCGGTTGCACCACTTACCGTTGCTCCTGCCAATCCGGTATTGGAAATGCCCGGTTTGGTAATTTCTACCAAAGAGCCGTTACTGTTTGCATTATTGTTTCCACTCCCCGGTGCTGTAGCGCCGTTTGCTGATGTAGTGTTCTGACTGCCTCCTACCTTATAGGTCGCCGTAACCGCAACATTCGCTGCCGGCATTGTAAATGTTGTGGAAGATGCTTCATCATTTGAAAATCCAACTCCCGCCGTGGATGTTGTCCACTTATCAAAGCTTTGCCCTTCTCCTCTGAAGTATGCATTAATTGCTACGATATCTCCGGCTGCATAGCTTCCGCTTCCGCTTCCTCCTGAGACAGATACCGTGTACTTCTTTTTGGATGCATCACTGCCTGTTTTATCCTGTTCCTTATTGTCCTTATCTTCTTTGTTGCTGTCTTTATCCTTATCTTTATTATCAGATACTTTTTCATATGAAGCAACACTTGTAATATCCGAGGTAATATTATTAAAATCACCCGGAACCCATCCTGTAAATTTATAACCGCTTCTTTCCGGTCCTGCGGGCGGTTTCAATGAGGCACCATCCCCCACTTTATAGGTAGCTTCCAGTTTACCATCATGGGTATAAAATGAAACCGTATGCCTGTCATCTTCGTTTTCGGATTTAAACACGGCAACAATGGCACCATCATCATAGATATTTCTGTAATCCGGCGTCCATCCTGTGAATATATAGCCTTCATTATACGGCTCCGTTGATGGCGGTGTTGCCGATTTCCCGTGTTCAACCATCTGATCCTCTGTCAGTTTAACAATTTTAGGATGATCCGGATCCGTCGTATCCGTATATTGGAACCATACCTTATGCATCGTTTCCGTATATACCGTAGTCACATCCTGGTCACGTACAATACCGGTATAACTTGTCCATGAAGTAGCTGTAACACCCGAATGATTCGGAAATTCCGGTGGAATTGCATCTTTTCCATGTTCTACCTGCTGTGTATCAATTAAATCCGGATTTGTTGAACTGTTAAATGTATCCCAGAAATAAACAGTATGGTAAATGGTAGGTTCATAATACTCCGGATTTATGTAGTAATAATCCCGAGCATAAGTATCCATTGCACTGTCTTCCACACAATACGCAGTAATGGTCTTATGTCCCTGCGTCTGATCCTTATACTTTGGTTCTCCATTACTTTGGTATACAATATACTGACCGTTTTGTCCATCAACATTCTGATATTTATTTGTTGTATCTACATTTGCAAAGGTCTCCGGCTGAACAAGTGTCACGGTATGCGGCACCTCAATATAATACAAACCGGAATTTAAAAATGCACCACGTCCGATTGCTGTACAGGTTTCAGGAAGCAATACCGACCCCAACTGGTCAGTCAATGCGAAAGCACGTTCTGAAACTTTTGACAACCCGGATTCCTTAAGATCTACCTGTCCGATTCCGTCACAATCCATAAAGGCTTCTTCTGCCATTTCCGTAACTGAACTCAGTTCGCCCGGTCCGACTTTCGCATTTCCAAAGGATGTACCACGACATTCGAGACACTCCATAATTTTGCTTCTGTTGCCGCCACTGTCTAACCCAAAAATAATAGCTGCATCACTGCACACAAAGTATGGACTGTTATTAAAATCAACATAGTTTAAATTATCACATCCCATAAATGGTCTTAAACCCAAACTATTCACCGTTGATGCAAGTGATACATTGGTTAAGGATGTACAATTTCTAAAAGCATAATCCCCGACAGAAGTACATCCTGACGGATTCTGATAGACACCTCTAAGCCCCGTACTGTAAGGTGAAACATTATTGGTACAATCCGCAAAGGCATACGCTTCAATTTCATCTACCGTATACATCGTAATGCTCTGTATCATTGTATTGGCAGATTTTAAATCATCTATCTTTTTCCCATCTGCATCCAGATTAGAAAACAATCCCGTTTCTATGGCTTCCACACCTGCAGGAATTACTATCTCCAATGCTGAATTAACAATACTATATTCATCCTGTGTCGGTTTATCATAAGTATCAGGAGCACTTTTGTAATTTTGGTAATTGGTAACTGCCGTACTCGCCGCATTAATATTATCCTGCGTCAGATATGGAATATAATAGTCATGAGTAGTTCCATCTTTATCCGTCACCGTAATATGTTTATTCTGAATGTTACTCAAATCATTGTAAGTCGGATAATCAATCAATGTATTTTTATCCGTCTCAGGATAATACTTCACCGTCAAATTAGACGGCCATCCACTATAAAAATAAATATATGTATCTGCTGTCTGGGACCCAATATTTATATTATTAGACGGATCCATCGCGTAAAGAAACGGTGCGGATGTTTCCGATATTGTTCCTGTAAATGACAAAAACGGAGTGGTGTTTAATTTCTTATCACAAACGGTTTCATGTACTCCCACATTCTGTGTATCAAAGGCACCTTCCTCTATGACAAGATTTGAATTTTCAGGTTGTGTAAAAATGACAGCTTGCAATCTGTGGCATCCTTTAAATGCTCCATTCTCAATACGCTCAACGGATTGGGGAATATATATCTTTTCGATAAAACACTTATCCGTAAAACTGGTTCCGCTTAATTTGCTAATACCTATATTACCGATTTTTTCCGGAATTCTGATTGCCTTACATTCCGAATTGATATCCATTTTTACAATTTCACCATTTCCGTTTACGGTGAATGTATTCTTGTGTTTCACCGAAATGCTATTTTCTTCACATTCCACCACTCTTTCGTAAATTTCTTCTCCCAAATGCTTATAAGAAAGGCAATGGTCTATCGCCGTATTGTAAATCGCCCACCCTTTGTTTGCCATTCCTTCAAAATAAAAGCTTTCCGAATCATTTAAATTTTTTACGAATTGATCTATATCACATCCGGCACTTGTATGCAGTGCATGATTGTTCTCTTCTGTTTGTGAGGGGTCTAATCCATCCACGATATCAAGCGACGCATTTCTAACGGTAATATGCTTAATGTTGGTACACCCTTTAAATGTATTAACAGGTATTTTATTTTTCACATCTGATGGCAAACCGGAAGAATCCTGCAAAAATTTCTCTGGAAATTCAACTTGGGTTAACGAAGTACAGTTTTCAAATGCGTGATATCCGATAGCGTTTAAATAGTTGGCATTATTTTCGGAAGTCAAATCAATTACCTGTAATCCCGAACAATTTTGAAATGCATAATCTCCTATCGCGTAAACAGACGTAGGTAAGGTAAAACCGGTCAGTGAATAATCATTATAAAAGGCCGCCTTCCCAATAATCTTGACCTGTGCATAGAGTGGAATATACACTTCGCTTAAACTGATACAATTAGCAAAAGCAGAGTTTCCAATGGTTCGAATATTACCGCTCTCATCAAAACGGACGCTTTTAATCTGACTGCCATAAAAAGCGCAGTCTCCTACTCCCTGCAAAGTATGAGGAAGTTCCAAAGTGGTAACATTGGTAAGGCCTGCAAAAACGCCCTTTTCAGGCATGTCTTCCGTAACCGTCCCCTTAATTTCCCATACACCATCAGAAGTTTCTTCCACATACTGTTGTCCAATATACCAGACTTCCACATCATGAATTCTTTGTTTTGCTGTCTGCGATGCACATTGTGTAAAGTCATTTATTTTTGACAAATCCGGCTCAGCACCCACACCGGAATAATAATACAATTCAGAATCACCTAATGGTTTCCATTCATTTTCCGTACTGTCAAAGCAGGGCTGCAATCCATCAATGGTTGACTCTTCCAACGTATAAGTGGTATCACTTACATTTTCCTTCCAACGGTATTTTGTAACGCCGGCAGTGCCTCCCTCCTCTTCATAGCTTTCAACACTATAAGTTGTAATAACAACATTCAGTACCTTTGAAACGGGTTCCGTAGATGTATCCGTTTTCATGGTTTCTACCACATTCCTGTAATTGCTTATATCTGCTTCGCCGGCAGGTACACCAACCGGCACAGTGCCAAATGTCTTTTTGTTCATGTATCCATCAGGAATATCCTTATATTCTGCTGTTGCTCCCAATGGTTCATATTCATTATTATATACCTTATAATAACCTGTTGTACCCTCTTTTCTTTGAAATTTAGATAAATAATACAAAAAGCTGTCATCCATGGAAACCGCACAGAAATTCGTTACTGAGGTATTATAACTGTATTTTTTAAATGCATCCACTTTACTGTCAATTGAAAGAGTATTATTCTTCACGTTGGAAGTATTGGCACCCAGAATGACCGCAACATTGGTTCCGGAACCGTTTTCTGATGGAACAAATGCGAAGCGGTACTGCACTGTATTATTTGCGGTTGAAGTTGTATAAATCGGATATTTGTTTATATCGTCATCTACCTTCGGCACGTAGCTTTTCCATTCTTCTATCGCTGGAACTCCTGTGGGAGTCTTTTCCCATACACTCGGCTTACTAATTTCACTAGTATAATTTAAGCATCTTACCCACTGGGCCACATCCGTATTACTCGCCTGTGATTCCTGCACCGGTAATGCAGCTACCACAATGGCAGACACCATAAGTAAAGCCCCAACCGTTCTTCTGATCTGCCTTCTTAACTTTCTGTTTTTCTTTTTATTCTTAGCCATTTAAAACACTCCTTTTGGTTAGCTGACCCGTTTTGCCACCACTACAAACCTTCCGTCCTCACGTGAATGGTCACAAGTAGACAATGTCAGCAGACTGTCACCATAGTTTGCTGTAACTCCTGTATCATACAAGCTTAATCTTGCCATTTCTTCCATATAAGAATCAAACTCTGCTTCTGAGTTTGCATCTATAAACTGATAATACTTAAAAATAACATCATCTCCGTTGTATACCTGAGACCGAAATACATACATCACCTGATATGTTGCTTTCTCATAAATGGTATCAAACTGTATCAATGAATGTTCTTTTCCATAAGACTCCCTGGCATATTTTTGCAGATTTCCAAACATATTACCCGATTTCATATGATGCCCGTACAAAATCAGATTGGCAGACCTTGGATACACGCTGCATGTACAGTCCATAAATATACTTCCGTTTTTGTCATATTCCTGATTAAAATTATGATCCAGATAATATTCATTGTTTGTTGTCTGCATAACAGGGTAATCTATATTTGTATCGTCAATTTTGAGCCATCCGATTAGCTTTTTATTCTTTTCATATAATGTTTTATATTCATCCAGCACATTCGGAAGCTTTTCTACTGTTTTATGTACTAATAAATGATCTTTTTCCCCCTGCTCATTGTGGGAAGACAATGCGTCACTCCCCTTTAATTCAGCCAACTGTTCATACTCTGCACCAGTTCTCTGTGCAAAGAAATAATATACTACGAAATAACCAAAGCATACTGTTGCAATCAAAGACGCAATTACAACCACTGTTTTGCGGCGTTTTTCTCTTTTTTTCAGTTCTAACAGAATCTGCCTTTGCATATTTGGGTCATAATCTTCCAGTTGCTTCTGTTTTGTTTTCCGATTCATTAATTGTATTTTATTTTTTTTTGAAACCGGCTTTTTGACTTTATCCGTTGCATTTCCCGGCGTAACGCCCTGCTTTCGCAACGTTTCTATCTTTTCATATATTTCATCATCAAAGTCCATGCCTACTACTGTTTCAAAACAATAAATACCACTTTTTAATTTTTCGAACAACTCATATATCTGTCTGGGGCTGTTTAAATTTGTTTCTGCCTTAATACGCTCAATTTTCTTTTGATCTCGCAAAGCAGCCTCATAATCTGACCGGGTTTTAAACCGTCGTCCCGCAACTGTCAGGTTATCTGCTGTCATGATACCCTACTCCTTTATAACATATATAATTTATTTTACTATATCTTGAAATTTATTCAAGTATTTTATCTATATGTCGCGAAAAAAGAATTTCCTTTTTCAGGAAACACATACAAGCCATTATACATATGATAAAGCATAAAACAAATAACCTTTTGGAGGCAAAATATAATGAGCGATTTAACAGCTACCGGATGTGGATGTGGATCAACTAATTCTTCTAACAACGGATGCAATTCCTTTATTTGGATTATCCTTTTACTCTTCTTCTGCGGCGGATGCGGTAACAACGGAAGCGGAATTTTCAGCAATAACAACGGATGCGGGTGTGACAGCGGATGTGGATGTGAAATCATTATCATCCTGTTACTCTTATCCTGCTTTGGCAGCAACGGATGTGGATGTTAATCTGCCAAGTTAATTCTTTTTCATCATATCTAATGATAATTCAACAAAAATAGGCTCTGCAAAGAGCCTATTTTTCTGCATACCATTCTATTTTTAAACATAAAATATTGAAACCGGTGAAAAAGGAGCAGTCATGGATTCAAGCGAGCAAAACAAGATAACAGCATTCGATACTCTCTTTAGCACAAATCATATTCAAATGCTGAAAATCATTCTGTCCTACACGGACAATCAGATGCAAAAATCTTTGGCTGTTTACATTAAATTTTTAGAGCTGAATTATACCATTGATTTCTACAAAAGAACCCCCTACCCTTTATGCGGCTGTATCAAACAGGAAACATCCTTTGACATATTCAAAATGTGTGATGAACTGTTTCCTTATTGTACAGAAACAGAAAAAAAACAGATAGAACAAATCCGTAATATTTTTCAAAGCATGGAAATGTACAAAGAAATGTCGAAGACCATGGAAATAATGAAGGATTTTATGCCCGATATGGGAAACATGTTTCAGAGCGATTATGATACCAATCAAAAAAACGACTCTCCTCATGAAAGTGACCAAGGTTCCGGTAATTTTGACATGATGAATATGCTTATGAATATGCTTTCGCCAAAACAAAAAGAAATGTTTGAAATGTTAGGAGGTGATACTCATGCAGACTGATTGGATGAAAGACGAATCATTAAAGAAGATTGAACCTTATAAACTGGAATTTTTACAGGCACTTGTTTTTGAAAGCAGCAACCTGCGCAAAGAGCAACTACTTCCCTTTTTGATGAATGTGGCAAAACGGGGACAAGATAAGAACATTTCATTTACAGATGAAGAAATTGAAGCTGTCATTGCTGTATTGAAAAAGCATGCTACCCCAGAAGAACTTGTCAAAATGAAAAAAATTCTTGCCATGCGAACAAAAGGGAAATCTTAAATAGCAACACTTCGGCAGTGCACAAGCTGTGAAAGCTTCGCTTTCTCGCTTGTCGGGCATACGCCCTGCAATACCCCACTTCGGCAGTGCACAAGCTGCGAAAGCTTCGCTTTCTCGCTTGTCGGGCATACGCCCTATGAATTTCAAAAGACGCAGAACCACACCTGCGAGCAGGTTGTTCTGCGTCTTTCTCATTCGCACTGCCTATTTTTGTACAATATTTACAATTCTTCCGGGAACGTAGATTTCTTTTACAATAGTTCCTGACAATTTATCTCCTAATGCTTCTTTCGCTTTAGCAATAACAACATCTTTTGCTTCCTCTTTATTGATGCCTATAGTTGTTCTTGTCTTTCCGTTAATCTGTACTGCAATTTCTACCGTTGCTTCCTGTGTTTTTGCTTCATCATATGCAGGCCATGTTGTCTGATATACTCTGCCTTCATACCCGTTTGCATTCCAGATTTCTTCTGTAATATGAGGTGCAACGGGATTTAACAGCGTAAGCAATGTTTTAAACTCCCCTTTCGTAATTGCATTTTTCTTGTAAAAATCATTGATAAGTGCCATCATTGCAGCAATCGCTGTATTGTACTTAAGATTTTCAAAGTCATTGCTTACCTTCTTGATAGTCTTATGCATCTTTACTTCCATATCAGGAGAATACTCATCTCCATCTACCAGAATATCCTGCAGTTTCCATACTCTTTCAAGGAATCTGCGACATCCCTTTACACCATCTTCAGACCATGAGGCGCTCAAATCAAATGCTCCGATAAACATTTCGTAGGTACGTAATGTGTCTGCTCCATAATCTCTTACGATATCGTCAGGATTTACTACGTTGCCTCGGGATTTACTCATCTTTTCACCGTTAGACCCAAGAATCATACCATGGGAGGTTCTCTTTTTATAAGGTTCCGGACAGGGCACTACCTTTTCATCATATAAGAATCTGTGCCAGAAACGGGAATATAACAAGTGTAACGTTGTATGTTCCATTCCACCGTTGTACCAGTCTACCGGCATCCAGTAATTTAACGCTTCTTTGCTTGCCAGTTCCTTGTCATTAAGCGGATCTGTATATCTTAAGAAATACCATGAAGAACCCGCCCACTGAGGCATCGTATCTGTCTCCCGCATGGCAGGGCCTCCACATTTGGGACAAGTTGTTTTTACCCACTCTGTCATATGTGCAAGGGGTGACTCTCCGTTATCGGTAGGCATATAGCTTTCCACTTCAGGAAGTTCCAAAGGAAGTTCACTTTCAGGAAGTGCCACATAACCGCACTTCTTACATTTTACAATCGGAATAGGCTCTCCCCAGTAACGTTGTCTGGAAAATACCCAGTCACGAAGCTTAAAGTTTGTCTTCGCATGACCGATTCCTTTTTCTGTTAAAAATTCAGTAATCTTTGCTTTTGCTTCTGCTACGGAAAGTCCGTTTAAGAAGTCGGAATTTACCAATGTACCCGTTGCCACATCTGTAAATACTGCTTCATTCACATCTACAGGACTTCCTGCTACAACCTCAATAATAGGCATGTTAAACTTTTTAGCAAATTCCCAGTCTCTTTCATCATGAGCAGGAACTGCCATGATAGCACCTGTTCCGTAAGTCATAAGTACATAATCGGAAATCCAAACAGGAATTTCTTTGCCGTTTACAGGATTAATTGCTGTAATGCCATTAAGCATGACACCTGTTTTATCTTTAGCAAGCTCAGTACGCTCAAAATCAGATTTTCTTGCAGCCATCTCTCTATAAGCAATTACATCATCCCAGTTCTTGATATCTTCTCTGTACTTATCAATAAATGGATGCTCAGGACTCATAACCATATAAGTAACGCCGAATAAAGTGTCAGGTCTGGTTGTATATACCGTAAGCTTATCCTCTTTATCCTTTAAAATAAAGTCGACTTCTGCACCGGTAGATTTACCAATCCAGTTCTTCTGGGAAACCTTTACTCTCTCTACATAATCTACACTGTCAAGACCTTCCAAAAGCTTATCTGCATATTCAGTAATCTTTAACATCCACTGACTCTTCACTTTACGAACGACTTCGGAACCGCAACGCTCACAAACACCGTTTACTACTTCTTCATTTGCAAGACCAACCTTACAGGACGTACACCAGTTAATGGGCATTTCTGACTTATAGGCAAGCCCTGCATGAAACAGTTTTAAGAAAATCCACTGTGTCCATTTATAGTAATTTACATCCGTTGTATTTACTTCTCTGTCCCAGTCAAAGGAATAGCCAAGTGCATGGAGCTGTCCTTTAAAACGCTCCACGTTATTCCTGGTAACAATCTTTGGATGAATATGATTCTTAATTGCATAATTCTCTGTAGGAAGACCAAATGCATCCCACCCCATGGGATACAACACATTATAGCCCTGCATTCTTCTCTTTCTGGCCACAATATCGAGTGCCGTATACGGTCTCGGATGTCCCACATGAAGTCCCTGTCCTGAAGGATAAGGGAACTCTACAAGTGCATAATATTTCGGTTTTGAATAGTCATCAGAGGTTTTGAATGCCTTCTCATCATCCCATACCTTCTGCCATTTACTTTCCACTTCTCTGTGATTATATAATTCAGCCATTTTATAAAACCTTTCCTTTCCACAGCCTGCAAATTTGTATAAATCAAACACAATTTTACCCATTCAACTTTAAAATGTCAAGAATCTGTCCGAAAATAAAAGGATGCCACATACCCCCATATGCGACATCCTCACCTTCTGCTAAAAAGAACCTATCTTTTTTTTAATTTCAATTTACTAATCCTCATTACCGTCGGCTACCTTAGAAGCCCTTGCTACAACTTCCCTTTCCTGTACATCGGAAGGTGCCTGTTCATAACGTGCAAATTCATATTCATATTCACCACGTCCACCTGTCATGGAACGAAGGTCTGTACAGTAACCAAACAATGACATCATAGGAACATCTGCTTCAATCACCTGCTTACCACCCTGCGCAGGATTCATACCAAGCACGCGTCCACGACGCTTATTTAAGTCTCCCATAACATCTCCCGTGTAGGAATCCGGTACTGTTACCTTCAAGGAAACAATGGGTTCAAGGAGAACAGGCTGTGCTTCCATAAATCCCTTTTTAAATGCCTGAATGGTTGCCATCTTAAAAGCCATTTCAGAAGAATCAACGGGATGATAAGAGCCATCATATAACACAGCCTTAACACCAACTACCGGATAGGCCGCCAAAGGTCCCTTAAGGACTGATTCCTGAATTCCCTTTTCTACCGCCGGGAAGTAATTCTTCGGAACTGCACCACCTACTACAACCTGTTCAAAAGTATAAGCTTCTTCAGGGTTTCCTGAAGGTTCAAATTTCATCTTAACATGACCATACTGTCCATGTCCGCCGGATTGCTTTTTATATTTGTATTCTACATCAGCACTTTTTTTGATGGTTTCCCTGAATGCTACCTTCGGTTTAGAAAGTTCTATCTCCACCTTATATTCATTCAAAAGCTTACTTGCTATTACTTCAAGGTGTAAATCGCCCATTCCGTAAAGAAGCATCTGACGATTTTCGGAATCATTTACATACTTCATGGTAACATCTTCATGAGAAATCTTCTGCAATGCCTGAGAAAGCTTGTCAACATCCCCCTTATTCTTCGGATTATATCTCATGTATGTATATGGTACCGGCATCTCCCACTTACCAAACTTAATGGTGGTTGCCTTGGTTGATAAGCTGTTTCCGGTACGTGCTCCGGTTAGTTTTGCCAAAGCACCGATATCACCTGCGTGAAGTTCTTTTACTTCAATCGGCTTATTTCCCTGCAAAACATATAATTTACCTACTTTTTCTTCTATGTCTTTATCTACATTGTAAATCATATCATCTGCCTTCAGTACACCTGAATTTACTTTAATCAGTGAATATTTTCCGATAAAGGGATCTACGATGGTTTTCCATATGTATGCAGATTTTGCTTTGGAAAAATCATAATCAGCATGATATATTTCATTTGTTTTAATATTAATTCCGGCCACTTCTCTGTTCTCCGGGCTTGGGAAGTATTTGATAATATCATCCATAAGCGTATATATACCCTGACATAAGGTATTAGAACCCATAGTCATAGGTACAATGCTCCCATCGCATACATTTGTTCTCATAGCCGCTCTGATTTCTGCCTCCGAGAAGGTTTCACCGCCAAAATAACGCTCCATCATTTCTTCACTTGTTTCAGCAACGGTTTCCATTAATGTGTCACGGCAGATTTGTAAATTGGGTTTGTTGTATTCAGGCACTTCACATTCTACAACTTCCTTTCCCTGCCATCTGTTACCCGTCTCGGTGATTACATTAACATAACCCACAAACTTTTCATTTTCACGAATAGGCAGATGGAACGGTGCCATTTTCTTGCCATATGCCTCGGTCATGTCCTCCACAACCTGCCTGAAGGATGCATTATCCACATCCATATTGCTAACATAAATCATACGGGGCAACTTATATTTCTCACATAACTCCCATGCTTTCTGTGTTCCCACTTCAACACCTGCTTTACCGTTTACTACAATAATCGCTGCACCGGCTGCACTGATAGCTTCTTCAACTTCTCCCGTGAAATCAAAAAAACCCGGTGCATCTAAAACATTAATCTTATAGCCGCCCCACTCTATCGGTACAACGGAAGTACTAATGGATATTTTTCTCTTCTGCTCTTCCTTACCAAAATCGCTCACGGTATTACCATCATCCACTTTCCCCATACGGGATGTTATACCGGATAAATATGCCATTGCCTCTGTCAGACTGGTCTTCCCACATCCGCCATGTCCAAGCAGGACAACATTTCGTATTTTGTCAGTTGTGTAAATATTCATATAAGTCCCTCCAGTTTTTTGCTTTTTTGGCATTTTGCCATAAACGAAGATTGTTTTCATTCCTCTGTCAAGCCCCATGCATACATTTTACTAATTTTTCAGAAAATTTACAAGTAAAATCGTGCAATTTATACACAAATATGTCCGTATTTCTTTTTATTTGATTTTCGCACGTTAAAGTATTATACTCTTTAAAAAGCTAAAGTATGCAAAAGGAGCTTATAAACTATGATAAAAGAAAACTTAACCTGTGGCTTTATAGGACTTGGACTGATTGGCGGTTCCATTGCCAAAGCACTTCGTGAAACTTATCCTAACTGCCGCATCCTTGCATATGACATCAAAAAAGAGTCCTTACAACTTGCAGTCAGTGAAGGTGTTGTCAACACTGCCGTGTCTTCCATTGATGAAAGCTTCTCTTCTTGCGATTACATTTTTTTATGTGCTCCGGTATCCTTTAATGACGAAAATTTATTAAAAATAAAAGAATATTTATCTCCCGATTGCCTGCTTACAGATGTAGGCAGTGTAAAATCAGACATTCATAAACATATTGAAGTGCTTAATCTAAACCACTGTTTTATCGGCGGTCATCCCATGGCAGGCAGTGAACGAACGGGGTATATCAATTCCAAAGCATTATTACTTGAAAATGCTTACTATGTACTTACCCCTACCAAGGAAGTTCCCACAGAAAAATTGGAAAATTACCGTGAACTTGTAGCATCACTCGGCTCCATTCCCATGATTTTAAGTTGTAAACAACATGATTATGTAACAGCTGCCGTTAGTCATCTGCCTCATGTGATTGCTTCTTCTTTAGTAAATTTGATTGAAAAATCCGATTCGGATGACGGCACCATGAAAATGATTGCAGCCGGAGGCTTTAAAGATATTACAAGAATTGCCTCCTCTTCTCCCGCCATGTGGCAGCAGATTTGCATGACAAATACAGAAAATATTATCACATTACTTGACTCTTATATCGAATCACTCAAAGACATAAAAAGCGATATCCTAAACAAGAAGGATACCGCTGTTTATGATTTCTTTGACAATGCCAGAAGTTATCGTGATTCCTTTATTGAAGCGTCCAGTGGTCCTATTAAGAAATCTTACTCCATCAACATTGAAATTGCCGACGAACCCGGTGCCCTTGCTTCCATAGCCACTATCTTGGCACTGAATCATATCAGTATCAAAAACATTGGCATTGTTCATAACCGTGAACAGGAAGACGGCGTTCTTCGGATTGAATTTCATGCTCCCGACAGCATTCAAAAAGCCTGCCGTATTTTAAGCACAAAGGGCTATGTTGTTCACGCAAAAAGCTGAGTTTAGTGCTTAAGTTTGTGTGAAATCAAAGCCATACCGTCTGAGCTTTTATAACATAGATAATGCAGCCTCATCTGCAACGATTGTTACATCATCATGAAGTTGTAATATGGAAGCCTGCACCTTGGGTGTAATGGGTCCTGTTACAACTTCTTTTAATATGGCAGCTTTATCTGCACCGCTTACCACAACAAGGATCTTCTTAGCAGACATAATCGTCTTAATTCCCATGGTATAAGCCTGCTTGGGAACATCATCATAGCTTGCAAAGAAACGCTGATTTGCCTTAATGGTCATTTCTGTTAAATTTACGCAATGAGTGCCCGATTCAAAAACATCACCGGGTTCATTAAACCCGATATGTCCGTTATGTCCAAGCCCTAAAAGTTGTAAATCCTGACCGCCAACCTGTTCAATAATCTTATCATACTCTTCACATGCCTTTTTGCTGTCGGCTTCCATACCATCAGGAAGGAAGGTACGGGATTTATCCACATTTACCTTACTGAACAAATTGTCATTCATAAAATAGTAATAGCTTTGGTCATTATCTTTGGTAATACCCTTGTATTCATCCAGATTAACTGTTGTAATTCCGGAAAAATCCAAATCTCCTTTCTTATACGCATCAACAAGCTGTGCATATGTTCCGATAGGTGTAGAACCTGTTGCCAATCCCAATACACAATCCGGCTTCATAATCATTTGCGCCGCAATAATGCCAGCGGCCTTTCTGCTCATGTCATCATAATCTTTAGCTCTTATTATTCTCATTTTGTACTCTCCTTCTTTCAAAAAATACGGTTTTACGTGACCTTCTATCATGAGGTCAGTCTCAAATGCACCCGTTTCTTGTATTATAACATCTTTTTTATCTCATCTGCAACAAATTGTACCTTAGTTCCTATAATTACTTGTACCGAGGTCTTTCCGGGTCTCATAATCCCTGCAACACCGGCCTCTTGAATTTTCTTTTCATCAATCTTATCAGGATCTTTGATTTCAATTCTAAGCCTTGTAATACAGTTATCAAGGGATGCAACATTTTCTTTTCCGCCAAGACCTGCAAGAATTACCATTGCCGCATCAGAAAAATGATGGTTTGAACTGCCTGTCTTTTCTTCCGGACCCGGCTCGTTTTCTTCCCTTCCGGGTGTCTTTAAATTAAATCTGACAATAAAGACCCGAAATACAACATAATACACAATACCCACAACAATTCCGATTGGAATGAGCCACCACGGATTTTGTGCCATGGGTGTAAAGGCACTGAGTGTCAGATCTATTGCTCCGCCGGAAAAAGAAAAACCTGCCCTGACAGGCAACGCCACAGTAATCCCTGCCGAAATACCGGCAAGTAACGCATGCACAACATATAATGCAGGCACGAGGAACATAAATGCAAATTCAATCGGTTCCGTAACTCCCGTAAAGAAAGAACAAAATGCTGCTGAAGCAAGCAAACCATAAACAGACTTCTTTCGGTTCTCCTTTGCCGTTTGATACATGGCAAGACAGGCGGCCGGCAGACCAAACATCATAAACGGGAAAAATCCGGTCATATAAATACCTGTTTCTCCATATGTTCCCGCATTTCCCCAAAAATTTGCAAGGTCATTAATTCCGGCAACATCAAACCAAAATACGGAGTTTAATGCATGATGAAGCCCAAACGGAATCAACAATCTGTTTAAAAAAACATAAACTCCGGCACCCAAAGCACCCCATCCTAAAAAGGTTTCACCAATAGTAATCAAACCACCATACACAAGTGGCCAAACAAGAAACAACACCGCCGATGCCAAGATGGAACAAAGTGCTGTCACAATTGCCACTGCACGTTTTCCGCTGAAAAAAGAAAGTGCATCCGGTAATTTTGTGCCTTTAAAACGATTGTAGCAAAAAGCACCGATTAAACCTGATAAAATACCGATAAACTGGTTATTAATTTTGCTAAAAGCTGCATGTGCCACCCTTCCCGTAAGTCCTGCCACAGTGTTACTGCTAAGCAGTGTTGTAATCATCAAAAAAGAAACCAATCCTGCAAGCGCAGCCGTTCCGTCATTATCATCCGACATTCCGACAGCCACACCGATTGCGAACAACCATGCCATATTATCAATTAATGCACCACCTGCTTTAATCAAAAACAAACCTATTGTATAGGCAGCACCTCCTGCCGTAAATCCCGTAAGTCCTGCCACAGTGTTACTGCTAAGCAGTGTTGTAATCATCAAAAAAGAAACCAATCCTGCAAGCGCAGCCGTTCCGTCATTATCATCCGACATTCCGACAGCCACACCGATTGCGAACAACCATGCCATATTATCAATTAATGCACCACCTGCTTTAATCAAAAACAAACCTATTGTATAGGCAGCACCTCCTGCCGTAAATCCTGCCACCTCGCCTGCCATGGCGGCAGGTGCTAAAATGTATCCAATTCCCATAAGAATACCGCTGACAGGAAGGCAAGCCACCGGAAGCATTAATGATTTACCTAATTTCTGAAAAAATTTCATTGTCTCCTTATACCTCCGGTTTATATATTTTCTTTAAAGAAACGATAAACAGCTTCATATGCCTCTGTTTCATCTTCTCCTTCAATCCGGCATTTTATTTCCGTTCCCTGTTTAATACCAAGACCCATTATTTGCAACAATTTCTTTGCATCCCCTTCTTTATCATTTACATATACCGTAATATCACTTTTAAATTGCGAAGTTTGCTTTACCAAAAGTCCTGCCGGTCTCGCATGTAATCCTACCGGATCCTTTATCACATATTCAAATTCTTTCATGTCTATCACCCCTATCATATCTTAAACATCAAGCTATAACTCTCTGACTGCTTTACGTACCCTTAGGACAGACGCTGGTGATACGCTAAGCTCATCCACTCCCATTTCCATAAATTTCCCGGTAAGCCTTGTGTCGCCGGCCAATTCGCCACAAATACCGACCCATATTCCTGCTTTATGCCCACTTTCAATCGTCTGCTCAATCAGCCTTAACACAGCAGGATTATGCGAATCACAATAACTTTCTGTTTTCTGGTTCTGCCTGTCAGCTGCTAATGTATATTGTGTCAAATCATTCGTTCCTATGCTGAAAAAATCAACCTCTTTTGCAAATTCATCTGCCATAATGGCGGCTGCAGGCGTCTCGACCATAATGCCAAGTTCCACCTTTCTAATCCGACACCCTTCTGCTGTCAATTCTCTCTTAACACGGTCAACAATTTCCTTTATTTTTCTGATTTCCTCCAAGGATGTAATCATCGGAAACATAATGGCAGCTGTTCCATAAACAGACGCTCTGTAAATGGCGCGTAGCTGTGTTATAAAAATTTCCGGTCTGTCCAGGCAAATTCTGATAGCCCTGTACCCCAATGCCGGATTTTCTTCAGGATCAAGATTAAAATAATCAACCTTTTTATCTGCACCAATATCCATTGTCCTAATAATGACTTTTTTTCCTTTCATCTTTTCCAAAACCGTCTTATAGCATTCGAACTGTTCCTCTTCTGTCGGGAAATCACTTCTGCCCAAATACAAAAATTCACTTCTGAAAAGGCCGATTCCACCGGCATCTTCATCCAATGCTCTGTCAACATCATTGACATCTCCGATATTGGCATAAATATTAATTTTTCTTCCGTCTCCTGTTATATTTTCTTTTCCCTTCAGTTTTTGCAATTCTTCTCTGTCTGTAATCCAACGATTTTTTCGTTTTATCTTTTCATTTAACAGATGTTCTTCCGGTTCAACAATAAATTCTCCGTTAAATCCATCAACAATCGCCATTTTCCCATTCCAATTCATATCAATGTCTATATGAGTATTTACCAACGCAGGTAAATTTATACTTCGTGCAAGAATTGCCGTGTGTGAATTAGCCGAGCCTTTTGCCGTCACAAACGCAAGTATCTTATCTTTATTCATTCTTATTGTCTCACTGGGTGTCAAATCCTCTGCCACAACAATAACAGGCTCTTGCAACTGAATGGTATCTTCAACAGCATCTGATAATATATCTATCACTCTGTCTGAAATATCTGTTATGTCCAGTGCTCTCGCTTTCATATATTCATCATCCATATCTGCAAACATTTCGCAAAATTTAATTTTTGCTGTTTTTACGGCATATTCCGCATTAACTCCACATTTAATCTCCCCCTTTATCGCTTCCAGATAATCCTCATCATCAAGCATCATTCTATGCATATCAAAAATCATCGCCTGCTTTTCACCTGCACGTCTTAGTGTTTCTTCATAAAGTGTTACAAGCTGTTCTTTTGCTTTCTGCAAAGCCTTATCAAGCCTTTTTGATTCACCTGCAACATCTTTTATCTTTTTTTTCTCTACCTTGTAGTTTCTTTTTTTATAACAATACATTTTTCCTATGGCAATTCCATCCATGACACTCTTACCAAAATACTTTTCCATGAGTAGGCTCTCCTATTTTTTTAATTTTATAATCACGTCTCCCAATGTTATATCCTTTGACTCTTCCGTCTCAAGTTCAACAAATTCTTCAGAATTACAGATGATGACCAAAGTAACAGTGTCATACCCTTCCGCCTTAATCTGTTCTATATCTGCTTCAATAAGCAGTTCGCCTTTTTCAACTCTTTGGTCTTTCTCCACATAGCTTTTAAAACATTTTCCATTTAACTTTACAGTATCAAGACCAACATGAATCAAAATTTCTACTCCATGATCCGTAGTAATTGCAATCGCATGTCCGGTAGGGAATATAGTAGTAACAGTCCCGTCCGCCGGTGCATAAACACATTTTTCATTGGGTATAACCGCCACACCTTTCCCCAGAAGTTCTCTGCTGAAGGTAGCATCATTTACTTCTTTTATATTTATCAGTCTGCCTTTCATTGGTGTTTCAATCAGTATATCATTCTTTTTATTAAATAAATTTTGCATTATTTTCATATAGATATGTTTCTCCCTGATTATAAT
>CAYWHY010000015.1:0-32972 GCA_964458255.1 uncultured Lachnospiraceae bacterium | reverse complement strand
ATATATATACTATATACTTAATAAAAAAGGGAAAGGGAAGGAAGAAAAAAGTATGGTTAAAATTGCTTTTATGGGGGCAGGTAGTACCATTTTTGCGAGGAATGTCCTTGGAGATTGTATGTGTACAGCATCATTATGTGAGAGCGAAATAGCACTCTATGACATTGACGGTACGAGACTTGAAGAATCCAGAATTATTCTGGAAGCCATTAATAAGAATACAAATCAGGGGAAAGCGAAGATTACAACATACCTTGGTGTGGAAAACAGAAAAGAAGCATTACGCGGTGCTAAATTTGTTGTGAATGCCATTCAGGTAGGTGGATACGATCCTTGTACAATTATTGATTTTGAAGTTCCGAAGAAATTTGGTCTGCGTCAGACCATTGCAGATACACTCGGAATTGGCGGTATTATGCGTGGCTTGCGTACCATTCCTGTAATGGAAGGTTTTGCAAGGGATATGGAAGAGGTGTGTCCGGAGGCATGGTTTTTAAATTACACCAATCCTATGGGCATTCTTTCCGGGTATATGCAGCGTTATACCGGTGTTAAGACGGTGGGATTGTGCCACAGCGTGCAGGCGTGCTCTAAACATCTTCTTGAAGCACTTGGAATGGAAGATAGGCTGGAAGGAAGAAAGGAACTGATTGCAGGAATCAATCATATGGGGTGGCTTCTTAAAATTCAGGATAAAGATG
The DNA here is from genome assembly GCA_964458255.1 of uncultured Lachnospiraceae bacterium. Classification (GTDB taxonomy): domain Bacteria; phylum Bacillota; class Clostridia; order Lachnospirales; family Lachnospiraceae; genus Suilimivivens. Next base: position 32,271 of record CAYWHY010000015.1, on the reverse strand, counting down.
GAAATGACTTATATCCGGAAATTCGTAAAAGAGCACTTGAAAAAAATGATACAGAAAAACATAATGATATGGTTCGCTATGAATATATTAGGAGATTAGGCTATTATTGTACTGAGTCTTCGGAGCATAATGCAGAATACAACAGCTTCTTTATTAAACCGGAATATCCGGAACTGATTGAAAAATACAATATTCCTTTGGACGAATATCCGAGAAGATGTATTTCACAGATAGAAGGTTGGAAGAAGGAACGTGATAATATCTTAAATGGCGGAAATATTACACATGAGCGCAGCAATGAATACGCTTCCCGGATTATGGAATCCATGGTAGAGAATAAAGCGTATGAAATCGGTGGTAACATATTAAATGGCGGTTGTATCGATAATCTTCCGGCAGATGCCTGTGTAGAGGTTCCCTGCCTGGTAAACGGAGACGGTATTCACCCGTGCCATGTGGGGAAATTACCGGTTCAACTTGCGGCTATGAATATGACGAACATTAATGTTCAACTTCTGACTATTGAAGCTGCCCGCAGTAAAAAGCGTGAAGCTGTCTATCAGGCAGCTATGCTGGATCCGCATACTGCAGCACAGCTGTGCATTGATGACATTGTAAAAATGTGTGATGAGTTAATTGATGCACATGGCGATTATATGAAGATGTATCGATAAAAGTATAAGTTGACCGTAATGCATGAGGAGAAAAGATAGACATGAGATATCCTGAATTTTTGAAAAAAAAAGGAATAATCGGCTTTGTGGCCCCGTCTTTCGGTTGTGCCATTGAGCCTTATAAGAGCACTTTTGACAATGCCCAAAATAAATGGAAGCAGATGGGTTATCAACTTGATTTGGGACCTAATTGTTATGAAGGGAAAGGTATCGGTATCAGCAATACACCACGTGCCTGTGGGGAAGAATTGACGGAGTATTATGTGAGTGATAAAAATGACTGCCTGATTTCCTGTGGTGGTGGTGAGCTGATGTGTGAAACGCTAAACTATGTTGATTTTGAGGCCATCAGGAAAGCTGCTCCTAAATGGTATTTAGGGTATTCCGACAATACCAATATGACGTTTTTACTTGCTACGCTTTGCGATACAGCTTCTATATATGGCCCCTGTGTGGGAGCTTTCGGTATGGAACCATGGCATAAAGCAATAGAGGATACCTTTTCTCTTTTAAAAGGAGAAAAGACAGAGTTTGACAGCTATGATTTTTGGGAAAAAGAAAGTTTAAAGGATGAGGAGCATCCGTTTCTTCCATATAATTGCACGGAAAAGGTGGAAATAAAGACCTTTGTACCGGATGAAGAAAATTTAATGACAACGGTTCTTAAGGAAGGAGAAAGTGCCTATGCAGAAGGAAGACTTCTCGGGGGCTGCATGGACTGCCTGGTAAACTTAACAGGAACAAAATATGATAAGGTGAAAAAATTTATTCAACGATATAAAGAGGACGGCATTATCTGGTTTTTGGAAGCCTGTGACTTAAATGTATTTGCAATTCGTCGTGCCATGTGGCAGATGGAGCAGGCAGGCTGGTTTTCACAGGTAAAGGGCTTTATCATAGGTCGTCCCTTATCAGGAGAAGAAATGATGGGACTTGACCACTATGCGGCTGTTTTATCAATTGCCGCAAAATACCGGGTTCCGGTGTTTATGGACGCAGATCTTGGTCATCTTCCACCGGCAATGCCTTTTGTGACAGGAAGTTATGCAAAGGTAGAAGGAAAAGACGGAAAACTGCATGTTTCCATGAAATTTGCACATTGACATCAAAAGTGCGCGATGAATGACGGTTGAATGGGCGTATCATGTTCCTTATAATATTTTTGTAGCAATATTTGTGAAAAAATGGAGGGATTTTTGATGGAACAGCTTAATTTGACTACAATAAAAGACACGGAAAAGGTACAAAAACTCTTAGATAATCTTTTTAAGATGAACAGGGAATTTCAGATAATGATTACGGTGCCTTCGGGGATGCAAGGATTAGAACGGGAAGCAAAAGAGATAAAAACGTCTGAGACAAGGCTGACTTATGATTTGGAAAAAGATGTAACGGATATGATTCATGAAATCGGAGTGCCGGCACATATAAAAGGATATCAGTATTTAAGGGAAGCAATTATGATGTCAGTAGAGGATGCAGATATGCTTGGTTCTATCACAAAGGTGCTTTATCCGACCATTGCCGGTAAGTATCAGACAACACCAAGCCGGGTAGAGAGAGCCATTCGGCACGCGATTGAAGTGGCATGGAGCAGGGGGCGGATGGAAACTTTGGACAGTCTTTTTGGATATACAATCAATACGGGAAAAGGCAAACCGACCAATTCGGAATTTATTGCACTTATTGCAGATAAAATCCGTCTGCAATACAGAAAATAAAACGAAATAGAATGAAATATCCAATTTCTCTCTTTTATTGACAGTTGGCTTGGTGTATAATAATTCCATATAATAATGTTTTGGAGGGTTTGTGATGAAGAAGATTCTTTTTGTCGCATCAGAAGGGGTGCCATTTATCAAAACAGGGGGATTGGCGGATGTTGTAGGTTCACTTCCAAAGTGCATTGACAGGAATTATTATGATGTAAGGGTTATTCTTCCCAAATATACATGCATGAAGCAGGAAATGAAGGATAAACTGAGCTATATTACTCATTTTTATATGGATTTTCATTGGAAAAACGAGTATGTGGGTATTATGTATGCAGAAGCAGATGGGGTAAAGTATTATTTCATTGACAACGAAATGTTTTTTAACGGCTTTAAACCCTATAGTGACAATGCGTTGTTTGAAATAGAAAAGTACGCATTTTTTTCCAAAGCAGCATTATCGATTCTGCCGGTGATTGAATTCAGACCGGATGTCATTCATTGTCATGACTGGCAGACAGGCCTGATTCCTGTTTATTTAAAGGAAAGATTTCAGGGAAATGAATTTTATCGCGGTATTAAGTCTGTTATGACAATTCACAATCTGAAGTTTCAGGGAAAGTGGAGTGTGAAGGATGTGCAGGATATTACGGGACTTCCCGATTATTATTTTACATCTGATAAACTGGAAGCTTATAAGGATGCTAATCTGTTAAAAGGCGGACTTGTATTTGCAGATGCGATTACTACGGTTAGTGATACTTATGCAGAGGAAATCAAGACAGCATTTTACGGAGAAAGTTTAGACGGACTTCTGCGTGCAAGAAGCCATGACTTAAGGGGTATTGTGAACGGTATTGACGTAGATGACTTTAATCCCGAAACAGACCCGTATATTGAACATAATTACAATGCCATGAATTTCCGTAAGGAAAAAATAAAAAATAAACGTGCTCTTCAGGCAGAACTTGGTTTAGAGCAGGATGACAAAAAATTCATGATTGGTATTGTATCAAGACTGACCAATCAGAAAGGCTTTGATTTAATTGCATATATTATGGATGAACTTTGTCAGAGTAATGTGCAGATTGTGGTGTTAGGCACGGGTGAAGAGCAGTATGAAAATATGTTCCGTCATTTTGACTGGAAATATAATAATAAAGTATCTGCCAATATTTATTATTCAGAGGCTATGTCTCACAAAATTTATGCTGCCTGTGATGCATTTTTAATGCCATCACTATTTGAACCATGTGGCTTAAGCCAGCTTATGAGCCTTCGTTACGGAACGGTTCCCATTGTCAGAGAAACAGGTGGTCTTAAGGATACGGTTCAGCCTTATAATGAGTATGAAAGTAGTGGCACAGGATTTTCATTTACTAATTACAATGCTCATGAAATGCTGGGTACCATTTATTATGCGGAGAAGATTTATTACGAGAAGAAGAGAGAGTGGAATAAGATTATTGACCGTGCCATGGCGGCAGATTTTTCATGGAATACATCGGCTAAAAAATATCAGGAAATGTATGATTGGCTGATCGGTTAATGATTTTGGAGCGTAAGTGTTATGCCGGATAACAAAAAGAAAGATGGAATTATTATGCAGGCGGGGATTCTGGCTGTAGCCGGAATCATCGTCCGCATTATCGGGCTTCTTTATAACAGTCCGATGGCAGCAATCCTGGGAGATGAAGGAATCGGGTATTATAACATGGCATACAATGCATATGTCATTGTTTTGTTAATATCTTCTTATAGTATTCCTTCTGCAATTTCAAAAGTAATTGCCCAGAAGCTTGCAGTAAAAGAATATAAAAATGCACATCGTATCTTTAAATGTGCATTGATTTATGTGCTGGTAGTAGGAGGTATTGCCAGCGTGTTTGTATTTTTCGGAGCCGGACTTTTAGTACAGGTGGAATATGCCAAATTACCGCTTATGGTACTGTCTCCGGTTATCTTTTTCAGCGGAATATTAGGAGTGCTGCGAGGCTATTTTCAGGCACATAAAACCATGGTGCAGACGTCGGTTTCGCAAATTGTGGAGCAGATTTTGAATGCAATATTCAGCATTTTAATGGCATATCTTTTGGTACAGCATTTTGAAGGCGTGCCGCAAAGCGAGAGACTTTCTTACGGAGCAGCAGGCGGAGCCATAGGTACAGGTGTGGGTGTTGTTGCGGCACTTTTATTTATGCTTGCAATATATGTTTTAAATAAGAAGACAATTCACAGAAGAATAGAGCGTGACCATACTGATTTAGAGGATTCCTACGGAGAGATATTCAAGATAATTTTCATGGTGGTAACACCGTTTATTTTAAGTACCTTTATTTACAATGCGAATACGTTTATCAATCAGACCATTTATCAAAAGGTTTTGATAGAGAAAAAAGGGCTTTTGGACACAGTGGTAGCTTCCCATATGGGAGTTGCCGGTAAGGCAGTTAAAATTTCCAATATACCCATAGCACTTTCATCGGCAATGGCATCTGCTTTAATTCCCGGCATTTCCGGTGATTATGCAAAAGGTGATTTGGGCGGCGTCAGAGAAAAAATTGCAAAGTCAATGAAGGTGACCATGCTGATATCTATTCCGGCGGCAGTGGGAATAGGCATACTTTCAAAACCCGTAATGTGGCTTTTGTATCCGCAGAAGGAGTCTATTGATTTGTCGGCATCCCTTCTTGCAGTGATAGCAGTCAGTGTGATTTTTTATGCAATTTCTACGCTTTCCAATGCGGTACTTCAATCCGTGGGCAAGCTTAACAGCCCTGTTATAAATGCAGCAATAGCGCTGGTTATCCAGACAGGTTTATTGATTTTGATGACAACGTATTTGGATGAAAAATATGCGCCTTATTATTACATTATTGCAACGGTAAGCTATTCTCTTTTAATCAGCCTTTTGAATGCCATTTCCGTAAAGAAACATTTGAAGTACAAACAGGAGTTGGACAAAACATTTTTAAGACCGTTTCTTTCATCTGTTATCATGGGGGCAGTGGCATTTGCTGTTTTTCATGGTGTGTATGCAATTTTTCCGGTGAATGTTGTGGCACTTATAGTAGCGGTTGTTGTAGCGGTTGTTGTTTATTTTGTATTGGTAATTCGTCTCGGCGCCGTTTCGGCGGAAGAACTTCGCAGTATGCCGAAGGGTTATCTGATTTTGAAGGTTGCCAAAAAGACCGGACTGATGAAAGAGCATCGGGAACAAAAAGTCGGTGGGCTGAAGAGAGATGACGTGCAGGAATCGGATGAAGATTTCTGGTTGGATGATTAACTCTATAACGATGGATTCGAAATGTTAGGATAAGAATTGAAATAATTGAAAATTAGCTTAAAATGCTAGGAATAAAAAGATTACCTCCCGGCAATACTACCATTGTAAATGGAAAATATTGTTTCAGGAGGTTTTTTTATGGCAAATTTATCAGAGCTTGAATTGCAGAACATCCGCCATTTAATGGGCGGCTACGACACATCCCATTGCAAAATGAAAGAGTATGCGACAGAAGCGACAGACCCTCAAATTAAGCAGTTTTTTGAAAAGGGTGCCAAGTCAGCAATGGACAACAAAAACACACTTATGAAATTTTTGCAGTAGGAGGCGAATGAGAAAAATTACAAATTTTTCTCACGCAAATTTAAACCTGCAGCTCAAAGGTTGCAGGTAGTGGAAAGGAATGGTTAATGATATGCAGTTAAATGAAAAAACAATGGTAGTAGACACCCTGACAGGAATCAACGGAGAATTGGTGCGTTTCGGTGAAATGATTCCCAAGACAGAAAATAAGGAATTAAAGCAGACATTAAAACAGTTCAGAAATGCCTGCGAACAGTCTCAGGAAGAAATCTATCAGCTTGCAAGGGAAAAATCTTATTATGTTCCGGCTTCCAAGGCAACACAGGAAGAAATCAGCCATGTAAAGAGCCTGTTTACGGAGAAAACATTATAAGGTAAATGGAAACGGCACCCCAAAAAAGGTGCCGCTTTTTTACTCAACAACCTGAATTCCGGAGATATCGGAATCAATCATCATGGAATAGTTGGTATAGTACACTACAAAGCCCGGCTTGCCGCCGCTTGGCTTTTTAACATGTTTTTTTTCAATGTAGTCGATTTCCACCTTGTCCTGGGATTTTCCTTTAGAGTAGTGAGCTGCCAGTCTGGCTGCCTCTTCAAAGGTTCTGTCCGGCAGTTCTTCTCCATTTGACTTTACAATTACATGGGAACCGGGCATGCCTTTGGCATGGAACCACCAGTCATTGCCCACGGCAAACTTAAAAGTGAGCTCGTCGTTCTGATAATTGTTTTTGCCCACATACATGTGAAAACCGTCACTGCTGATATAGTGGAAGGGCTTGCCGGTAATCTTGGCCTTTTTCATACCGCCTTTGCGGTGAATATAGCCGCTTTCGATTAGTTCTTCTTTAATCTGAGTCAAATCTTCTTCTAAAAGGGCAATGTCCAAAGCATTTTGAATAGATTCAAGGTGGTCGATTTCCTCTTTGACCTCAATTGTCAGCTTGGACAGAGCTTCATGGGTCCTTTTTAACTTGCCGTATTTTTCAAAATATTTTTTTGCATTTTCGGAAGGTGTCAAAAGAGGATCTAAAGGAATGGTAATCATTTCATTAGTATGGTAGTTTAAGGCATCTAAGGACTTCACACCCGGTTTTATGCCGTAACCATAGGTGTTAAGCAGTTCACCGTAAATTTTGTATTTGTCCTTCTTTTCGGTGTCTTGAATTTGCCGAAGCTGTAAATCATATTTCCTGATGTTACGTTCTAAAGCGGTCTGTACAATTTTTCGTAAGTCAACGGATTTTTGACGAATTCGTGTTATGGTATTTTTCTCTGCATAATATCTTTCTAAAAGGGCAGATATCGAGGAAAAAGAACAAAGCGACTCTTCAGGGTAAGAGACAGGAGGCAGTACGGCAAAATCCACCGGAACACCATTTTCATAAATGATGGTGGGAGAAAATGACTTTGCTTTTACCTGATTTATAACTGCATCAAAGGCCTGAAAAAGTTTTTCAAGCAGTAATGAACCATCATTACCTTCCAAAAAAACAGCGGTGGAAAGGTCTCCGTCAATAGAAGCGGAAGCACAAATTTCCTGTGAAATCTGAGGAGAAAGACCGGTAAAAGAGCTATAAAGCGCTTTGTAGATGGCGGTTTTTTTTTCACAGATAACTTCATTGAATTCCCGTTGCGTGACAGAAAGAGGATCTGTTTTTGCCTGTGTTATGGGGATAAAGTAGGGTCTGCCGGGCAAAACTTCACGGACAGAGCTTACCATTCCGGATATGTGTTTAATGCTGTCAATCATTATGTTCTCATCATTAACAAAAATAATATTGCTGTGTTTCCCCATGAGTTCCATGATAAGAATCTTACGGCACAAATCACCCATTTCGTTTAAGTGTTCTATATGAATTTGTATAATTCGTTCTAACCCGGGCTGAGTAATCTTTGTGATTCGTCCATTCTGCAAATGTTTTCGAAGAAGCATACAAAAGCCGGGAGCTGTCATGGGCCCCGGTTTGTTTGATTGTGTCAGATATATAAGGGGAAGGGAAGCACTGGCACTGAGCAGAAGACGAGTTTGTTCTCCGCCTTTGGTTTTGATGGTAAGAAGTAATTCGTCTGTTTCAGGCTGTGCAATTTTATAAATTCGTCCGCCGATAAGATGTTCCGTTAATTCGTGAACGACGGCGGCTACGGTAATTCCATCATAAGCCATAATAATAAGACTCCTTTCCGCTTAAGTATAACTTAAAATAATATAGGAAACAAGCAAAGAAGATAGATAATAAAATTTTGTTAAGAAATGTGCTTAAAGCTTGTAACATAAAAATAATTTAGTGTATTATACTAGTTAATGTACTGATTGATGATAATGGTATAAAAAGATTACAATGCAGAAAAAGAAAGGAGAACAGAATTTGAAACATTATTGTGAAGACATCAGTAAGGTTTTGGAAGAAACGAAAAGCTCAACGGAAGGACTTTCCGAGCAGGTGGCAGAACAGCGTCTGCAGATAAACGGAAAGAATAAACTGGCAGAAGGAAAAAAGGATTCACTGCTTAAGCGGTTTGTCGGACAACTTATGGATCCCATGATATTAATTCTTCTGGCAGCTGCCGCCATCAGTGGTGTGCTTGCAGTTGTAGAAGGGGAAAGTTTTGCAGATGTCATTATTATTCTTGCAGTAGTTATTATCAATGCGGTTTTGGGAGTATATCAGGAAAGCAAAGCAGAAAAGGCAATTGAAGCGTTACAGGAAATGTCTGCCGCAACATCAAAGGTTTTACGTGATGGTAAAATCATGACAATTCATAGTGAAAATCTGGTAGTAGGTGACGTTGTATTATTGGAAGCAGGTGATGCGGTCCCTGCTGATGGCCGACTGATTGAAAATGCAAGCCTTAAGGTAGAAGAAGCAGCACTTACAGGCGAATCGGTTCCTGTAACTAAATTTATAGATATCATTAATTTAGAAGATACATCAAATGATGTTCCGCTTGGTGACAGAAAAAATATGGTTTATATGGGTTCAGCTATTGTGTATGGTCGCGGCAGGGCGGTTATTACTGCAACCGGTATGGATACGGAAATGGGTAAGATTGCAGATGCTCTTGCAAATGCACAGGAAAGCCAGACACCATTACAGATTAAACTAAGTCAGCTTTCTAAAATTCTCACATGGCTTGTTTTGGGAATCTGTGTGGTTATTTTTATTGTACAGAGTCTGCGCTCCGGCGGTCTTAACTTTGAAAGTATCTTAAATTCATTCATGGTAGCTGTATCGCTTGCAGTTGCAGCAATTCCGGAAGGACTTGCTGCAGTTGTAACGGTGGTGCTTTCCATCGGTGTTACAAATATGTCTAAGAGAAATGCAATTATCAGACGATTAACGGCAGTAGAAACTCTCGGTTGTGCACAGATTATTTGTTCTGATAAAACGGGTACTCTGACACAGAATAAAATGACAGTAGTTGATTCCTTCGGTGAAGATGAAAAGTATTTGGCGCAGGCAATGGCTCTTTGCTGTGATGCTGAGTTATCAGATGACGGCACCGTAACAGGTGAACCTACGGAAGCAGCGTTGGTTGTTTGGGCAAATAAGCTTGATTTGGCAAAGAAGTCGTTAAAAGAAAAATATCCCCGTAGCGGTGAAGCACCTTTCGATTCAGGAAGAAAGATGATGTCTACCGTACATCTTTCCGATGGTAAATATATTCAGTATACAAAGGGTGCGCCGGACGTTATTTTAAATCGTTGTACTACTTACTTAAAAGACGGCAAGCCTGTCCCTATGACAGATGAATACAAACAGGAAATTCTCAAAGGAAATAAGGCTATGGCTGACCAAGCACTCCGTGTTCTTGCTTGTGCGCAGCGTATTTGGAATACGGAACCTGCGTATGATGCGGAAGTTCTTGAACAGGAGCTTTGCTTCATCGGTCTTAGCGGTATGATTGACCCGGTTCGTCCTGAAGTAAGAGATGCCATTGTTCAATGTAATGGTGCAGGTATCACTGCAGTTATGATTACAGGTGACCATATTGATACAGCGATAGCAATCGCAAAAGAGCTTGGTATCTTAAACGACAGGAAGAAAGCGATTACAGGTACCCAACTCAATGAAATGAGTGATGAAGAATTCGCAAAGGAATTAAAGAGTATTGCTGTTTATGCACGCGTACAGCCTGAACATAAGACACGGATTGTTAATGCATGGCGTGAAGCAGGATATGTAACTGCCATGACAGGTGATGGTGTTAATGATGCACCGTCCATTAAGTCGGCAGATATTGGTGTGGGTATGGGAATTACCGGTACTGATGTTACTAAGAATGTAGCTGATATGGTATTAACTGATGATAACTTTGCAACTATCGTAGGTGCTGTTGAAGAAGGACGTCGAATTTATGATAATATCCGTAAAGCGATCCAGTTCCTGTTAGGCTCCAACATGAGTGAAGTTATCAGTATTTTTGCAGCAACTTTATTAGGATTTACCATTTTAAAACCTGTTCATTTGTTATGGATTAATCTGGTTACAGACTGCTTCCCTGCACTTGCACTCGGCATGGAGGAAGCAGAACCTGACATCATGGAGCGTAGTCCAAGAGATGCGAAAGCCGGTATTTTTGCCGGCGGCATGGGTATTGATATTGGTTATCAGGGAATTATGGTTTCTGTTCTTGTTTTGCTTTCCTATTTTCTTGGTCACTATATCGAATCAGGAGTATGGGAAATTGCAGACAGTGCTGATGGTATGACTATGGCATTCTTAACAATGTCTATGGCAGAAATTTTCCATAGCTTTAACATGCGTTCGCAACGTGGTACAATTTTCCGACTTCGCAGTCAGAATAAAATTTTGGTTGGTGCTGCTGTTCTTACACTTATTGCAACTACATTGGTATGCGAAGTTCCTTTTCTGGCAGCATCCTTTGGATTCAGTTCTGTTAATCCTGTTGAGTATGTTATTGCTATCGGTCTTGGCGCTTTGGTAATTCCGATTGTTGAGGCTGTTAAATATATACAGAGAAAAAAAGCTTAATTTGCCTATAGCATATTTTTTAATGTTATGCTATCATGGACAGGTATGATGTTACAAAAGACGTTTTAAGGAGGAAATGTTATGGATTATTTATTAGAGGGAGTAAGAGCACTGGCTGATTTCAGCGGTGGCGGTTGGAAAGCGATAATAATGTTTGTTATCGGTATTATTTTGATCTGGCTGGCTATCGAGAAAGAGTATGAGCCTTCCTTGTTACTTCCTATGGGCTTTGGTGCAATTTTAGTAAATCTGCCTTTATCAGGTGTGTTAAATCAGATGGTGGGTGGTATTGAAGCGAATGGTGTTATTGAGTGGTTATTTGAAGTCGGAATTGAAGCATCCGAGGCAATGCCTATTCTGCTGTTTATTGGTATTGGTGCCATGATCGACTTTGGACCGCTTCTTTCCATGCCGTCCATGTTTTTATTTGGCGCAGCTGCACAGTTTGGTATTTTCGCAGCCATTCTGTTAGCTGCTTTCATGGGATTTGATATTAAAGATGCAGCTTCTATCGGTATTATTGGTGCTGCTGATGGTCCCACGGCTATTTTGGTTTCACAGGTATTAAAGTCAAAATATGTCGGACCTATTGCGGTTGCAGCATATTCTTACATGGCACTGGTTCCCATTGTACAGCCGTTGGCAATTAAGCTGGTAACTACCAAAAAGGAAAGATGTATTCATATGGAATACAAGCCGGAATCCGTATCTAAGAAAATGCGCATTATTTTCCCTATTGCGGTAACCATTATTGTTGGTCTTGTAGCTCCACAGTCAGTTGCTTTGGTTGGTTTCCTTATGTTTGGTAACCTTATCCGTGAATGCGGTGTTCTCGGAACTATGTCTGATACGGCACAGAATCAGCTTGCAAATTTAATTACATTATTACTTGGTATTACAATTTCTTTCAGTATGAAAGCGGAAGATTTTGTGAGAGTAGAAACTTTAATGATTATGGTAATCGGTTTGTTTGCATTCGTAATGGATACCATTGGTGGTGTTCTTTTTGTGAAATTTATCAATCTGTTTAAAAAGAAAAAAATCAATCCTATGATTGGTGGTTGCGGAATTTCTGCATTCCCGATGTCATCCCGTGTTGTACAGAAACTTGCATTAGAAGAAGATGCTACTAATATTCTTATCATGCATGCAGCCGGCTCTAATGTATCCGGTCAGATCGCATCTGTAGTAGCAGGCGGTCTTGTAATCAGTCTGGTGTCGCAGTTCTTATAAAAGGAGTAGAAAGGAGCGTTATATATGAGCACAACAGTAATGCAGGCCTTGGAAATTATGGGCAAAGGTATGCTTGGAATTTTTGTAGCACTTATTGTAATTATGATTTTTGTATGGATTATGGCTAAGATGGGTTCCAGAAAGAAATAATTACAAGATGTATAGCAATAGTCAATGGACAGTCGGTTTTGAAAATGCAAAACCGACTGTTTTTTTACTTCAAGTTATGGAAAAAGTTTGTTATAATATAATAGTGTAAGTGTTATCTAAAATATACACAGATATTTTTTAGCGATTATGACGGAACAGAGATTAATAGAAGGTATGTGATAAGGAGGGTGTAAAATTATGCTTGTGACAATGATTCCATTATTTGATGAGAATATGATGGTAAAGGCGTATTCGTTATTTGTACAGAAAGAAAATTATCTGTTAAACCCCAGTTTTTTGGGAACAGGGAAAAATGATGCTGCGGTGGATATACCGGGGCTTGATATTATTAATGTCATGGGAATGGAAACAATTTCTCCGGATAAAGATATTTTCATTGAAATAAATAATATTTCGATATTTACAGATATTGATGAACGATGTAATGCTCCGCACGGGAGAGTCGTTCTTTTAATGGATAATACAATTATTCCAAATGATATGTACATAAACAGACTGAAAGAGTTGAAGAACAGTGGATTTAAGATGGCAATCAGAAAACTTGCCGTATCAAGTTTTGAAGATTACAGAGAAATATTGAAGCTTATGGACTATATCATGTTGGAGCACAAAAAAATAGATATCAGCAAGGCAAAAATTTATTTTGGAAAATTATATCCTGATATTAAATTATGTGCCGGTAATATCAAGACACAGGAAGAGTTTGAAATATTAAAAGAAGATGGTGGATATCAGCTTTATGAAGGAGAGTTTTTCCGTATGCCTGTAACTAAGGGTGAGGTAAGCGTTGCACCTCTTAAAGTAAATTACATTCAGTTGCTTAATCTGGTAAACGACGAGGATTTTGAACTGACCCGGGCAGCGGATGTTATTGGAAGAGATACAGCACTTGTGATTTCCCTGCTTAAAATGGTAAACAGGATGTCTGTCAATTCTGAAATTACTTCCATTCGTCATGCAGCTGCAATGCTTGGACAGAAAGAACTTAAGAAGTGGATTAATGCTGCCGTAACCAATGAATTGTGTGCCGACAAGCCGAATGAAATTACCAGACTGTCACTTCTTAGAGCTAAATTTGCAGAAAATTTAGCACCGGTATTTGAAATGGCATTGTATTCTTCCGAATTATTTTTGATGGGATTGTTTTCTGTGCTGGATTTGATTCTTGAAAGACCTATGGAGCAGGCACTTGATATGGTAAAGGTATCTAAAGATATCAGTGATGCTTTGATTCATAAGGATGGCAGGTTCGCACCGGTTCTTGACTTTGTCCTGCAGTATGAAGCTGCTAACTGGCAGGAAGTATCAAGACAGATGGTTTTAAAAGATATTGATATGGAAAAGATATATGATGCTTATACCAATTCACTTCGGTGGTACCGTAATCTGTTTGCTTAAGATAAAAGTCCCTGTAACGTTTTTAGCATTGTTACAGGGACTTCTTTTAGAATGAATTTTTGAAAGTCTTTACATTGATGCCGTTTACTTCTACGTGATCATTGATTTCTATCACCAGACAGTTTTTGCCGTCCACGGTCATTGTATTTACAAGATCTGCCCGTTCCGGATTTACCTTTACAACAACATCAGGAGTTTTCACTTCAAAAGTACGCATATTCGCAACATTGTTAACAAGGAGTGAGGTGTCTTTGCCTGCAGCTGCATCATAAAGCTTTTCAAAGTCTGTCAGCTTGTCTTCCTCTACACCGCTTTTTTCAAGAAGATTTTTTACTTCTTTTTTATCAAGTGTAAGGGGTTCTGGCATTTCTTTGTGTTCCTCTATCATTTCCGTCAGATTTTCGTGAATGTTTTTAAGCACTTCATATTTGCAGTCTTCACCAAGAGTTTCTTCAATAATTGTATGGAAGGTTTCTTTCTGACCGCCAGCTGAGAGCGGAAGTGTACATCCTAATATATGATTGACAAATTCTTCATGAGGTTCTTCACTGTTCTTTGCAAAGTAAAGAGTGTTATGGATGTTTGTACATCTGTCATCAAAGGAAGGGAATAAAAAACCCGTTTCGGGCATGTTAACAACCCAGTCGCGGATGCGATTATGAAATTCATTGGTATCGACATCATAGCTCAATCCGGGTTTAGAGAGAGCCACCGGGCAGATACAACACATAATATATTCAAATACCGTATCGGAAGCATCATCCATAGTAAGACCATCCGTGGTTTTCCCAGGGACATCATAGGCATCATGAATCAGAAGAATCAAATAGTTTCCTACAAATTCATAAGAAGAAATGATTTTGTCGTAAAATTCGTTCAAAAGAGTCTCGTCCTTCAGTTTACTGTTACGAAGTCTGAGTAAAAAATCCTGTGCTCCCCCTTCTTCTTCACAGTTTATTGGGAATTCTAAATTTAACAGATTTTTCCCAATACTTCCGGATAAATTTTTCCTCAAAATCTCAAAATATTTAAAAATTTCTTCTTCGGGAAGAGAAAGGAAAGCCTCTTTAAACTCCGTTTTCCTATTTTTTTCTCCATCCACATAACATCCGCAAATTCTTGTAATCGAGCAATGGTTCGGTGTGAATAATTTTTTTATTTCATTTATCTCTGCCTTAATCATAAAGTATACTCCTTTAGTTTACATAGTGAATAATGGAATAGTAACGCAGGTTTGCAATAAGATAAATTTATTTTATGCATCTTGATTCTATTTCTTCAAATTCTTCTGCGCGGTAGAAAGCATCAGCTTAATACGATTCAGCTGGTTGACTTCACTTGCTCCCGGGTCATAATCAATTGCCACAATATTACTGAGAGGGTACTGCTTGCGCAGTTCTTTAATGACACCTTTGCCTACAATGTGATTAGGCAGACATCCGAAAGGCTGTGTACATACAATGTTGTTCACCCCGCTATGAATCAGCTCCACCATTTCACCTGTGAGAAACCAGCCTTCGCCGGTCTGATTACCGATAGAAACAATATCTTTCGCATATTCTACCGTTTGATAAATACTGATGGGAGGATGGAAATGAGCACTTTTCTTAAATGCTTTTGTGGCACTGCCACGGAGAAATTCAAGTGCTTTAATACCCATGCGGCAGATAGTAGCTGCTTTTTTGCTGGTGCCGAGATGTTCTGCTTTGTAAATTTGGTTATAGAAGCAGTAGAGTAAAAAGTCAAGTAAATCAGGAACAACAGCTTCAGCCCCTTCCGATTCTAACAATTCTACAAGATGATTGTTGGCAGTCGGAGCAAATTTGACAAGAATTTCACCTACAATACCTACTTTCGGTTTGCTTTCATCTGTAATGGGGATTGCATCAAAGTCCTCAATAATCTGTTTACACATCTTCCTAAAAGTGAAAAAACTCATATGCTTGCGAGAAACAAATGCCTGACATTTTTTTAGCCACTTCTGATGGAGGACGTCAACTGCTCCTTTTTCTTTTTCGTAAGGACGCATGCGATAAACACAGCGCATAAAGATGTCTCCAAATACGGCACCGTATACGGCACGCATAAGAAGCTCTAAATTCAAATGAAATCCCGGATTTGTTTCTATTCCGCCAAGATTGAGCGAAATGACAGGGATTTGCTGCATACCTGCTTTTTCTAAGGCACGTCTGATAAAACCAACGTAGTTGGTGGCACGACAGCCACCGCCTGTCTGGGTCATGATAACAGCGGTTTTATTTAAATCATATTTGCCTGAAAGAAGAGCGTCCATAATCTGACCTACAACAATAAGAGAAGGGTAGCAGGCATCGTTATTTACATATTTAAGACCTGTGTCAACTGCCTGTCTGTTATCGTTGGAAAGGACTTCAAAATGATAGCCGCAGGCATTAAAGGCCGGCTCTAAAATATCAAAATGAATCGGAGACATTTGAGGACACAAAATAGTATAATCCTTGCGCATCTCTTCCGTAAAAGGAACTTTGTAAATAGCGGAGGAACGGATGGTACGTTTTTCCTGCTTCTTTTCACGTACTTTAATGGCGGAGAGAAGGGAACGGATGCGGATTCTTGCCGCACCTAAGTTATTTACTTCGTCAATTTTTAAGCATGTATAAATTTTGCCGGAACCGGAAAGGATGTCATTTACCTGATCGGTAGTAACGGCATCCAGACCGCAACCAAAGGAGTTTAACTGGATTAAATCTAAATTGTCTACCGTTTTTACATAGCTTGCTGCCGCATAAAGCCGGGAGTGATACATCCATTGGTCGGAAACAATTAAAGGACGTTCCGGTTTAGCCAGATGGGAGATGGAATCTTCTGTCAGGACTGCGATATCATAAGAATTGATAAGCTCCGGAATACCGTGATTGATTTCCGGGTCAATATGGTAAGGACGCCCTGCCAGTACAATACCACGCTTGCCGGTTTCTTTCAGGTAAGCAAGAACTTCTTCTCCCTTATGTTGCATATCCGTTCTTGCTTTTGAAAGTTCTTCAAAAGCAAGACGTGCAGCTTCTGTAACCTCCTGTGCAGGCAGCTCCTTAAATTCCCGTACAAGAGCCTGAGTAATCGTTTTTAAATTCTTAAAAGACATAAACGGATTACGAAGAACGACCTCGCCTCTGCCGATTTCTTCTACATTATTCTTGATATTTTCTGAATAGGAAGTTACAATCGGACAGTTGTAGTGGTTGTTCGCCTCTTCAAACTCATTTCTTTCATAGAAAAGAGCAGGATAGAAGATAAAATCAACCTTCTGTTTAATCAGCCAGCTGACATGTCCATGTGCCAGTTTGGCGGGATAGCATTCCGATTCACTTGGTATAGATTCGATGCCCAGTTCATAAATTTTGCGGTTTGATACAGGAGATAACACTACCTGGTATTTTAACTGAGTAAAGAAAGTAAACCAAAAAGGATAATTTTCGTACATGTTAAGTACACGTGGAATACCCACACGACCTCTTACTGCTTCATCTGCAGGAAGAGACTCGTAATCAAAGATACGTTTTAATTTGTAATCAAACAGGTTTGGAACGTTGTTTGCATTCTTTTGTTTCCCGAGCCCGCGCTCACAACGGTTGCCTGAGATAAACTGGCGACCGTCTGAAAAACGGTTGATGGTAAGACGACAACTGTTGGTACAACCTTTACATTTTGCCATGGCAGTTTCAAATTGAAGAGCGTTAATCTTTTCAATAGAAAGCATGGAGGTACAGTAAGCCTTACTGTATCGTTCCCTTGCAATCAGCGCAGCACCAAAAGCACCCATAATACCTGCAATGTCAGGACGAATGGCTTCACAACCTGCAATTTTTTCAAAGCTTCTAAGCACGGCGTCGTTATAGAAGGTGCCACCCTGGACAACAATATTTTGACCAAGCTCGGAAGCACTGGAAACCTTGATTACCTTAAATAAGGCATTCTTGATAACAGAGTAGGCAAGTCCGGCAGAAATGTCGGATACGGAAGCCCCTTCTTTTTGTGCCTGTTTTACTTTTGAGTTCATAAATACCGTACATCTGGTTCCAAGGTCAATTGGATGTTCTGCAAAAAGCGCGGCATATGCAAAATCTTCCACACTGTAATTTAGTGATTTGGCGAAGGTTTCAATAAAGGAACCACAGCCGGAAGAACAGGCTTCGTTTAATTGAACGCTGTCTACCGTCTGATTCTTGATTTTAATACATTTCATATCCTGACCGCCGATATCCAGAATACAGTCTACTTGAGGATTAAAGAAAGCAGCAGCA
The DNA here is from genome assembly GCA_964458255.1 of uncultured Lachnospiraceae bacterium. Classification (GTDB taxonomy): domain Bacteria; phylum Bacillota; class Clostridia; order Lachnospirales; family Lachnospiraceae; genus Suilimivivens. The sequence continues at coordinate 14,217 of CAYWHY010000015.1, read as the reverse complement.
TAATAGTGAGCGACTGTTTCCACTTCCCCATCATCCAACAAAAAAGCAGCTTTCAACAAAGCTTCACCGTAACCGGTCGAACAGGAACGGACAATCTTTGCGCCTTCCGGCAATTTTTCATAGATTTCCTTGATAGAGCGGATTGCTGTTTTTAATGGACTTCCGTCATTGCTGCTGTAGAAAGAGTATAGAAGACTCCCGTCTTCGGAAACCAAAGCAACCTTGGTGGTTGTACTTCCGGCATCAATGCCAAGGTAGCAATTTCCTTTGTAAGAAGCTAAATCAGCAGTTGCAATATGATGGCGGGAATGTCTTTCTTTAAAGAGCTCATATTCTGCTTCTGAGGAAAAAAGAGGATCCATACGTTCTACTTCAAACTCCATCTTAATATCAGAAGTGAGCTTGTCAACCATTTCCTCCATGGTGTAAGAGACATCTTCTTTTGCGTTTAAAGCAGAACCGATAGCAGCAAACAGATGAGAATGCTCAGTAGCGATAATATGCTCATCATCAAGCTTTAATGTCCTGATAAAGGCTGTTTTCAGTTCAGATAAAAAGTGAAGGGGACCGCCTAAAAAGGCTACGTGACCGCGGATAGGCTTACCACATGCAAGTCCACTGATTGTCTGGTTTACCACTGCCTGGAAAATGGAAGCGGATAAATCTTCTTTGGTAGCCCCTTCATTGATAAGAGGCTGGATGTCAGATTTTGCAAATACACCGCATCTGGCTGCAATGGTATATAAGGAATTATAATTTTTGGCGTATTCATTTAAACCGGAAGCGTCTGTCTGTAACAGGGAGGCCATCTGATCAATAAACGAGCCTGTACCACCGGCACAAATGCCGTTCATACGCTGCTCTACATTACCGCCTTCAAAATAAATGATTTTGGCATCTTCACCGCCAAGTTCAATGGCAACATCCGTTTTGGGGGCCAGCTCCTTAAGAGCGGTGGCAACGGAGATGACTTCCTGTACAAAAGGAACTTTAAGATGATTGGCAAGTGTAAGACCACCGGAACCTGTGATCATAGGATGAAGAATGATGTTTCCTAATTTCTGATGAGCATCCCTTAGCAAATCGGATAAAGTTTCTTTTATATTGGCAAAATGTCTTTTATAATCGGAAAAAAGGATACTGTGTGCATCATCCAATATGGCAATTTTTACCGTGGTAGAACCGATATCAATTCCAAGAGTATAATGCTGATTTTCCATAAAATACCGCCTTTCTTAATTTTTATTTCTACTTATTATAATGTTGTCGACAAAATATGACATATGAAGGTATTATACGACACACATTTTTAAATTGCAATGAAACAAACATAAACATTTTGTTAAGAAAAAAGATAAATCTAAAATTTTTATAGCTAAGCTAAAATTTTTGTAGCTTTGTTTACAATTAAAGATGGGAATGATAAAATATATGTTACTGTTTTGAAAATATTAACAGAAGGAGAATAGGTGATAGGTGCTATGAGTAAATTTGAAAAAAAATTTGGTAAATATGCTATTAAAAATATTTCATTAGCATTAATTTTATGTTATGCATGCGGTTATTTAATCAGTATAGTGAATCCAAATGCCTTGGGGTATCTGACGCTGAATCCCTACGAAATAATATTTCACGGACAAATTTGGAGATTGGTCACATGGATTATCGTGCCGCCCGGCAGTTTTGATTTTTTTACACTTTTGATGCTGTATTTTTATTATTCTATTGGCGCTACTTTAGAGCGTACATGGGGAACTTACAGATATAATCTATATTTGTTTCTTGGGATGATTTTTACGGTAATAGGTGCTTTCGCACTGATGGGATATACGTATCTTCAAAATCCGGAAATAGCAACAGGCACAGTGAGTAGTAACATGGAATCTTATTTTATGTTACTGTCCTTTATGTTCAGTACTTACTACGTGAATATGTCCATATTTCTGGCGTTTGCAGCAACCTTTCCGGATATGCAGATACTGTTGTTTTATTTTCTTCCCATTAAGGTTAAAATTTTGGGGATGATTTACGGTGCATTGCTGATATATGATTTTATACGGGGGACGGCAGTTAACCGCTTTGTAATAGGTGCTTCGCTTCTGAACTTTGTGGTATTTTTCTTTACAAGCAGAAAGATGATTCATATGTCTCCTAAGCAGGTGAAACGCAGACAGGATTTTAGACGGGAGGTCAAAAGTACAACGCGGATTACCAGACATAAATGTGTCATTTGCGGGAGAACGGAAGAGACTAATCCGGAATTGGAATTCAGATTCTGCTCTAAATGTGAGGGGAATTATGAATACTGTCAGGAGCATTTGTTTACACATACACATGTAAAACGTACGTAATGAATTATAGTGAGGGCGTGAAATGGGAAATGAACAGGAACTTTTATTTGCAAAAACATTGGAAAAAGTGCGTAAGTTGGCCAAAGAACAGGGAAACTGTATTGAGAAAGTTCAGGTAGAGAAGGCCTTTGAAAAGCTTTCGCTTTCGGAAGAACAATTGGCATTGGTCTATGATTATCTCGGAAAACATAAAATAGGCATTGGTGAGCCGGTAGATATGGATGAATATCTTTCGGAAGAAGAAACGGATTATTTGGAAGAATACAAAAAAGAACTGGCACTATTAGAAAAAGTCACGGATGGAGAAAAAGAAGCAATGATTCTTTCTGCCATGGCAGGAGAGAAGGACGCACAGAAGAAGCTGATTTCCGTTTATCTGCCACAGGTTGTAGAACTTTCCAGGCTGTATGCGGGGCAGGGGGCTTTCCTTGAAGATTTAATTGGAGAAGGAAATGTGGCACTTACAATAGGAGTGACTATGCTTGGCTGTCTTGAAAATGCAAATGAAGCAGAAGGGCTTTTGATGAAGATGGTTATGGACGCCATGGAGGAATATATTTCTGAAACTGTGGCTGATGAGGAAAAAAGCCGAAAAGCATTGAATAAGGTCAGTAAGGTGGCAAAGAAAGCAAAGGAGCTTGCCGATGATCTGAAAAGAAAGGTAACGGTAAAAGAACTTGCACAAGAAACGGGAATGAGTGAAAAATCTATTCTTGAGGCGATGCGATTTTGCGGATATTCAATTGAAGAAATTGAAAAACCATAAATATATATTATAGGAGATACAGATGACAGAGCAGAACGGACAATATTTGCAGGATGATGATTTTAAGTATGTAATGCTGGATGTGGGTAATATTTATTTAGGAGCCCGGTATACCTTCGGAGAGTTGATGGAACATGAAATGGTTCCTTTTAAAATGAAGGCCATTTTGACGCATTATATATTGAAAGAAGCAAGCAAAGAGACTTCATTGGAAAGCCAGTTTTATTATATGGAAAAAGGAAGCTTTTTGTTTGAGACTTTCAGACAACTGAAAACAAAAGTAAAAGTATATGTTCAGGTAGAGAAGAAAGGAATTTTTGGCAGAAAAAAAATGCAGTATGTAGAGAAAATTTTTTCGTTAAAGGATTTTACGGAAATGAATCTGACCCAAAAGAAAGCCTGCGGCATTGTGATTTGTGAAATTATTATATCAAAACTTGGTATGATGACATTTAGTGTATAAATTTCCCCATAACTTGTCATAATTTGCCAAAAAAATTTAAATTTAGTACTTGCAAAGTAGAAAAATGTCTGTTATAATACAATTACAGTTGAGTGCGAGAGCTCCACTGGCAACAGTTAATTTGGTAAAATTCCCCTTTTACACTGAGCGAGTTGAAATTAGATTTTCACTCGCTCTTTTACCTTCAAAAACGGACGTCCCGGATACAGGACGTCCGTTTTTGCCTTGTTCCTATTGTATTTTAAAAAAATTCGGTTATACTTTTAGTATAATATTTTGGAAGGACAGTAAGGAATGAAACAACAGATTGACAAATGTACTGCATATGAAATTTTAGAGAGAAGAATTATTTCTGATTTAAATTCGGAAGGATATATTTTAAGACATAAGAAGACGGGTGCACATATCACAATGCTTTTGAATGATGACGAAAACAAAGTTTTTTACATTGGTTTTCGTACGCCGCCGGAAGACAGTACCGGAGTAGCCCATATTTTGGAACATTCCGTACTTTGCGGTTCCAAGAATTATCCGGTAAAGGATCCTTTTATTGAGCTGGCGAAAGGGTCGCTCAATACGTTTCTGAATGCGATGACATATCCCGATAAAACGGTTTATCCTGTGGCAAGTTGCAATGATAAGGATTTTAAGAATCTGGTAAATGTATATATGGATGCCGTTCTTTATCCTAACATATATAAAGAAGACAAAATATTTAAACAAGAGGGATGGCACTATGAAATGGAGGATGAATATGATGATCTTTCGCTCAATGGTGTTGTGTATAATGAAATGAAAGGAGCATTTTCTTCTCCGGATGATGTAGTGGAAAGAGAAATAATGAATTCCCTTTATCCTGATATTACTTACGGGCTTGAATCGGGTGGAGATCCTGATAGGATACCGGAGCTTACTTACGAACAATTTCTTGCATTTCACGAAAGATATTATCATCCATCCAACAGCTATATTTATCTGTACGGAAACATGGATGCGGTAGAATATCTGAACTTTTTGGATAAACAGTATTTGGGAAAATTCGAAGCGCTTTCCATTGATTCGAAGGTGGATAAACAGACTGCTTTTGAGTCCTGCAGGGAAATAGTGAAGGAATATTCCGTTATGGAGGATGAGTCCACGGCGGAAAACACATACCTTACTTATAATATTTCCATGGGAACCTGTTTAGATAAAGAATTATATATTGCCATGGATATTCTTGATTATGTACTTTGCTCCGCACCCGGTGCACCGGTAAAACAGGCACTTCTCGATGCGGGAATCGGTAAGGATGTATACAGCAGTATGGAAAACGGTATTCTGCAGCCGTATTTCAGTGTGATTGCCAAGAATGCAGAGGCAGATCAGAAGAATGAATTTGTACAGACAATAGAAGAAACCCTGCAAAAAATTGTCAAAGAGGGAATTGATAAAAAAGCACTTTATGCGGCAGTAAACTATTTTGAATTTAAATACAGAGAAGCTGATTTTGGTTCGTATCCTAAAGGACTTATATTGGGGCTTAGTGCTCTTGACAGCTGGCTTTATGATAAAACAGCACCGTTTCTGCATATTGAGGCAAATGCAACATATAAGTCATTGCGCGAAAAAATTGATACTGATTACTATGAGAAATTAATTGAGAGGTGGATGCTGTTAAATACGCATAAGAGCATTGTGGTTGTGAAGCCGAATCCGGGGCTTACGACCAGAAAGGATGCCCTTCTTTTCGATAAATTGCAGGAATACAAAAAATCTTTAAGCAGGGAAGAAGTAGCTCGAATTGTGGAAGATACCAAGGCACTCAGAGCTTATCAGGAGGAGCCGGATTCTAAGGAAGCGCTTGAGACGATTCCACTTCTTGCGAGAACTGATATGAAGAAAGAAGCGACATCTTATGTTAATGAAGATCGTAAGGTGGGAGATACTGCTTTGCTTGTGCATGATATTTTTACAAACGGAATCGGATATCTTAATTTCGTGTTTGATATGGGAAAAGTGCCTGCAAAGTTATTTCCTTACGTTGGAATTCTGAAAAATGTGCTTTTGATGGTTGATACAAAGAATTACAGCTATGGAGAGTTGTTTAACGAGGTGAATATGCACACAGGCGGCATTCGCTTTGTTATCAATACGTATACCAATGCTGATAATATGGATGAATACATGGTTAAATTGGAAGTAAAGACAAAGGCACTGTATGAAAACAGAGACAAAGCATTTGATCTGGTTAAGGAAATTTTGCTGACTTCCGATTTTACGGATACAAAGCGTTTGCGTGAGATTATAGCAGAAGCAAAATCCAGAATGCAGGCATCCATGACAAGTGCAGGACATTCTCTTTCTGCAATTCGTGCCATGGCAGGATTTTCACCTACGGCTGCGGTATCAGAACAGTTAAATGGTATTCCGCAGTACCGTTTGCTGGAAGAGCTTTATAGTGATTTTGATAATAAAAAGGATGAATTGATACAAAATTTAAAGCAATTGGTAATTTGCATTTTCAGACCGGAAAACCTGCTTGTGGATTATATAGGTACCAAAGAAGGGCTCGAAGGAATAGAAGCACAGATTGAAATGCTTAAGACGGATTTGTTTACGGAGCCTGTCACAGAAGGCGGGTTTGTGCCCGATATGAAGATAAAAAAAGAAGGTTTTATGACAGCAGGGCAGGTTCAATATGTGTGCCGTGCAGGAAATTTTATTAAAAAGGGCTTGCCTTACACGGGAGCACTTAAGGTTTTAAAGGTAATGATGGGATATGAATATCTTTGGAATCAGGTGAGAGTAAAAGGCGGAGCATACGGATGTATGTGTAATTTTGCCAAAAACGGTGACGGGTATTTTGTTTCCTACAGAGACCCCAATCTGGAAAAAACGGTCCAAGTTTATGAGCAGGCAGCTGATTATATAAAAAATTATGATGCAGATGAGCGTACTGTAACGCAATTTATTATAGGAGCAATCAGTGAATTGGACGTACCCATGACACCGCTTACTAAAGGAGCGTATTCTTTAGGCGGTTATCTTACCGGGCTTTCCATGGAACGCATTCAGAAGGAAAGAGATGAGCTTCTTGCTACTACAGCAGAAACGTTACAGGGACTGTATCGCTATGTGGAAGCGTTTATGAGTTATGATTGCCTGTGTGTTGTTGGAAACAGCGACAAAATAAAAGAAGCGAAAAGAATGTTTGGAAATATAGAACAATTGTTTCGCTAAATCATTTATTAGTAATTAATTTAAGGAAGGAAATGAATATGAGAAAGCAAAAATATCAGATATCTATGCCGTTAATTTTTATTATGATGAGCCTGGCACTCGCCGGTTGCGGTGCGTCTTCTGGAAAAGCTTCTTTGACAGATGCCGCACCTGCTGAGGAAGCAGCCGCTTTTGGTGGTGATTTTTATATGACTGACGATTATAAAATGGAAGAGATGGAAGAAGAGGGGGCAGCTGCCACAGGTGCATCAAATGAGCCGGCAGGTATGGCTGAGACGGAACGGAAGCTGATTCGGAATGTAGAGCTTCATGTAGAAACGGAAAATTTTGATGTTCTTATGCAGACTATTACGGAAATAACGCAGACACTTAAGGGATATGTGGAATCCAGTTATGTTTACAATGGTAGTCAGTATTATGAAAACAACAGAGACGCCAACCTTACACTGCGCATTCCGGCAGAAAAGCTGGACACTTTTCTGTCAATTATGTCAGAAAGCTCTAATGTTACCAGTCAGAACGAAACTGTAGAGGATGTTACATTACAATATGTAGACTTGGAAAGCCATAAGGAAGCTCTTGCGACGGAACATAACAGATTACTTGAATTGCTTGAACAGGCTCAGACAGTAGAAGATATTATTACTATTGAAGGCAGACTTTCGGAAGTACGATATCAGATGGAAAGCATGGAATCCCGGCTTCGGACATTGAGTAATCAGGTTTCCTACAGCACAGTTTATCTTTACATAACAGAAGTTAAAAGATATACGCCCGTTAAGGAGCAGACAGTATGGGAAGAAATTGCAACCGGTTTTGTAAACAGTCTTTATCGGGTGGGAGAAGGAATAAAAGATTTCTTTGTCGGTTTTGTTATCAATATTCCGTATCTGGCTGTTTTAGCCTTTATAATGATAGTAATTGTGATGTTCGTAAAAGGAATTAAAAGGATAAAAAAGGCAGTAAGGAAGAAGAAGGCTGAAAAGAAAGAAAAAGCATCCCAAGATAAAGAAAAAGAGGAAAAATAAATGAGTGACCAGTATAAATCCGGTTTTGTCACATTAATCGGCAGACCGAATGTAGGAAAATCCACATTAATGAACAGTCTGATTGGACAGAAAATTGCCATTACATCCCATAAGCCCCAGACGACCAGAAACAAAATAAAGACAGTATACACTTCACAGGAAGGGCAGATTGTGTTTGTGGACACACCCGGTATCCATAAGGCAAAAAATAAGCTGGGTAATTATATGGTAAACATTGCGGAGCATAGCATCAAGGAAGTAGATGTTGTTCTTTGGCTGGTGGAGCCTACTAATTATATTGGCACCGGTGAACGACATATTATAGAACAGCTTAAGAAAACAAATACGCCGGTGATTCTGGTCATCAATAAAATTGATACCGTAAAGAAGGAAGAGGTGTTTGGATTTATTGATACATATCGGAAAGAAATGGATTTTGCCGAAATAGTGCCGGTGTCCGCACTGAAAAAGGAAAATACAGATGAACTTATTAAATGTATTATGAACTATCTGCCGTATGGCCCTTCTTTTTATGAGGAAGATACGATTACAGATCAGCCACAAAGGCAGATTGTTGCGGAAATGATTCGTGAAAAAGCGCTTCGTCTTTTGCAGGAAGAGATTCCGCATGGGATTGCTGTTACTATTGAAAAAATGAAGTGGCGTGGCAGTATTGTGGATATTGAGGCGACAATTATCTGCGAACGGGATTCCCATAAAGGAATTATTATAGGCAGGCAGGGAAACATGCTAAGACGTATTGGAACAAATGCCAGAAAAGATATTGAAAACATGCTGGAATGTCAGGTGAATTTACAGCTTTGGGTAAAGGTAAAAAAGGATTGGCGTGACAGCGATTATCTTTTGAAAAATTTTGGTTATAATTCGAAGGAGTACGAATAGAAAAAAGAAAAAAGCAAACCCTAATAGCATACTTATTAAACAGTATTTGTTTGATAAGCAGATACAATATCAGGGGGCGCAAGATGAAGGAAATAAATTACTGGCAAAAATTTTTAAATACAGGGAAAGTGGAGGATTACCTGTCCTATAAAGTAAATGACGGTATGACAAAACATGAAGATAGGGGGAAATGCCCTCATGCAGAAACTTTTCAGCGTAACAGGAATAATATTGAAGGCGGAACCTTTCGGGGAATATGACAGAAGAGTAGTGATGCTTACCAAAGAGCTGGGCAAGATAGCAGCCTTTGCAAAAGGAGCAAGAAGGCAGGAAAGCAGGCTCCTTGCAGCAACAAATCCTTTCTGCTTCGGCGAATTCAAACTGTTTGAAGGAAGAACCTCGTATAGTATTTCCGAGGCGACCATCAGCAATTATTTTGAGCTTTTGAGAGAAGATTTTGAAGGTGCCTGCTATGGTATGTATTTTCTTGAAACAATGGATTATTACACAAGAGAGAATAATGATGAAAAGAATATGTTAAAGCTTTTGTACCAGTCTCTCAGGGCACTTTGCCATGCCGGTCTGGATAATAGACTGGTGCAATACATATTTGAAATCAAAGCACTTGCGTTAAACGGAGAGTATCCGGGGCTGTCAGAAAGAAAACAATATCAGGAATCAACGGTCTATGCGGTTTCCTTTATTGTAAATTCACCTGTAGAAAAGCTCTATACTTTTAAAGTGACGGATAGTGTATTGAATGAACTAAAAGAAATTACGTCAGAATTCAGACTAAGATTTATGGACAGGAAATTTAAAAGCCTTACAATATTACGGGAAATGCAAGGTGAAATTAGTGAAATTCCATGTTGAAAAACAGAAACAACTCATATATAATGAATGAGGTGTAAGAACTGATATTTTAACAAAGTAGGAGTTTAGAGTAATATGGTAAAGTTTTTTCCGCGAAATGGAGTGCTACCAAAGAAGATTGCCGGCTTATGGCTTGTAGCTGTGATGTTTACAATGACAGCCTGCACGTTAGATGAAAATGCGGACCGGACCCAAATTTCTGTGGAAAAAGATGGTGTAATCAATGTAAAAATTGTAGAAAACTTTGACAGGTCTTACTATGATATAGGGGAATTACAGCAACAAATTCTCACAGAAGCGGCAAGCTATAACAGAAAAATGAGAAATGATAATATCACGGTTGAAAAAATTGAAGCAAAAGATGCAGTCGCAACCGTGATTATGGACTATGTAACAGCAGAAGATTATGCCGCTTTTAATCATTGTGTTTTCTTTGTGGGAAGTGCAAAAGAGGCACAGGATGCAGGCTATAATCTTGATGTGGTTTTGAGCGGAACGAACGATAGGCAGGAAACGGTGGGAATGTCAGATATACTTGCACTTGAAGATTGCAAGGTGCTTATTACCGACTGTACAGAACCTGTTGCATTGCACGGGAAAGCTGTTTATATCAGTGACCATGTAACTGCAAGCAAAAACAGAAAAACAGTCACACTTGCGGAAAATTCACAGGAACTTGCTTATGTGATATTCCGATAAAATAATATAGTAAACGAAAGGTATGTGTATTATGGAAAAGACAATGGAAAAAATCGTAGCCTTGGCAAAAGCAAGAGGGTTTGTATATCCCGGTTCGGAAATTTATGGCGGACTTGCCAATACATGGGATTACGGAAATCTTGGCGTGGAATTAAAGAATAACGTAAAAAGAGCCTGGTGGCAGAAATTTATTATGGAAAATCAGTATAACGTAGGTGTTGACTGTGCCATTCTTATGAATCCACAGACATGGGTGGCCTCAGGCCATCTTGGAAGCTTTTCCGATCCGTTGATGGATTGCAAGGAATGCCATGAACGTTTCCGTGCAGATAAGGTTATCGAAGATTTTGCGGCTGAGAATCACATTGCATTGGATGGTTCCGTAGATGGCTGGAGTCAGGAAAAGATGAAAAATTTCATTGAAGAACATCAGATTGCCTGTCCTACCTGCGGCAAACATAACTTTACAGATATTCGTCAGTTTAATCTGATGTTTAAAACTTTCCAGGGGGTTACAGAAGATGCAAAGAATACTGTGTATTTAAGACCTGAGACAGCACAGGGGATTTTTGTAAACTTCAAGAATGTTCAGAGAACTTCCCGCAAGAAAATTCCTTTCGGTATCGGACAGATTGGTAAGTCTTTCCGTAACGAAATCACACCCGGCAATTTTACTTTCCGTACAAGAGAGTTTGAACAGATGGAACTTGAATTTTTCTGTGAGCCGGATACAGACCTTGAATGGTTTGCTTACTGGAAGCAGTTTTGTATAGACTGGCTTAAGAGTCTTGGCATGAAAGAGGAAGAAATGCGTGTTCGTGACCATGACAAGGAAGAATTATCCTTCTATTCCAAAGCAACTACTGATATTGAGTTTTTATTCCCCTTCGGCTGGGGTGAGCTTTGGGGGATTGCCGACAGAACGGATTATGACCTGACACAGCATCAGAATGTATCAGGAGAAGATTTGTCATATTTTGATGATCAGAAGAATTTCAGATATGTTCCTTATGTTATTGAACCTTCATTAGGTGCTGACCGTGTGGTGCTTGCATTCCTTTGTGCAGCATATGATGAAGAAGAAATCGGGGAAGGTGATGTTCGTACAGTGCTTCATTTCCATCCCGCTTTAGCACCTGTTAAGATTGGTGTGCTGCCGCTTTCCAAAAAGTTAAACGAAGGTGCGGAAAAGATTTTTACCCAGCTTTCCAAGAAATATAACTGTGAGTTTGATGATAGAGGTAATATCGGTAAGAGATATCGTCGTCAGGACGAAATAGGTACTCCTTTCTGTATTACTTATGACTTTGAATCCGAAACAGACGGATGCGTAACCGTAAGATTTAGAGATTCCATGGAGCAGGAGAGAGTTGCAATCGCGGATCTTGATGCTTATTTTGCAGATAAGTTCACATTTTAAGTAAGGAGAACAGTTGGAAATGAGACAATTCACTTCAGATGAGTTAAGAAAAACCTGGAAAGAATTTTATATTGAGCGCGGACATGTGGATGTGGGTGCGGTTTCACTGGTATCTGACGGTTCTACCGGTGTGCTTTTTAATGTGGCGGGTATGCAACCTTTAATGCCGTATCTGCTTGGACAAAAGCACCCTTTAGGCACCAGACTTTGCAATGTGCAGGGTTGCGTGCGCACCAATGATATTGATTCCGTAGGTGATAAGAGTCATGTAACCTTTTTTGAAATGATGGGAAGCTGGAGTCTTGGCGATTATTTTAAAGAGGAACGGTGTAAGTGGAGCTATGAACTTTTGACAGAGGTGTTCGGCTTTGATGCGGACCATTTGGCTGCAACTGTGTTTGCAGGTGATGAAAATGCCCCCAGAGATGAGGAAGGTGCACAGTATCGCATTGCATCCGGATTCAAGGAGGAGAATATTTATTATTTACCTGCCGAGGACAACTGGTGGGGATTGGAATATGGTCCCTGCGGCCCTGATAGTGAAATGTTCTATATTGCCGACAGACCCGATTGCGGATCCGGTTGTGGTCCCGGTTGTCATTGTGGCAAATACACAGAGCTTGGCAATGATGTATTTATGCAGTATGAAAAGCATCATGACGGTCATTTGACACCACTTGCCAAGAAAAATGTAGATACCGGTTGGGGGTTGGAACGTATTTTGGCATTCTTAAACGGTAGCAGAGATGTTTATCGGATTGATCTTTTTGCCCCGGTAATTGCTTATATTGAAAAGGTATCCGGCATTAAGTATGAGCAGGATGAGAAAATGACCCGTTCCATGCGTATTTTGGCAGACCATATCCGTACCAGTGTAATGCTGATTGGAGATGAAGCAAAGCTTCTTCCCGCTAATGCAGGTGCCGGTTATGTGCTTCGCCGTCTGATCCGTCGTGCAGTAAGACATGGACGCAGTTTGAAACTTGCTACAGAAGATTTGCTTACCATTGCAGGTCTTTATATTGATGAAATTTATAACGAAAGTTATCCTCTTCTTGTAAAAAACAGGGAATATATTATTTCTGAATTGAAGAAAGAAATTGCCCGTTTTGAAAGTACCCTTGAAAATGGAATGAAGGAATTTTATAAGATACTGGAGCAGAAGAGAGCTGAAGGAAAAGAAGAAATTGATGGTAAGTCGGCCTTTTACCTGTATGATACTTTCGGTTTCCCCATTGAGCTGACAGTAGAACTGGCAGAGGAAGAAGGTCTTAAGGTAGATGAAACAGGTTTTGCTGCAGCTATGGAAGAGCAGAAGCAGAAGGCAAGAGATAACCAGAACTTCTCTGCAAAGCTGAATGCAGGTGCAGGATTGTTTGATGACTTATCAACTGATATTGTCAGTGAATTCGTTGGTTATGATAAGCTTTCCTGTGAAAGCAGAATTGCAGCACTTGTATCTGAAACTGAGGTTTGTAATGTGTTAAAAGAAGGTGAAAAGGGGACTGTGATTGTGCCTGAAACCACTTTTTATGCAACTATGGGCGGACAGAAGGGTGATATCGGTGTAATTACTACCGAAAACGGAACATTTGAAGTGCAGGATACTGTCAAACTTCCGGGTGATAAAATCGGTCATGTAGGATATGTTGTTTCAGGCTCGTTAACAGTAGGTGAGACTGCCGATATGAAGGTAGATGCTGTTAACCGCAGCAACACATGCAAGAACCATTCTGCTACCCATTTATTACAGAAAGCATTACAGATGGTACTTGGTGACCATGTAGAGCAGCAGGGCTCATATCAGGATAGTACCAGAACCCGTTTTGACTTTAATCATTCTCAGGCACTTTCAGCGGAGGAGATTGCTAAGGTAGAACAGATTGTAAATGAAAAGATTGCAGAAAACCTGTCTGTTATGACAGAAGAAATGAGCATTGAATCTGCTAAGAATAAGGGAGCTATGGCACTGTTTGGTGAGAAATACGGTGAAACCGTAAGAGTGGTATCCATGGGAGATTTTTCCATGGAACTTTGCGGTGGTACCCATGTACAGAATACAGGAGATATTGCATTCTTTAAGATTTTATCCGAAAGTGGTGTCGCTGCAGGTGTAAGAAGAATGGAAGCTATAACCGGTGCTAATGTGATGACATATTACAAGGAAATGGAAGAAAACTTCTTACATGCAGTAAGCGTAGCCAAAGCGACTCCGGCTACGTTGGCAGATAAAATCCGGCATATGCAGGCAGAAGTAAAGGCAATGTCGTCGGAAATCGAATCTTTAAAGAGCAAGGTGGCAAAGGATGCCCTGGGTAATGTGATGGATCAGGTCGTGGAGATTAAGGGAGTCAAACTTCTTGCTGTCAAGGTTCCCGACGTTGATATGAATGGTCTGAGAGATTTGGGCGACCAGCTCAAGACAAAGCTTGGTGAAGGTGTAATTATACTTATTTCCAATGTAGATGGTAAGGTAAATATGGTTTCCATGG
>CAYWHY010000014.1:0-34432 GCA_964458255.1 uncultured Lachnospiraceae bacterium | reverse complement strand
CCTTTCTCGAAACTGTTCCTTATTCAATGCTCCGGCATGATAATTTTCAAGACAACAGTATTATTTCATGGTTGAAAGATAATGGATATGTATACCAAAGAAGGTGGTAATGCTTTTTTACAAGATTTCCGGATGAGATAATGCCTTGGGATGCAGGCATACAAAAACGATGTAAGTAACGATTGGGGATGGGATTATACACCATCCTTTTTTAATTTGGTAGGCACTATGTTATTGAGCGCTTACGATACAAAAGACGGAGCGTGAAATTTTTCACGCTCCATACAAACTCTATGCTCTATGATATGCAATTCTGATAATGTCATCAATCTTCGTTTCTTCAATGGCTACATCCTTGATTAGCTTCTGCTCTGATATTTCGCGAATCAGCTGGGCGGCCATAATATCCTCTTTGTGGAAACGATATTTTGCAACGTTTCCTTCCCTGCTGTAAAGTTCTGCTTTGGGATGCTCCACAAACTGCTCGTCATAATACTCTACCACCAGATCCTTATAGGGCGCAATACGTTCTACCAGTTCTTCAAGAGGGCCGTCCTCAATAATCATTCCATGGTTGATAATGATTAAGCGCTTGCACAGTTCCTGTACATCTCCCAAATCATGTGTGGTCAGGATTACTGTTGTTCCCTTTACCCGATTAATCTCTTTGATGAATTTACGAATGGCGTATTTACCATCCACATCCAATCCAATTGTAGGTTCATCCAGAAATAAAACCGACGGTGAATGCAGCATTGCTGCAACCAGGTCTCCCCGCATTCTTTGTCCCAGAGACAACTGACGTGCCGGTGTATCTATAATCTCAAAAATCTGCAAAATCTCATCCATTATCTTGAGATTTTCCTCATACACAGCCTTATCAATCTGATAAATATGACGTAACAATTCAAAACTTTCGCCCAATCGCAAATCCCAGTTAAGCTGAGTTCTCTGCCCAAACACAACACCCAGATCCTTCACTACCTCTTTGCGCTTTTTATAGGGCTCTTTTCCATTTATAAAAATCTGTCCTGAGGTAGGAGTCAGAATACCGGACAACATTTTAATGGTAGTACTTTTACCGGCGCCGTTCGGCCCGAGAAATGCTACAATTTCCCCTTTTTCAATCTGAAAATTAATGTCTTTTACTGCTTCTACCGTCTGTTTTTCACTTTTTACAAGATTCTTCAAGGCGCCTGCAAAGCCTTTTTCCTTCTTTGTAACCTGATAATCTTTTCTTAAGTCTATTACCTGTATCATACACTAACCCCTCTTTGCTCGTAATTTATGTATTAGTTTCCGGCACTCTCATAATGTCTCAGTCCCCGATTAAATACGATTGCCGCGACAGCAAACACCAGCACTCCGACTACCAGTGAGCCCCAGATAGCTATGTTACCCGCAAATCTTCCATTCGGCATCCCCAGAAGTTCTGACACCGGATAAAAACTCACCCAGCCGATGGGGATTAAATAAGTCAGTATAAACTGAAAGCTCTCCGGATAGATGGATAACGGATACATGGTTGATTTATCAAAAAGTTCCTGCGTATATCGGCTGAAATTGTTATGACTTTTTGTCCAAAACGATATGGATCCGAGTATCAGATAAATAGAACAGCGAATTAAAGTTGCCCCGATCAGCATGGATAAAATGCATATTACACTTTTGAAGTTCCATACAAACCCAGTCTTTATACAGCCATAGATAAACACGCATATTCCGGGAATCATATCGGTAATCCCTACCGGATTAAAACCCGTAAAGTAATACTGATACAAAACATTCAGCGGTCTTAGCATAAGGCGGTCAAACTCGCCCTCAACAACATCCCAGCCCAAAAACCAGCTCTGTATAAAAAAGATAACATTCAGACCATGTGAAATAGCTGACAAACCATATAAAAACGCAAGCTGACCATAGCCCCATCCTGCAATGTCTCCAAACTCCGCTACCACGAACTTAATGGTTGCAAATCCGACAATAAACTGAATCGGATTTGCTAATAGCCAGCCCCACAGGCCGGCGCGATACTCCACTGCCGAAAGCATAGCAACTCTGAAATATGCCCCGAACACATCCAGATAATACTTACATCTTTGAATCATTCCCAATCACCCCCCTTGTACCATAACATGCTTGGTTACAACTTTCTGTAAAAAACAAAACAGTAACCAGAGAAGTACCAGCCACACAACCTGCATGCCCATCCTAGGAAGTGCGTTCCTGATGTCAATTTTGCCAATATAAATATCCAACGGAAGCTGATAGATATAGGGAAAAGGCAGGACATTCAGAATACTGCTCAGCCATCCGGGAAAAAACCACATAGGAATAACACTTCCGGAAAGAAGTCTGATCATGTGAAACTTTATCGAACTTAAAGCCCCCATACGCAGTGCAACAAATGCCAAAGTGGAATAACAGGCTGCAAAGAGCCAGTTAATCAGGTAGGAAATCACCACACATGGAATAAACACAAAAAATGCCTCAGGTCCTGCAGGCCGTGGAACTGTAATGAATAAAATTCCAATGATTAAAATTGGTAACACGTTCTGAAAAATAAGAGATGTCGTATAACCCAAATCTTCAAAGAAATATATTCCGTACAAATTAATCGGCTTAAGCATGTCCGTTGCAACGGTTCCCTTTCTCACACTTTGGTTCACACGGGACTCCACATTTGAGGAAAACAGTATGGACATCACAGAAGATATAATGGTATACACCAACATATCTTCTACTGCCACTCCCTTTACGGTATCATGACCTGCATACAATGCCTTCCAGAAAAATGCCGTTGCAAACATCACAATACATTGCCCGATAATATTTCCGTATACATCCGCCTTGTATGCCAGCGACTTTAGTATCTGTACCTTGTACACATAAAAATATGCCTTCCAATAGCATGACTTCAACTTGCACTCCCCCCCTTCATTTACTTCGAGATTGGTTCCATATAATTGCTATTATATAATAATTTTATATAAATTCATATGTTTTAGGCGAAAAGATTTCAGAGGTTATCCCTCTCCTATATTTCCGTTTAATTTTTCCCTAATCCAGTGATATTGAATTTCCTTAAAAAATAGCTTCTTTTCAATCTCTATCTGTGCAAATACTTGTCCATTAAAATATATCCAATAATTCTTTCCGCTATTTCCCCGTAATTCATATCCCTGTAATTGATATCTTTTGTATATCATATTATTTTCTTCAAGAATTTTTCTCACCAATTGTTCTGTCTCGACCACATCAGTATTCTTTTCTATATAATATATCAAAGTAAAATCACCGGCATGTTTATAATCTTTTTCGTCATATACACTATCGACTGTAACATATTCCCTGGTTCCACTCTTTAAATCCCAAAAATAGAGAACGTGGTCAAAAGTGTCATCAACTCCTGCCGCGGAGCCCATCATCAGGCATAATGTTAAAAAAAACAGATAGACGCAAGTATAAATCGCATAATATGCCTTCTTACTTTTGACAATCCCCCTGTCTCTGTGCCTGCCAAAACAGATTACATTCGTAATCTGCCTTGAATAAAATAAAGTTATGAAAATTGATATTGCTGCGTAAGCAAAGCCCATGCATACCCTCCACTACTTATCATACGTCTCTCTTTCCACAGTCCTTCCGTCAGTCGGGACTGCACCACTTTCCTGAACAGACCAGGTGGCTTTTTATTTTAAAATACTTTTCCTGAAATCCATCCTGGAAATCATAACGCTATCCTTAGCTGTATTATATGATAACCAACACTTTATCACTACTTTTATACTTTATCGACATATTATGGGAAAAATTAACTTTCCGGCAGACTATCCGCCACACACAGCGCACCATACCCGACCCTCTCATTCGGATACACATTCTCACCTCGAAGCGGCCTTGCACCTCTTCGGAAATATGCCTTTACCTTTTCTCCGTACAAATACGGGTCGTTTCCTCTGACTATTCCCCATTCCATCAAAAGTGCCGCTCCTCCTGTTGCAAAAGGCGCTGCAAAAGAAGTCCCCGATACCTGCACAAAGGTATTGCCCGGTCCTATGGTTTGAATACCAACCCCCGGAGCCGCTATGTCCGGCTTAATACTTCCCTGATTTACCCTCTCTGCCACCACACTCTGAAGAGGATAGCCTCTTCCCGAAAAATCCGCATATGCTTCATACACAGCATCATATGCTCCCACCGTAATTACCTTAGATGCGGTAGAAGGAATAGTCAGTGTCTTTACCGGTACCGGCACAAAAAAACGAGTATCCGCATTTAAAACCGTCTCCGATGGCAGATAAAAATCATAATTTCCGAAAACCGTATCTACCGGTGTCAGTTCAAAAGTCCAAATGCCGGAATTTACATAACTTCCCATAGGAAGAAAATCAAAATATACCTCCTGATTCACGGAATAGGGAGACGGTTCTCCTATATACATAAGTATCTCTGTCTGTTGTGCAAAAAGTCTCTGCGTTCCTACACGAACCGTATCAATTTCCTCCCTTATACCGGAGGGTGAAATAATGGCTACCCGGAAACGGTCCACATATTCTTTCCATAGCTGCACGTTGACCGACGGCTGATAATTTCCCACATTCAGTTCAATCCGGACAGGTTCTCCATTCCTTTGGGAAGTTTCAAATCTGCCAGACACATGACCGCCCGCTGCCCCTTCATTTCCGCTTCCTACACAGATTACTGTTCTTCCTATCTCTGCCACATTATCCAGGAATCTTTCTAAAAGGGAAGTTCCGTCATGGGCTCCGTATGTATTTCCAAAACTTAAATTAACGGCAAGCGGTCTTCCAAGCTCCACCGCTTTATTTACCAGATAGGTAAGTGCCCGCATTAGCTGTGTTGTCCTGGGAAACGACTCAGACCTCGAACTTCCAAGCTTCACCACCAACAACTCACTTTCCGGTGCAACGCCCCTGTACTGTCCGTTTCTTAAGTTACCGCCTGCCGCCGCTATGGCAGCTACTGCCGTTCCATGTCCGGAAGTATCAAAGCTTGGCACCAGCTTTAAAGGATTCTCTGACCTAAGTGCTGCATCAATCCGATACTTGCCGAATTCAACTCCCGTCTCAAATCCTGCGGGTGGTGCGGCCTTACCCGCAAATTCACCTCCTTCTCCTACCAATTCATTTACACTTTCTGCGGTCAATGTCTGATCCCATAGTGCCTGTATTCTGGTTTCTCCCATTCTGTTCATGAACTCCGGGCTTTGGTAATCAATCCCTGAATCGATCACCCCGATTAAAACACCTGCTCCTGTAAGGTAAGGTTCCCTTTCCGAAACCGGAAAAATACATGAGACCTGATTTTCCCGCAGCTGCGAAAAAAATAACCGTTTGGGCTTCTCCACATATTCCACCTCATCCAACTCTACAAAGCTTTCTATCAGATTCTCCGGCAGTGTCACGATGGCATATCCTGCAATTAATTTTTCCACCTGAATAAGTGAACTGCTAAGCCTCCCGATATCTCCGTTATATTTCACAATCAACTCCCATTTCCTGCTATCAGGTAAAAATCCAACAGCAAGCTGCATAGACTTTTCCCGTTCTGCTTTTTCAGCGGAAAGAGCTAGATTTAATATGTTTTCCAGTTTCTGGCTTTCCATACACCATTCCCTTCCTGTCCGGCACTCCTATGCCACTAAAACTTTTATTACATTATATGAATTTATCGTGAATGTATATGATTGGCAGACAACTCATCATATTTTTTATAAATGCTTATTATTTCATCAATCTGCTCCGAAAACTCCTTTACCTTTTTTGCTGCTTTGCTTAATTGCAGTTCTTCTATTTCCAGTTGTGCCCGTATTTCCCAATTTCCTCTCATACACCTTCCGAGTTCTGTAGAAGCCCTATCAAGCTTTATTCTTTCATTTTCCAGTTGAAAGGAAATTTCTTTCAGCTCATGTGTCAGCCCAAGCAGCCTTTTCTCATCCAGCATAAAATTGACATTGCCCTGCATTTGGATTGCAAAGGAACCTTTGTCCAATGCAGCATCCAATAATGAAGCTCCGCTTTCCGTTTTGAAAAGGCTGTCCTTAATGATGGGAATCCCTTTAGTCCAAAAATCCTCTTCATCAGAGTCCGTTAATTTTTCACCGTTTATTCCACATTCACTCCCCTGACTGTTCTCCATTATCTGCATAAGAAAAGCAGCACAGCCATCCCTCTCTCCGACAGGGAGCACCATCATGGCAGATGATAATTCTGCTGCATAATTTCCCAGTTTGCCTCTCTCCGGTGCATAATCATTTCGTTGCCCGGAAAAAACATTTTCCCACCGGGTCGTTTCGGAATTCTGTCTACGGCTTGCAAACATATACTTTATGTCATGATACCCTGCAAAATTGCTCTTATCCACTGGTGTCTGAATATAGCAAATGTTTTCCTCAGGTACAATGGAATGTCCCAACACACTTACATAATCGTTTTCCCCATAAATACCTGTTATCTTTTGCCTGCGGCTTTCAAATCCTTCCTCCCCCCATTTTCCCTTAAAAGCAGCAATTGCCGTTTCCGAAAAGCCTTGTCCGTCCACATTGTAGCAGGCATCCAACAAATGATCATACTTTGTTGACATGGTTACATACTGCGCCTTGTTTCCCCCCTTAGAATGTCCAGTTACCACAATCCTTCCCGTTTCCTGTTTCTCCTCTCTTTCCATAACTGTCTCAAAATAAGACAGTGCTTTTTCCTGTTGTATGGTGGATGCCTCTGTCATTCCCTTCCCATTATCAAGCCATTCACCGTCTCCGGTTCCACGATAGACCACATACATAATGGATTTGTCAGCTGTTTGAAAGCTGCAGGCCGCCGTTCCTAAGTCATATCCCATTAAATGACTTTGGTTTCCGATAATAAGGTCCCCAATTTCCGGATTTTTTGCTGCTTCTTTAAGAATTTGGTATTCTCCGTAATGGATACCTCCCTTACGGCAGTCGGGTGAAGCGGAAAGCTCCGCCACTATTTCTGCCATACTCATGCCGTCATCGGCTTCCTTGTAATCAAGATACATATAGGTATCCAGCACCATGCTGATTTCCTCTTCACTCATTCTTCCTCCTTATCGGAAAGCCATCTTGTATAGCGTATCTTTCCTTTTTCATACAATGACATTGTTTTTCATGCTGTTACCCCGTTCTGTGTTACTGCTTTCCGCACTCTGGTACTGTTTTGCCATTTCCTGTAAATCCTGCACATGCTCCTGCACCATGCGGTACAGTTTCTCCATATCCGGTGCAAGTCCTTCAAAACGGTTTCCATACATCGTTGCAGCCTCTCCCTGCCAGACTCCGTTCATCCCCTTAATAAGGGACAACATTTCTCCTGTCAGATTTTTCATGCTGTTTCCAAGTGCTGCAAATTCACCTGATGTCTGTATTAATTTTTCCGGTGTAACCTTTAATATTCCTTCCATAGCCTTTCCTCCTTCTTAATAAGACCTGTTTCCTGCTATCTCAGTGTTTCTTGCCTCTGCCTGCTCATAGTGCTGTGCAATTTCCAAAAGTGCCTGCACATACTGCCCAATCAGCTTATAAAACATTTCCATTTGCTGACTGTCCCGACTGTAAGCCGCATGAAAGGCATCTTTTGCCTGCCCTTCCCACATCTGGCAAAGTGCCTGCTCTTTACCCGTAAGTTCTCCTGCTTTTCCCTTAAACTGTTCATTCAGTCCCTGCAGACTTTCTGCCGTACTTCTTAATTTTTGTGATGTAACCTGAATCATTGCCATATGATTTTTCCTCCTTTTTTCATAAAATCCGTTATAAGTAAATTCTTGCATTTGCCGTAAGTACATTACACATTTCCAGCTCATAAAGCAATTTTGCCTTCTTATTCATTTTGTCAGAAATATTTTTTAAATCCTGTGCAATATCATTAATTTCATTTACTGTTTTCACCCCCTTTTTGGCAAATGCATCGGCATTTTCGCATATCCATGCCCTTTTCAAATCGTTTATCACACGCATACTGTCGTTTGTTGTTATATCCTGTAAATGTTTTGCAATATTGGCAATCTCCTCTGCAAACAGCTGCATCGTCTCAAAATGAATTTCAATTTCCGGTTCTGTAAATAACATCTAAGTTTTCTCCTTCCGTCTTTTCATAGATACATGCAATTTCCTCGAGTCCTGATACCATTTCCAAAAGTATTTCTGTTTTTTGCCTCCATTCCGATGCTACTTTTGCACTTTCCTGTCTAAAGGCATCACCTATCCTGCCTGCTAAACAGGCACTTGTCTTCTTAGACAGTTCGTCCCACCTCTCCACCGCTTTTTCTGCCTTTTTTACTGATGTTTCCATTCGTTTCGCACTTTGTAAAAGCACTTGCGGCTTTACTTGAAACTCTGCCGTATTCTCCATAAGAAACCCTCCTGCGTCAAATTTTCAATTTCCTTTTCACATTGTGCAAAGTTCTCTTCCACATTGATAAGTCCGCTTAAAAGACTTTCTGTTTTTTTACTACAATTACCTATTTCCTGCCACACTCCTTTCAAGGATGCTAAAAAGGTATCTGCCGCTGTTCCCCTCCAAATGTCTGTCAAATACTCCTTTTCCTCCTCCCATTCTTTCAGTGCGTCATAAATATCACTCCATGCCGCTATCATTTCTTCCTGCAATTTTTTTATTTCTGTCCCCTCAAACCGTAAACTCCAACGTTCCATTTTTCTTCCCCTAAAATAAAATCAATCTTTCTCCGTCTCCGATTCCCTGTTCTTTCAACGTCAACTCTTCCTGTAACAAAGCTTCTCTTTCCAAGGCGTATAAGTACCATTTTTCGTTACAGTATATTTTCTTTTTTGTCTTCTTTGCTATTAATTTCGGAATCTCATCCAATAATTGTTTTATCCTTACCTCCTCATCTAATTCAAAATCAAACACCTTATCAAGTGCCGGAATCTGTACATCTACGAAAATCACTCTTCCTCCTTCCTGTCGCGGGTAATTATTATATGTTCTGTTCCCATTCCCGCTCCTCTTTTCAAATAACCATATCCCGGTGCTTTTCCCCGGCTCATCTGCTCATAATTTAAATCATCGAACGAAAGAAGTCTCTGGTTTCCCGCACTACCTCCCAGGCAGATACCATACTGTTTTTTTACCATCTGCTCATACATATGGCAGTGCATTATCTGCATTTCTTCTCCGGCATGACTGATGGCTACAAATGGCGGCATTTTCCCTATACTAAAAATTTCTTCCGGTAAATCCTCCAAATGACAGAGTGTAAGCAGTATTTTTCCCCCTTCACTGCTTTTCTTATCCCTATATGCTTCATACCACTTTTGCAGTTCCTGTTTTGTGGAAAGAATTTTTACACCTTCTTTCAGATATCCTCTCATTTCTGATTTTGGATCATATAATACCGCTTCTACTCCCTGACGGACATAACCCGTTATAATCTGCCCAAGAAGGGTTCTCTTACCGCTTTTAGGTCCTCCCGTAATCACAAACGGAAAATTTTTCAAAGAAATGGTTGATATTCTCCCGGTCTTTCTGTCATATCCAATCGGTACCTTATCATCTTCTTTTCCTTCATTCACAAACTGTTCCCACAATATCTCATAATCTGTTTTCTGTGGTATACACGGAAATTTTTCCGTTTTTTTGTTTCCGATAACCAAAGCTTCGCTTTTGCCTACTATTTTTTCCATTCTTTCATAATCATCTCCATCGTCTATGAGAAGTGTCTGTAATTCCAGAATCCTGTTCTCCATCCTGCACAAGCCGCGTCCCTTACAGTTTTCCTTTGGCAAAACACCAATCTGATACTGTCTTAACACATCGGCATACAAAACTCTGTCACTCATTTCTAAAGCGACAGCTGTCTTTATTTTTTCAAAAAGTTTTACAGGAATTTCCCCTGCACCAATTCCCAAAGCCGTAATTACCAGATAAATACCGTAGTTGATTCCCTCAGCAGCTATCTTCTCGATGAAAGATGCATAACCATCTCCCGTTATCCGACGGAAACTGCCATAATTGTCAATCACCAGAAATAAAAGCGGTAATTTTTTTGATTGTCGTTTTTGAAATTGTGAAAAACTAATTCCACCAAGAAACTCTTTTCTTTTTTTGAAAAAGCGTTCTAAATGATAAAAGAAACTCTCTGAATTTTCACTTGTTTTCATATTGCCGAGACAATGCGGCATCTGCTCATAACAATTCACTCCCGCACAGTCAGATGCAGCCAAAAGAAACTGTACCTCATCAGGAGAGTTATTGATACACAGTTGCCATAAAAAAGTTTGTAAAAAAGTACTTTTCCCTGTGGCAGGACCTCCGCACAGACATAAATGTCCATCTGTGAAAGGATGATAATATAACATTTCCTGTCTTTGTTGCTCAGGGTCATCATAAATGCCAAGACAAATTTTCTTCTCTCCCGACTGTCTATCCTTTGTCAGAACTATTTTTTCCGAAAGTTCCGGCATCCATAAAGTTCTCGCATGTTCATAGCCAAGGTCATCAGCCGTCTTACAAATATACTCTACGGTAGCATTTAACTGAGTGGGCATTTTGTAATCCTCTTTTTTCTCTGCCGTCAGTTTTTTTCCCGTATTGGTCAGTAAAATGGTACTTTCCCTGACTTTTTTATCTGCCTGATAGGTTTCTTTGCTGTACCCGGTCTGAAACTGTATAAACAGCTCATTATTTCCAACCTGAAGGTATCCTCTTCCTGCACCTGTCAGAAATGCTGCTTCCGGTCTTCGAAGCATATCCATACTGTCCTGTTTATCTGAAACTCGCAGACACAGTCTGAATCTTGTATTACTCCAAATTTTGTCATCCACTGTCCCTGCCGGTTTTTGGGTTGCCAGAATCAAATGCACTCCAAGGCTTCTGCCAACCTGTGAAACACTGATAATTTCCTGCATAAATTCCGGTTCTTCTCTTTTTAATTCTGCAAATTCATCCACTACCAATAGCAAATGTGTCATAGGCTCTTTTACTTTGCCTTCTTTATAAAGCTCTGTATATTCTCCAATATGACTGACCTTTGCCCGGCTTAACATTCTCTGCCTTCTTGTATTTTCACTTTTAATGGATAAAAGTGCCCGTTTAATCTGCCTGCCGGAAAGATTGGAAACCACACCACTGCAATGAGGCAGCCTTTGCAAAGTATCACCCATGCCACCGCCCTTGTAATCAATAATAAAAAAATTTACATCCTCCGGGCTGAAAGAAACGGCAAGTGATAAAAGATAGGTTTGCAGCAATTCACTTTTTCCGGCTCCCGTTGTACCCGCTACAAGCCCGTGAGGTCCATGAAATTTTTCATGAATATCAAGAAACAGCAGTCTGGCATCTGCTCCTTTTCCTATCGGAACACGAATCCTGTCTTTTGTCTGATTTTCCTGCCACCGCATTGGACAGTTTAATTCCCTGATACAACTGCATCCATATAAATCAAGGAACGAAACTCTTTCCCATATTCCGGCTTCTGTCATTTTTATTTTACTTTTTCCGGCAAGTTTTCTCATATAGGTATCAGCCTGTTTTACACTACATTCTTCCCATATTACCTTCTGCTTTTTCAAAGTACCTTGCAGATATTGCCGGATTTCATGTTTTTCCTTCCATATAAGACAATTACACTCTCCCGGAATCTGTTCTCTTTTTGAAGCAACATATATAACACAGAAATCTTTTTCTTCTTTCTTTTCCACAAGCATACGATACAGTCCTTCTCCCTTTATCAGCTCCGGATTGGCAATTATAAAAATCGAAAAACGCTCCTTCATTCGTTTAGGTGATTCATGCTCACCCGATAACAACGGCAATATTTCTCCTGCTTCTTTTTCATTTCCTGCTAAGAAGCGAACCTTTCTTCCTTCATCCCATACATGAGGAAGCCATTTGAGACAATCTGCGATTTCTTTTTCCTTACAATATTCCTCATGGTAAAAATATATAAGCCGTAATCGTTCACTTGCGTGTCCTGCAGCCAACTGTACCAGAGCCTGCAACAATACCGGATAAATTTCTTCTCCCGTAAACCCGATACTGTTTGTACCTTCTACAGAGATACCAACCGGCACTTGTGGCAAAGTCCTATATTTTTCTGCCATTTCACAGGCTTCTTCCATCAGCGGATCTTTTAAAAAATCTCTGCTTTTCTTTGGCAGTTTTACATGTACCTGAAAAGGTATCTCTCCAAGCCCGAGTCTTACAAACCATAAGTCTTTTCTGTCACTTCCTCTGTTCCATAAAATTTTACTCTTACCATCCCTTTCTCCTAAAAGACTACCGTAATGAGGATACTGTTCCAACATCATGCTGCGATTCCCCGAAAAACACCTCTGCAGATACATTTCCATATTTTGCAGGTAATCACGGTATGTTTTTCTTCTTATTTTTTCTTCTTTTTTGCTGATATGTTTTTTGTAACAGTGATTCATACATCCCCAAAATACACTGAAGAAGGCAGAGGCAACCGTCATGGCAAGTGTAGCTGCATAATATGGAATCCCACCGGCCGTATTCCCTATCAGATACGTCATAAGCAGCGTCGGCAAAATCATGGTCACGGATGGACCTAATGCCAATGCAAGCGGCCCATCCGTTTCTCTTTTCTTTGCCTGCGGCGGTTCAAGCTCCAGTTCTTCTTTGTAAAGTTCACTATCCTCAATCACCATTTCTTCCACAGGATTTTCCCAGGCAGGAGCTATCCCGGATGTCTGTTTTTTTTCAGGAACCCATTGTCTTTGTGCCATTCGCATAGTGCCGTAAAAAGAGGTACACAACAGCAAATCCGGTAGCAGCAAAAGAGATAAACCAAACATTTCTATTTTGTCTCCCTTTTGCAAAAGCACCTCACCATAGCATGCCTGTCCGTTGACATACACCCCCGGCAGCTTCCGTTCTTTGTCTGCAGCCGGTATCCTCAAAAGATAGCTGTCTTTTTGGCGAAACAGACAAAGTGCTTCCTTTTCCACAAATGTGGCATATTCATAAAAAACAGAACTGTGAAAATCCGTTCCTGCCTTCACTTCACATCCATTTATCATGGCAATCCTTCCACACGCAACCGTTTCCGCTTTTTCTTCTGAAAGGATAAGAAGAACCTGCTCCTTTTTCTTGTTTGTCAGGAAAAAATAATTTTCCCCACTGACCTCTTTTCCCTCAACCTGCCAGCCTGCGGCAAGCCTCTTTACACTAAATTTCAAGTCATCTTCTAACTGAATCCTATCCTTCGCCATCTCTATCACAATCTCTTGCCCGGGATAAAAAATCTTTTTTTCCTTCAAACAAATTTCCGGAGTATATAAATACAAAAAAACATTCAGCCCATTCTTTTCTGCTTTATGGGCACTCAAGCAAACACCTCCTACTTTTTCTTTCCACTTTCTTTGGATAATTTCTGAATGCTTAGATAAGTTATCAGAATTTAGATAAAATATTTTATAAGAAACTTTGAAGTGAATTTATGGTAACAGATTTTTATATGTCTGTCAACAGACTTTTTATTTTTGTTACTTTTATCCCAGCGCCACATCCAGAATCATCATAATGAGAAAACCTATCATGATTCCCACAGTCCCGTAATTAGAATAACCGCCTTCATTTGCCTCCGGTATCAGTTCTTTAGAAACCACGTAAATCATGGCACCGGCCGCAAAAGATAAAAGCCACGACATATATGATAAAATCTGTGATGCAATAAGCGTAATTCCGACTCCGAAAAATGGTTCCGCCACTCCCGTTAAACCTGCTATGAAAAAAGCGTTTCGCCTGCTGACTCCCTCTTTCCGAAGAGATAATGCAACTGAAGCACCCTCCGGAAAATTTTGAATTCCCATACCAAATGCCAGCGTAAGCGCCACAGCATACCGGCTTATATCAGGCACCTTTTGTGCTGCCAGTGCAAAGGCAAGGCCAACGACCATTCCCTCCGGGATATTATGAAGTGTTATGGCAAGCACCAGCAATATCATCCTGTGAAAAGCTGTCTGTTCTTTTTCCTTCGTCTGTTCTTTTCTATAAAGGCGGGGCAATAAAAGGTCAATGCAAAGTAAAAACAATCCCCCAAACGCGAATCCACCCGCAGCAGGTATCCACGCGATTTGTCCCCTTTCCTCTGCCTCTTCAATAGCCGGTGAAAGGAGTGACCACATGGAAGCTGCTATCATCACGCCTGCAGCAACTCCAAGCAAAAGCTTTTGTATGTTTTTTTCCATTTCTCTCTTAAAAAGAAAGACCAGACTTGCTCCCAGTACAGTCATAAAAAAGGTAAAACCGGTTCCTGCCGATGCCCAAAGTATTGCCTGCTTCATATTCTTCCTCTTTCCGGTGTCCTCATACCGATACCCGCTCTCATTTTAGAATATACCTGCAAATGACATTTTGAGCCTGTTTTATAACATAAAAAAATTTCTTTAAAAGTAAAAAAGACACCATGAACGGATTTTTCCTTCCGTCATGATGTCCCTATTGTTCACTACGGTTTAATATGCACCAAATGCATCAAAAACTTCCTGTGCCAGATCGTCAGTCATATCAATATAAGTTATGGCAATTGTTACTGCTCTGTCGCCAATCACGGTTGTGTAATAATCCTGACACATTGCAACGCCCTGATAATCTGCTTTACATGCCACTTTGTTAAACTCACGTGCTCCGATAGTCACCATTTCATCTCTGCTACTAATCTCATACTGTATAGCAGTCACACATTCCAAATTATTGATCATTAAATCAACGAATTCCTCTGTTGTCAGTGTCTTGGGAAGCTTTTCTACGGTAACAAATACATTCGTCGCACCTGCTTCGTCAACACTCATCATTTCATATACAGAAACCATCTCCGCATAAGCAAGCTGTCTTTCCGTATAATCATCAGCAAGCACTTCTTTTCCAAGACCCATAACCTCATCAAGTTCTTCTTCTGATGACATATTCATGCCTTCCGGTGTGGTATAACGAATTCCAATCCATTCACTTTCCCAACCGTTTTCCGTAATAATACCTTTTATGTACTCGTCAGCTGTTTCTTCCTCTGCCTCTGTTTTTTTCTCTTCCTTTGCTGCATTTTCTTCCTCAGCTTTTGCCTCTTCTTCCGCCTTATCTTCTTTCCCGGTCTCTTCCCCTGCTTTAGCCTTTTCTTCTTCAGTTTCTTCTGTTTCCATTTCCACATTTGCCTGTGCATCTTCACTTTCACTGCCGCAGGCTGTCAGGAATATACTTCCCGCCATTGTTAAAACGAATGTAAATACTACCAATTTCTTTTTCAAATTTTTTCCCTCAACAATGCCTCTCCGTCCATGCAGACAGAGAGGCAACTTCCTTCTTTTTATTTTTACAGATTATTGTTGTACCCGTTACGGATTATCTCTGTACACGACCCGAAGCATCGCCGCCTGCGAGTGTTTCAACTTCTTTTCTGGATACTAAGTTAAAGTCACCGGGGATTGTATGCTTAAGGGCTGATGCTGCTACACCAAACTCAAGAGCAGC
This sequence comes from uncultured Lachnospiraceae bacterium, assembly GCA_964458255.1. GTDB lineage: Bacteria > Bacillota > Clostridia > Lachnospirales > Lachnospiraceae > Suilimivivens. The sequence continues at coordinate 18,947 of CAYWHY010000014.1, read as the reverse complement.
CTTGAAATCCTTACCGTCTAACATACCACAGATAACACCGCCTGCGAAGGAATCACCACCACCTACGCGGTCAATGATGGGATGAATTCTGTATTCCTTGGAATGATAAAATTCCTTGGTATCTCTTTTATAAATACATGCAGACCATCCGTTATCGGAAGCAGAACGGCTTACACGTAAGGAAGATACACAGTATTCAAAGTTAAATTTATCTACCATCTGTTCAAAGATTGACTTGTAGCCTGCAAGCTCTAACTCACCACTTGTTACATCCGTTTCACCGGGCTTAAATCCGAGAACAAGTTCTGCGTCTTCTTCGTTACCGATACAAACATCAACATATTTCATAAGATTTGTCATAACCTTCTGAGCTTTTTCGGAAGTCCAGAGTTTCTTACGGAAGTTTAAGTCAACAGATACTTTTACGCCATGCTTCTTAGCTGCGATTAAAGCCTTTTCTGTAAGCTCTGCCGCACTGTCAGATACAGCAGGTGTGATTCCCGTAAAGTGGAACCAGTCAGCACCTTCAAAAATAGCATCAAAATCAAAATCTGCTTCTGTAGCTGTAGCGATAGAGGAATGAGCTCTGTCATAAACCACCTTGGAAGGTCTCATTGCGGAACCTGACTCTAAGAAATAGATACCAAGTCTTTCACCGCATTTTGCAATGTTCTTTGTTCCTACATTGTATTTTCTTAAAGCAGCAACGGCACATTCACCAATTTCATTGTCGGGAACTGCTGTTACGAATTCTGCGTCATGCCCGTAGTTTGCCAAAGATACGGCTACGTTTGCTTCACCGCCGCCGTAGTTGATGTCAAACTCGTCAGCCTGAATAAATTTTTCATTGTTGGGTGTTGATAATCTGAGCATGATTTCGCCCATAGTAATTACTTTTGCCATTTTTCATTTTCCTTTCTGCTTATGATTTTATTTCTGTACAAGATGTACTGCAAATCCACCGATTTCTTCTTTCAGATAGATTGCCTTTAAAGCACCCTTTGCATCCTTCTTAGCAGATTCTTCGTTGAACTCTACACCAAGAACTGTGGACAAATAATTCATAGCCCTTTCTATATAGTTGGTTCTGATAGCGATATGTCCGCTCTTTCCAAGATAAGGCGTCTTCATTACTTCAACTGCAGAGCCTGCAAAAATGGAGCTGTTGCCAACCTTAGCAGGCATACCGAAAATAAACGCAAATCTGTTAGCAGACTTAAGTGCTTCTTCTTCATTTTCTGCATTGATACCTACGTGAGCCAGTTCAAAACCAAGCATGGTCTGTACTGCTTCTCTTGTCAGCTGTTCAATCTTGTCCCATTCACCTGCGTTAATTAAATCACCGGGAACCATCCATGAACCGCCACAAGCAATAATCTTGTTGAAATCAAGATAAGTAGTTAAGTTCTTGGCATTGATGCCGCCGGTAGGCATAAATTTCATATTGACATAAGGAGCTGCCATTGCTTTAATCTTGGCAAGTCCGCCGGACTGCTCTGCAGGGAAGAATTTAACCACATCAAGACCAAGTTCTATAGCCATTTCAATATCGCTGGGGCTTGAAGTCCCGGGTGTTATCGGAACCCCCTTCCCGATACAATATTTCACAGTGTTTGGGTTAAGTCCGGGGCTTACGATAAATTTAGCACCTGCATCTACTGCTGCATCTACCTGTGCTGCATTCAAAACAGTACCTGCACCTACACACATGTCAGGGAAATTGTCTGTCATAATTTTGATGGCTTCTGCTGCCGCATCGGTACGGAAAGTAACCTCTGCACAGGGAAGTCCGCCGGCACAAAGTGCTTTTGCCAAAGGAAGGGCATCCTCTGCTCTGTCAATCTTTACAACCGGAACGATACCGATTTTACTGATTTGTTCTAAAACCGCATTCATGATTTTCTCCTTTATCTTTTTATTTCTTTTTCACAAGCTGCTTACATCACGCTTGTATTTTCCAAAATTTGTACATGATAATTATACACGTTCTGTTCTGCAAGTTCTACTATAAATTATAATGTTCTTAATTTTGTCCAATATTTCTAAATAAATTACGGTTGCTTACCGATGTACGCCAAAATACCGCCGTCCACATAGAGGATATGCCCATTTACAAAATCAGAAGCTTCCGAGGCAAGGAATACGGCAGGTCCCTCTAAATCCTCTGCTTCTCCCCAACGGGATGCAGGCGTCTTTGCAATAATAAACCGGTCAAAAGGATGTCTGCTTCCGTCAGGCTGTACTTCACGCAAAGGCGCTGTCTGCGGTGTGGCAATATAGCCCGGTCCGATACCGTTACACTGGATATTATACGCACCATATTCAGAAGCGATATTTTTGGTCAGCATCTTAAGACCGCCCTTTGCAGCCGCATAAGCCGATACTGTCTCGCGTCCCAATTCGCTCATCATAGAGCAAACATTGATAATCTTTCCGTGTCCGTTTTTAATCATACCCGGAATAACAGCCTTCGCCACAATAAAAGGCGCCGTCAAATCCACATCAATCACCTGTTTAAACTCTGCCGTCGACATTTCACACATGGGAATTCTCTTGATAATCCCCGCATTATTTACAAGGATATCAATCACACCGACTTCTTTTTCAATTCTTGCCACCATATCATTTACCGCATTTTCATCGGTAACATCACATACATAGCCGCATACCTTAATGCCATTTTGTTCATAGTCTGAAAGTCCCTTATCAAGTGATGCCTGACTGCTGCTGTTCATTACGACAGTTGCCCCTGCCCTGGCATAGGCACTCGCAATGGCAAAACCGATACCGTGTGCACCTCCCGTTACCAGTGCCACTTTGCCTTCCAGCGAAAATTTTTTCATCAAATCATTCATCTTGTTCATTCCTTTTTGTTCAGCCTTTTATTTTACGCATTCATCTATCTCAAATCCTTGTTTGACACATTGTCCATATCGCCAAAGTCCTGATTTTCTCCGACCATTCCCCAGATAAAAGTATATGCCTGTGAACCGCAGCCTGCATGGATGGACCAGCTGGGAGAAATTACTGCTTCTTCATTTTTCATAACGATATGCCTCGTCTCTGTCGGTTCTCCCATATAATGCATGACAAAGGCATCCTCCGGCATTTCAAAATAAAGATAAACCTCCATACGTCTGTCGTGGGTATGACAAGGCATGGTATTCCATACACTGCCGGGGGCAAGCTTGGTCATTCCCATAACCAGCTGGCAGCTCTCCACCTGTCCGGGAAGAATGTACTTGCAAATAACTCTGTGATTGGACTCTTCAAGGCTCCCAAGCTCCACTTTATTTTCAGCCTTTACAATTACCACACCTTCTTCCGCTGTTCCTTCCGGCTTAATAAGCACAGTGGGATAGGTGGTATGTGCCGGTGCACTGTTTATGTAAAACCTGGCAGGATTATGTGCATCCACACTGTCAAATACAATATCCTTAGATCCCATACCGATATACATTGCCTCTTTAAAACCAACCTCATATTTTTTTCCATCGATAGTAATCACGCCTGCGCCGCCGATATTGATAACGCCCATTTCTCTTCTCTGCAAAAAATAATCGGCACGCAGCTCATCTCCCGCTGTTAACACAATAGGGGAAAGCGGCATGGCGGCACCTGTAATAATTCTGTCGATATGACTGTATACCAGTTTCATTTTTCCCGGCACAAACAAGTCCTGAATCAGGAATTCCTCTCTAAGTCTCTCTGTTGTATAATACTTCACATCTTTCGGTGAAGCCGCTGTTCTTACTTCCATATGTACCCCATCCTTCCTTTATTGTTCTCACTCATAATCTTCTCACATTCGGTAAATGCTTCGAGCAAACTTAAGCACTGTCCCCCGTTAGTATAACATATCTGCATATTGATGTGTATCATCTAAAAACAGCTAAAAGTTTTAAAAATAACTTTTAGCTGTTGTCATACCAATTATTCTGCCTGCACCTTAGAACAGAGAATTAAAAATATTTCCTGTTGAATACGTGTTGCCATAGGTTCCGTTAAAGGTATAAGTATTTGCCCTGCTGCTTTCCGTGTTTGCCGCAAAATCAATCAAAGATGCCTGTGCGGAAACTCTGTATGCATAAGAACCACTGCCGTTGAACAAAGTCTTTACCGTACTCACATCTGCCTTCTTGAAAGTCTCTTCGTGTATGGATAAAGCATTGTCCTTATCAATGGTAATTCCTACATCGGAAAGAAGCTTTTCATTCGCTTTCGTCATATTCACAAGTGATAATGTCTTATTCGAAATATTGGTAGCGTTGGCATTGCCGGCATTTTCAAGAAGGGAATTATAATCCTTTACAAAATCAGATACCGCACTGTAAATTGCGTCTGTATCATAACCCTTTTTGGCAGTTTCTACACCGTTTTCATCTTTAGTGACAATCTCTTTCTGCTTAAACACAGAGTCGGCACCTTTGCTGATGAGTGCATCTGCGGATTCTTTTAGTTTATCTGCTGACTTTTCAATCGCTGCCAATGTCCTAGTGGAATCTGCTGCTGTAGACGTTGTCCTGCTGTCAATTTTACTTATTGCGGCTGTCGGCGTACCGTCACTGTCATCCTTTGCATAATAAGCTTTCATCAGCTTACCGTAGCTGCCGTTCTTAATAGCGGCATAATCGGAGAAGAAATTCAAATTTCCAAGTCCGTTGCTACTGCTGCCTGCAGAAAAATTACGGAATAAATAAGAATAATCCTGTTTTGCATTTACATGAATGCTGATTCCCATACCATCACTCCTTTGAATATGAAGTGGAACCTCCCTGTTCCCCATTTGCATGTTATATGCTATATCGGCATAAATCACCTACTGTTAATGTAAGTGTATCATTTTTTTCTATGGAAGGCAAGCAAAACCGGGCATTTTCTCTGTTATTTAGCGGTTTTCAAGTGCCTCTTGAATATCTGCTTTCATATCCTCTACTGCTGCCCTGGAAGCCTCTCCAAAATTCTCTGCTCCGAAAGAAGCATATTTTTCCTGCTGATATGCCGCAATAATCCCTCTGGAGGAATTTACAATTGCACCTAGTCCATCCTCATTGAAGAAATGAACCAAATCAGCGCCTTTACCACCCTGTGCACCGTAACCGGGTACTAAAATATAGCTCTTAGGCATTACTTTACGGAGAATTTTGCCCATTTCAGGATAAGTAGCACCTACTACTGCTCCGATATAACTGTAATCTTCTCCCATATGCTCTGCCCCCCACTTGGCAACCTGCTCTCCAACCATCTCGTAAAGAGGTTTGTCAGTATCTTTTAAGATTCTGTCCTGAAATTCACCGCTGCTGGGATTGGATGTCTTAACTAAGATAAATAAACCTTTATTTTCTTCCTTACACACCTTTATAAACGGATTGATACCATCAGAGCCAAGATAAGGATTTACGGTTGCGAAGTCTTCATCAAATCCATAATAAGCTTTGCTGCCTACCTGCACTTTTCCCAAATGTCCTACTGCGTAAGCTTCAGAAGTAGAACCGATATCGCCTCTCTTCACGTCACCTATAACAGCCAAATCCTTTTCCTTACAATAGTCTACTGTTTTCTTAAATGCAATAAGACCGGGGATTCCAAACTGTTCATACATGGCAATCTGTGGTTTCACTGCAGGAACAATATCGTAAATATGATCTACAATTACTTTGTTGTACTGCCAGATTGCTTCCGCAGCACCTTCCAACGTTTCTCCGAACTCGGCAAACGCTTTTTTCTGAATGTGCTCCGGTACAAATTTCATCATAGGATCAAGACCCACTACAATAGGTGCACCCGTTTCTTTAATCTTCTTCACCAGTTTGTTAATCATTTCTTTTCTCTGTCTCCTTTGCATTCATTTTTTACACATGACTCATCCTGTTTTTCTCTTCCTGCAGGTTTTCCGTAAAGGCCTTAATTCTGGAAGCATTTCCATATTTCTTCACATTTTTTCCATTCACCACCACAAGTGTGGGAGCCTGCATGACACCATACTTTTGTACCAAATCCGCATTTTCTTCCGCATCTATAAGCACATAAGAAAAGTCCTTTAAATATTCCTTTGCAAGGCTGCAATTCGGACAGGTTTTTGTTGTGAACAGGTAAGTGATATTCTCTGCTTTTTGCACAACATTCTCTTTTTCTGCCAACACAGGTTCTGCCGAAGAGTGTCTCAAAACCGAATTTGCCACATCATAAGTCCTTCTGTTTTTATATTCCTGCAATTTTCCGTCATTCCAGTTTTGTACCGGTCTGTAATAACCGGTAATACGGCTGTAAACCTCCGTTACTTTACCACAATGAGGACAACTATGCTGCTCACCTGCTAAATATCCGTGTTCCTTACAAATCGAATACGTAGGTGATAATGTATAATAAGGCAGTTTATAATTTTCGGCAATCGTTCTGATTAAATCTGCTGCCGCCTTCCAATCCGGAACCTTTTCACCTAAAAAGGCATGGAAAACGGTCCCCGACGTATACAGTGTCTGCAGCTCATCCTGAATGTCCAGTGCCTCAAAAATATCTGCGGTATAATCTACCGGAAGATGAGATGAATTTGTATAATAAGGTGTATCCCCCACTTTTCCTGCCGTCTTGATGGCAGGCCATTTCTTTTTGTCATGCTTTGCCAGCCGGTATGTGGTACTTTCTGCCGGTGTTGCCTCTAAATTATATAAATCACCATACTGCTCCTGATAATCGGACAGTCTCTCTCTCATGTGATTCAACACTTCCTTGGTAAATTCCTGCGTTCTTTTGTCAGTCATATCCGCACGAAGCCAATTCGCATTTAATCCCACCTCATTCATACCAATTAAACCGATGGTTGAAAAGTGATTGTCAAAAGTACCCAAATATCTCTTGGTATAAGGGTATAGGCCTTCATCCAGCAGCTTGCTGATAACACCTCTCTTAATCTTAAGAGACCTTGCCGCAATATCCATCATTTTATTTAAGCGTTTATAAAAATCATCTTTATTGGCTGCCAGGTAAGCAATTCTCGGCATATTAATGGTAACCACACCTACACTCCCCGTGCTCTCTCCAGAGCCGAAAAATCCGCCTGTTTTCTTTCGGAGTTCACGCAAGTCAAGACGTAAACGACAACACATACTGCGCACATCGCTTGGTTCCATATCGGAATTGATATAGTTTGAGAAATACGGAGTTCCATACTTCGCTGTCATTTCAAACAACAGTCTGTTGTTTTCTGTGTCAGACCAGTCAAAATCTTTTGTAATGGAGTACGTAGGAATCGGATACTGAAAACCACGGCCGTTAGCATCCCCTTCAATCATTGTCTCAATGAAGGCTTTATTAATCATATCCATTTCCTTCTTGCAATCCTTATACTTAAAATCCATTTCCTTACCGCCTACAATAGCCGGCAATTCTGCCAAGTCATCAGGCACTGTCCAATCTAAGGTAATATTGGAAAAAGGAGCCTGGGTTCCCCATCGGCTGGGTGTATTTACACCATATATAAATGCTTCAATACATTTTTTTACCTCTTTATAAGAAAGGTTGTCTATTTTTACAAAAGGTGCCAAATATGTGTCGAAAGATGAAAATGCCTGTGCTCCTGCCCATTCATTCTGCATAATTCCAAGGAAGTTTACCATCTGATTGCAAAGCACCGACAAATGTGCGGCAGGTGCCGAAGTAATTTTACCCGTTATGCCGCCAAGGCCTTCCGTAATCAGCTGTTTTAAAGACCAGCCAGCACAATAACCTGTAAGCATGGACAAATCATGAATATGAATATCCGCATTACGATGTGCTTCAGCAATTTCCTGGTCATAAATTTCCGAAAGCCAGTAGTTAGCCGTAACAGCTCCTGAATTACTCAAAATCAGACCTCCTACGGAATAAGTAACTGTTGAATTTTCTTTTACACGCCAGTCTTCTATCTTGACATAACTGTTTACCACATCTTTATAATCCAGAATAGTGGATTTCATTGTTCTCATTTTTTCACGCTGCTTACGATAGAGAATATATGCCTTGGCAGCCTCTGCATAGCCTGCCTGCTCAAGCACCTTCTCCACACTGTCCTGAATATCCTCTACGTGAATGCCCTCATCCTTTACTTTGCCCTGAAAATCAGCTGTAACACGAAGTGCCAGCAAATCCACCACATCATTATTATACTGGACATCCGTAGCATTAAATGCTTTCATGATAGCATCACTGATTTTCGTTAAAGTAAAATCCGCCATCTCTCCTTCTCTTTTGATTACCTGGAACATGAAACCTACCTCCCACTTATAAATCCGTTAGAACCAACAGTAATAATAACTGCTAAAACAGTTAAAACACCATGTATAAAAAGTGTATCATTTGCTATTATAAAAGTCAATAAAAAGCACAAGATATTGTGTTTGCATAAAATATGCAACATAATATCTTGTGTCTGGTATTTCTTTTGTCGGATATGGTGCTTTGGGTTTACAGGCATCTTGAAAATTCTGTTTTTACCTTGTTTTCAGAAAGGTATACTCTCTTTTTGCAACCTCATCATCCGGATATTTTTTTAAATACGCCTCTAACAGAACGGCTGCTTTTTTGTACTCACCCAACATTTCATATGCTACAATCTCGTTCATCTTAAGAGTCTGCATAATACTGTTATCTTCTATACTCATCGCAGTCTGAAACGCTTCCAACGCCCCACTATAATCTTTCATCTGTAATTTACAAAGTCCCATCTGGTTCAGGACATGGGGATTTGGACCTTCGCTGTCTAAATAGGTATTATAAACGCTGATTGCATAATTACTGTCACCTAAAGTCTCATGCGTTTTCCCCAAAAAAAGTATCGCTTCATAATCTCCGGTATCCCTTGCCTTCTCCAGATAATTTCTGGCGTTTTCATAATCATCCAGATAATAGCTGATGCGCCCCTTTTCATAATTAGTCATATTCCTAGTGCCATTCTCCATCGCCTCCTGCAGATACGTCTGTCCCGATTCCCTGTATCCGTTATCATCCAGTACACAGTAAATATCAATCAGTCTGTCATAATCCTTTATATCAAGTGCAATCGCTTTATCGAAATCAGCAAGTGCCGCTTCCAAATTATCCTTTTCTGTATACAGCACTCCTCTTAAATAATAAGCATCTTTCTCGGAAGGACGCAACGCTATAATGGCATCATAGACCTTGATTGCCCTATCCAACTGTCCGAGCTTGTAATAGGCCGTTGCCAGATAATAATTGATATCATAATCCATTGAATCAACTCGTCCGTTGCTGTTTGAAAGTGCACTTTCAAACGATGCAGCCGCTTCTGCATACATGGTTTTCCCCATGTAGGCAAGTCCTTCACCGCGATACATCTGTCTGTTATTTTCTCCCGTTTCTCTTGCCTGTTCAAAGCTCACAAGTGCCGCATCATAATCAAGCGCCGCTATTGCTTCCATTCCGGCATTAATGTTTTCTCCCTGTTTCGTCAAACTGCAACCGCTCAGCCAAAAAGTGCAGGCAGTCATTATGAATACCAACCTAATGCAATTTTCTTTCATAAAAAATATCTCCGCTTACTGACTTACACCATCTCATGATACTTAAGTAGTATCATAGCATATTTTTCTGCATATTACCAATCTTTTCGAAGTCCTTTGGGATAATGGTTTTTCATAATGCCGCCGGCTGCTTTTCCCCAGCCCATGCTGTAACCATCCACTTCTATCAGGCACCATCCGTTCCTGTCTGACACAGGGAACGTCTGTCCGCTTAAATAAGCTTTTGCCAACACATCATCTGCAGATATATTTATGCTTTGCTTTACCTCCTCTTCCTTCAAAGCAAGAGCCAATGCATGGGAAGGTTCAAAACGATTCTTTTTTATGGTTCCTAAATGAAGTCCCGGTCTTACTACCTTAAGTCCCTTTAAGGAAGGTGTATTCTCCGGCAATAAATACAACTGCTCGCCAAATCTGATAAATGTTCCCTGCCATTCTTTCACCAAAAAGTCTTTCCGAAACGAAAGATATTCCTGATATTCCTTTTCCGGAAGCCCTTTTTCATAGCCATATCTGCTACTACGCATAACACTTTCATTGTTCCCTTCCTTTAGCAAAACAGCGGCATAATGCCCCTCACCTCTTACCTTGTGGGGCCAAAGCCGTATGGTATCTTCTATTTGCGATGCTGCTTCTTTAGTCCAAGTGGCTTTTCCATCCGACATTCCCTCATATTTTTTTACGGAAACAATTGAAAATTCAGGATGTCTTTTTAAAAAGCGGCTGATGCTCCCCTCATTTTCCTCCGGTGAAAAAGTACATGTGGAGTATACAAGTCTTCCGCCATCGCAAAGCATTCCTGCCGCCGCATCCAATATTTCATCCTGTCTTTCTGCACACATATGTACATTCTCGATGCTCCACTCCGCACAGGCTTCTTCCTTTTTTCGGAACATGCCTTCTCCCGAACAGGGTGCATCCACAAGTATTCTGTCAAAATATTTCGTGAATCGCTCCGCCAGTTCATCCGGAGTATGGCTTACCACAACTGCATTGGTAACACCCATTCTCTCTATATTTTCTGACAAAATTTTGGCACGGACCGGATGAATTTCATTGCATACCAGAATTCCCTGTCCTTTCATGGCAGCTGCAATCTGGGTACTCTTTCCTCCCGGTGCCGCACACAAATCCAAAATCTTTTCCCCCGGCTGTGCCTCCAAATATGTCACAGGCACCATTGCACTGGCCTCCTGTATATAATAAACACCGGCCTCATGATACGGGTGTTTACCGGGTTTGTCCGTTTCTCCATAATAATACCCTTCCTCTGTCCAGGGAACCGGCGAAAGATGAAAGGGGCTTAACTCCAAAAAGCGCCCGTTTAAACCCTTTAAAGGATTTAAACGCAGCGCTTGGTTTTTGGTTTCATCATAACTTTTGATAAAATCGGGATACTCATCTCCCAACATTTGTTTCATTCGGTCTGTAAATGCCTGTGGAAGCATATATCATACCTCTTAATATCTCTGCTATTTATTCTTTGTCCCGAATATCAATTTTGATATGCACATCCCTAAGCTGTTTTTCATCCACCTCAGAAGGTGCTCCCATCATAACATCCTGTGCCGTCTTGTTCATCGGGAAAGGAATAATTTCCCGAATGCTCTCTTCACCTGCAATCAGCATTACCATACGGTCTACACCGGGTGCAATACCTGCATGGGGAGGTGCTCCGTAACAGAATGCATTGTACATGGCAGGGAATTTTGCTTTCACATCATCCTCTCCTAAACCAACCATCTCAAATGCTTTTACCATAATTTCAGGATCATGGTTACGCACGGCTCCGGAAGAAAGTTCCACGCCATTACATACCAGGTCATACTGATAGGCGCAGATGTCTAACGGTTCTTTATTTAACAATGCATCCATTCCGCCCTGCGGCATGGAAAAGGGATTGTGGCAGAATTCAAGTTCTCCGCTTTCTTCGCCGATTTCATACATAGGGAAATCCACAATCCAACAGAACTCATAGCACTCTGTCTTCCTATGTGCTTCGCAGGCACTTCCAAGGAAACGGCGAAGAACCCCGGCTGTTTTTTGTGCTTCCGGCAGCTTGCCGGCTGCAAGACCTACAAAATCACCGTTCTTTAATCCAAGTGCTTCAATCACTTTTTCTTTTCTGTCCTGTAAGAATTTGGAGATACCTCCTACCAATTCTCCGTTCTCGTCTAATCTGAACCAATATACCTTATGTCCGCACTGTATTTCCACATCAGCACAAAGTTTATCAATTACTTTTCTGGTGCCGTTAAACTGATCTACAACGATTGCTTTTACAGTCTGACCTTCAAAAGGTCCGAAGCCACAGTCTGCCATACACTCCGTAGCATCCTGAAGTACTAAGTCAATACGAAGGTCGGGTTTGTCCGAACCATACCTGTCCATAGCATCCTTATAAGAAATTCTTGTAAAAGGAGCGGCAGATGCTGTCTTGTACTTACCATATTTTGCAAAAATCGGAGGCAGTACCTCTTCAATAACAGAAAACACATCTTCCTGAGAGGCAAATGCCATTTCCATATCCATCTGATAAAATTCTCCCGGAGAGCGGTCAGCACGTGCATCCTCATCTCTAAAGCAGGGAGCAATCTGAAAATATCTGTCAAAGCCTGATGTCATAAGGAGCTGTTTAAACTGCTGCGGTGCCTGGGGAAGTGCATAAAACTTACCCGGATGATTTCTGGAAGGCACCAGATAATCTCTTGCTCCTTCAGGTGATGAACAGGTTAAAATCGGTGTTGTAATTTCAAGAAAATCATGAGCTGTCATACTCTGTCTGATTTCCGCCACGATTTTGCTTCTCAGCACGATTTTATCTTTTACTTCCGGATTTCTCAAATCCAGATATCTGTATTTTAATCTTGTTGTCTCATCTGCTTCCTTCGAGCGGTTAATTTCAAAGGGAAGCTCATTATAAATACACTTTCCCAGCACCCGAATCTCCTGCGGCACTACTTCTATTTCGCCGGTAGCAAGAGTCATGTTTTTACTGGAACGTTCTCTGACAATACCTGTAACGGAAAGAGTTGACTCATTATTAACTCCGTTTAAGCTTGCCATCATCTCTTCTGTTTCAACAACCACCTGAGTGACTCCGTAAAAATCACGCAAAACCAAAAAACCAAGATTTTTGCTGACTTTACGCATATTATCGTACCAGCCTACAATGGTAACCGTCTGACCGGCGTGCGAAAGTCTGAGCTGATTACAATTATGTGTCCTTGACTGTACCATAATGACTCCTTTTATTTAATGTCAAATTCACCTGCTAATACATATTCCTGTGTACCGTCTGTCACTGTCTTCACGATTCTGTAATGACCTGCCGGAAGCTCTCCGTAATAAGTTTCCCAACGATATGTATGCAGGTTTGCAATTCCCATAGGTAATAAAACAGCTCTGGGGGAAACTACCAATTCGCCGATAGGTTTAACCTCATACCATTTGTCGCGCTTCATTCTTTGGATGGTATAATCACGTCCGTAAGAGAAGTCTGTCTCTGACATATTATCAATTGTAATCATCATTTCTGTCGATTTTACGGAAACTTCAACTACCGAAAGGACAAGTTCCTCCGAAGTATTTACTTCTCCTTTATATTCCGGTCCCAAATCCATTCCGTCTTCCCGAAGACACACCCAGCCAATTGCAACTGCTATTGCTACTACCAAAACTATAATCCACTTTCTCATATTTTCTCCTTCCGAATGTACTTATATGTACACCATTTACTTTTTCACTTTGTTTTTTATATTACTAAACCAATCCATATTGTTATATTTTGCCTACACCTCCTCATAAAAACTTCCCATTACTACTATAATCAGATAACAATATTTGTCACTTCATATATAATTATGCTATACTGATATTCATACTTACACATAACGGAAAGGATGAATACAACTATGGAGATCAGAAGAGCACAAGAACAGGATATGGATGGTATCAATAATCTTTTAATGCAGGTCTGTTTCGTACATCACAAAGGAAGACCTGACCTTTTTAAATACGGAGCAAAAAAATACACCGACGATGAATTAAAATCCATTATTCACGACGATGAACGCCCCATTTTTGTTGCTGCGGATGAAAACGGAAATATTTTAGGTTACGCATTTTGCATTTTCCAGCAACATATTAATAATAATATTCTTACCGATATTAAAACGCTTTACATAGATGACTTATGCGTAGAGGAACATCTCCGCGGCAGACATATCGGCAAAAAGCTTTACGACGCGGTTCTGAATTTTGCAAAAAAGAACAACTGTTATAATGTCACATTAAACGTCTGGAGCTTAAATGAATCCGCAATGAAATTCTATGAAGCTTGCGGGCTGATTCCTCAAAAAATAGGAATGGAAACCATTTTAAAGTAAATTCCTTATAACAAAATATCATAATTTATTACATATTGCAAGTTTCGTTCTAGTATATTTTATACGTATTCTAGTACTTTTTACACATTTTGATTTTCTTTTCCCGCAACTTGATGTCAAAAAATGATCTCATCACCGCTATGTACGTATACAAGCTGATTTCCCATAATTGCCTTCATAATCTGATAAGGCTCTTTCCCCGTACAATGTCCGGTATAAAACTTTGCCGGATACTCTTTCAACTTTACGGCTGTCTCTTGTGCAAGATTAAGGTCATCTTCCGTGTAACCATTCTTTTTCATCATATGAAAGCCACTGATAACCGCATCCGGACATACACCGTATAATGCTTCAAACTTCTCCAGGATATTCAGAATACCGTTGTGTGCACATCCGGAAATCAATACCTTTTTTTCCTCTTCTTCTATTACCAGATATTGCTCATGGGCAAAATCGTCCTGATAAAATTCAGTTCCTCGTTTTACCTTGAGTGCCCGATTCCCTGAAGGCCAAAGTTTTCTGCCGGTTACACCGCTGAATAGAAAAATTCCCTTGTCAATATCACAATTTCCTTCAAGCCATTTCACCTGCTTAAGTCCTTTCATCTTATCATCAATGCCGATATATCTTTCCTCTCCCGCTTCTTTGTGATAATAGGCATCTGTTGCTGATTTCTGTATATAAATATCTGCCTTTTTATTTAAATCCACAAAGGATAAAATACCACCCGAATGGTCATAATGTCCATGGCTTAAAATCAATGTATCCACCTGTCCTAAATCGATTTTAAGTTTCTTCGCATTGGCTAAAAATGCGTTAGTTGCTCCCGCATCCATTACCATTTTATGGTTTTCCGTCTCTATATAAAAACTAAGCCCGTGTTCAAAAAAGCACTTCCTGCATCCTTGTGTATTTTCAATTAAGTTTATAATTCTCATAGATTTCCCTGCATTAACAAAATTTTATGATGTTTCTTTCGCCCCAATGGCAGGATTTACAAATAATCCAACTCTGCCAAGCAAAAACCCCTTGAATAATCAAGGGGTTTTTCGTGCAGGAAAAGAGACTTGAACTCTCATGGTATTGCTACCACACGGACCTGAACCGTGCGCGTCTGCCAATTCCGCCATTCCTGCGAACAAACCATATTTTATCTTTTTTCCATTTCTGTGTCAACCACTTTCTTCTCATTTCTGAAAATTTTTATGCTTCGCAGTTCCTGCTTCACTTCCTGTCTCTTTTCCTTCATTTCGGAAAGGGCCATTTCTCCCACCAGTTCAAAAAGGGAATGTACCATCTTTTGCAATGCCTTTCTCGTATTTTCATCAATTTCCTGCAGTGCTTCTACCATACCCAGCAGACTTTTTCTCCAGTCCCCCCGCATCTCCAATAAATCCTTTGCCTCAGAAGCAGACACCACATCATACAAGGTATCGATAAAAGAATGTATTTCTTCCTCTGTAAGGGACAGTATCCACTCGTTCATGGCCGCATCCCAGAAGAGCGTTGTTTCCTTCCTTTTTCCTGCACGGGCAAAGGCTTTGTCTTCTACCTTCCAGCTATATACATTATGCTGTAACATTCCGATGCTTTTACTCTGTACTATTTCATAATGATTCTGCGATTCCAAAATCATGCCGACCACAGAAGACTGCGGAATAAACTTCACAACACGATCCGCAATTTTTTCATAACAGCCTGATTGTAAAATTTCCGGTCTGAATCCCGGTCCGTCATTATTATATACGCGAATCAGCTTATCTCTTGTTCTGTCTGAGCAGTTCATGGCAGCATACACCGCCAGATTTCCGCCTTTGGAATGTCCGCCCGCATAAAATTTTCCGGCAATACTCCCTGCCACACGATTCATATACTCTCTACTCAGTCTTTGGCTGTGAAGCGGCCTTGACAATGCCAGATTACAGTCTTCCTTCCATCCTACAATGCTGGCATCCGTTCCCCTGTAAGCAATATATACATTTTTATCTTCCAGCACATATGTTATTGCAGAAAACTGTACTTCATCTGTCTCATCAATTATATTGATATAATAATTCATTTTGAGAGATCCGAAACGTACCGACTCTGCCGCTGCCGTAAAAAGCTCCCAATTGGACTCACGATACCAATAATTATCCAATATTTTTTCCCACCCGGGATCATGATAAATGGTTTGAATACTGACAGGTGCATTTCCGTCCTCTATTCCCGGCACATACTGCTCATAATTCAGATAAACAAGCTGGCTCAAAATCAGACTGTCCACTTCATTCAGCGGTTCTTGTAAAAAAGTATACTTTCCATATTCATAAAGATAATCAATCATATTTGCCATATGTTATTTCCCCGTTTAATACAAGATACCGTCATAATATTGCAACAGCAAATCTACCACCTGGCTGTAGCTGACTTTACTGTCTTTCACACCGTTTAATGTCAGATTAGTCTCCAAAACCTTATCGGATACCTCTTTTACAAACTCCGTATCAAGCACGGCATCCTCTTCCACTTCTTTCCATGCCTCATCTGTCAAAAATTTGTCATCTTCCGCAACCTGCCCGGAAATCGCCGGATGCTTGCTGTAATACAAGGCATCTTCTCCCGCCGCTTTATAAAAATCTCTGTCCAGATAAGAAAGGACACTCAAATACGCACTGTATTTAAAAAAATCGTCCTCTGCATCCACACAGGCAAGATACGCGATAAAGTTTGCTTCATCCTCCAATAAAAATCCCTTTAAATGTGACAGCTCATGGCACATAGTCGCAGGCAGGTTGATGATATACATTTTTTCATTGTAATTTGCCTCCATGGAAAAAGGGAAATAATATCCCATCATGTATTGCTGACTGAAAAATTCCGAAGTATACAACGGCTTCGGATTGGGATAAAATCCTTTCAGGTTAGGAAACATCTCCCCCAGCCTCTGCATTTGTTTTTTGGCCTCATCCGCGATATTTCCATTATAAATCAGATATCCCTTTTCATCCCTCTCCATGACTTTAGCAAGTGCGTTAGCCTGCTCCACTACATAATCACGCAGAATTTCAATTTCCGCAAGTCCGTATTCATCGCGTGTTTTTGCACCAATTTCATATCTCTCATTCATGGGTGATACATGGAAAAGGAAAAAGCAGGTAAATGTCATCTCCAGACTTACAATTCCCACTATCCAAAAGATAAACCTTGCGAATTTGCCATACCGCTTTGCCATCTTATCTGATGCACCTGTGCCATCACCGGTCACGCATTTTTTTGTTTTCCGTTTTATTAATTGTAACAGCCAAAAAGCCGCTGTCACCATTCCCCAAACAGGTAAAACAACTAACAGCACAACCGCCGCATACAGCATCCACTCACCCACAGAAAAAGGAAACACACCCATAATGCGCCCGTAAGTTGCCAGCCACACAGGAAAAATATTTTCTGTATACCAATCACAAAAAGAATGGCTGCTCCATCCTGTTATATTTAAAATTACCGCCGTCAAAACTAACAATAACGGTATAAGTAATCCCCTGCATTTTTTTACAAGCATCCTAATTTTAATCATATCCTCTCATTGTCACTACTATAATAATACCAAGCATACTTTCCCATATGAAAAACAGGAGTCCTATGTCATCTATCCTTTCCCTACTCAAACAGATTAATACCTTCTTATGGAGCGGTCCCCTGCTTTTTTTGCTGATGGGAACGCACCTTTATTTTTCCATAAAATTAGGTGTTCCACAGAAAAATATTTTTCATGCCGTTCATCTTTGTGTAACTCCTGAAAAAAATAAGGATGAAAATAATCTGTCTGTGTTTGGTGCTCTTGCAACGACACTTGCCGCCACCTTGGGAACCGGAAATATCATCGGTGTATCTACAGCCGTTGCCCTCGGCGGTCCCGGTGCTGTTTTCTGGTGCTGGCTTACCGGCATCCTCGGAATGGCAACTGCCTACAGTGAATGCTATTTAAGTGTATTATTCAAAAGCCGCGACAAAGACGGACTTTTTCGCGGAGGTCCCATGTACGTTTGGGAAAACGGTTTACATAACAAGGCAATCGGAAAATTTTATGCTTTTCTTACTCTTTTGGCTGCCTTTGGTGCCGGCTGCACGACACAGTCAAATTCCCTGGCACAGACAGCCTGTGCAAGCTTTCCTGTTTCTCCTCATATTGTAGGATTTTGTGCCGCTATTATAACCGGACTTATCATTATCGGCGGTATTCGGTCTATCGGAAAAGTCTGCATGAAGCTGGTTCCTTTTCTTGCATTTTTATATATGGCAGGCTGCCTGATACTTCTCTGTATCAATCACGAGGCAATGATACCTGCCATCCGTCTGATTTTCGTTCATGCACTTGCCCCTCGTGCCATCGGCGGAGGACTTTTGGGTGGTTCCCTTATGGTTACTGCACGCTATGGTATCGCAAGAGGACTTTTCACCAACGAAGCCGGAATCGGTACTGCTGCCATTGCCGCAGCCGCTTCCGATACACTAAATCCAGAAAGGCAGGCTTATGTGTCCATGACTGCCGTTTTTTGGGATACGGTTGTCATGTGCCTTTTGAGCGGTCTTGTGATTATTACCAATATGCTGCGTAACCCCGACTCCTTAAATGGTGTGAACGAAGCCGGTCTTGCCGATGTTGCTTTTCTTTCACTCCCTTACGGAAGGGAATTTCTTTCCCTGTGTCTTATTGCCTTTGCCATTACCACCTTAATCGGCTGGTCCTACCTGGGTGAAAGTGCCGTAGAATATTTAGCCGGCAGCAAAGGCATCTTTTTTTACAAAGTTGCCTATATTGTAATGATTTATATCGGTGCCGTTCTTCCTCTTACTTTTGTGTGGGAATGTACGGATTTTATCAATGCATTTATGGTACTTCCCAATGTTGCCGCACTGTTTCTTTTGCAAAAACACATCAGGGTGGGAAATTAAAGCCCCGGTTAATCCACTTTTTTTATTAAGGCCACTGTCTCATTTTGTGTATCATTGTCCAAACTTAGTGTAAACTCTTTTTCTATAATCGGCAACTTAAATTCTATGG
>CAYWHY010000013.1:0-37074 GCA_964458255.1 uncultured Lachnospiraceae bacterium | reverse complement strand
GAGATATCAATTTTTCCTCTGTTGCAAATGCTGGATTAGTCTTACTACCACTCTTAAATCTCCCGTTAAGGAACTCATTCAGCTTCTTCTTGCCGTCCTCCATGGTCTTCTTGAGGCTTTTTAATGCTTCATCCTTGTTCCGTACGCAAGGTAGCTGTTCCGTTTTCAACCAGTTCTTTTGCCAGAATTTCTCCAACCTCCTGTGTCAAAAGGCGGAAAGCTGCCGCATTCACAAACTGCAAAGATGTCTCAAATTCCATCGCACATCGTAATATAATCATACGATGGGCAAGCTCGGAAACCTCAAATATATTACTAATCATAGCTGTCTTCATCCTCGGATATATCAAATATACGAAAATCAGTATTGGTTATAGCAGCTCCATACTCCGGATATTCTGTAATCCATGTCGTATCTTCTATAATGGCAAAAACCTGCAAAAGCTGATGCCAACACTAATATGCAGGCTACCATTAAAAACTGCCAATCTATCCATGGTCTCATAGATAGATTGGCAGCTAAACTTAATTACTATCCGTATGTGCGTTTCGTATCTTCCAATCCTGAATACTCAAATAATTTACATAAACAAAATATGCAGTTATTGCTAAAATAATAATTGTGGCAAGTAACGTTCCTCTTGTAAACGTTGCAATACGATTCAGAAAAAAGAATATCGTACACACAATCCCAAACACAGGATTCTTTTTTATCAAAAACAAAATACTACACACCAATGGCAGCAAGCTTATGATAAGCAGCGCATATACACTGGGTGCTCCTGTTAGCAATGAAAAAAATATGCTAAGTATACTCATAATGATAATGTGTTTGTTTGATTTAAAGTTTTTCTTTTCTGTATCCATGTTCTCCTGCCATCTCTCTAAGATTTGCTTTTCCACTTTTTACATTCTCGCACTGTCTACATTTTCCTTGAACCACTGATATGCAAGCTCTACGCCTTCTTCCAAATCCACTTTATGCTGCCAGCCAAGTCCGTGAAGCTTATCTACGTTGGTAAGCTTTCTGGGTGTTCCGTCAGGCATGTCGGTGTTCCATACAATTTCTCCCCGGTAACCAACTACGCGCTGTACAGTCTCTGCCAGTTCTTTAATTGTTACTTCCTTACCGGTACCGATGTTGACATGCTGCTCGCCGCTGTAATTTTCCAAAAGGAATACGCAGGCATCTGCCATATCATCCACATAAAGGAATTCCCGTAGCGGTGTACCTGTTCCCCAAAGCTCTACACTGTGGGCGCCGGAAACCTTTGCTTCATGGAATTTACGAATCATGGCAGGCATTACATGGGAGCCTGACAAATCGTAATTGTCATGAGGTCCATACAAATTCGTAGGCATACAGCTGATAAAATCATCACCATACTGTCTCTTGTAAAACTTGCACATTTCAAGTCCCGAAATTTTTGCAATGGCATAAGCCTCGTTTGTTTCTTCCAACGGACCTGTAAGCAGTGCATCCTCTGGAATAGGCTGAGGTGCCATTCTGGGATAAATACAGGTACTTCCAAGGAATAAAAGCTTCTTTACATTATATTTGTGACAGCAGTCGATTACATTACACTGAATCTGCATATTCTCGTAAGCAAACTCCGCAGGTGCCGTATTGTTCGCATTGATACCGCCAACCTTAGCCGCCGCAAGTACTACCACATCCGGTCTTTCCTGCTCAAAAAATGCACGTACTGCTGCCTGATTTGTCAAATCCAGTTCCTTGTGGGTTCTGCCGATTACATTGGTGTATCCCTTTGACTCCAAATTTCTTACAATCGCACTTCCCACAAGACCTCTGTGTCCCGCTACATATATCTTATCATCTTTCTTTAACACAATCCCTTTCCTCCTGTATTCATATTATCACAATCTAATGTACAACATCCACAAACCCTTCTTCCATACTCTCTCCCCGGAATATATCCGCCGCCTTAATCGGCGATGCCGGGAAGTCCTCATATCCCGTCCTGTCCCCCTCGGCAGGATAATAAAAAGTATATCCGTTCAGTTCATAGCTGATTGTTTCAAAGTTATCATAATCCTTCTGCGTTACAAGATACTTAGCTGTCGCATTTTCGACCGTCTCTACCGCAAAAGCAACGGCTTTATAACAGCCGGCTACCACAAGTAAAAGAAGAAATATCCTGTGTCCATCCAGTCCCGGACTGACTTTCAGGTAAAAAAATCCCCACACAAGCATGGGAAGCACCCACAGATAAACGCATCCGTATCTCACAAGCGGCGCACCGGTCAGCCAGAACAGAAAGCTTATTGCCACAGTTCCTGCCACCAGCAGAAAATCAAGCATCTCCTTATTACGCTTCTTAATTGTATAAACACACAAACCGGCAAGCATTACCAATGCCGACAGTGCAAGCAACAAAAAAACCTTATTAAAAACATCCAGCGACAATGCCCATTGCGGCAACCACTCCGTAATCGGCTCTTCATACCTTGTTACATCAGCGTAACCTCTTCCCCAGACCTGAATTTCCCGGGAATCATACTCTGCTAGCCCCTTAGGAATTTTAAAATCAAAACTAAATAAATCAATAAAAGTAAACGGATATACAAGCCAGCCGGACAAAATTACATTTCTTATAAGAAAAGGCACCGCTGTCAAAATTCCCATCCCAAGGAAACCGGCTATTGCTTTTCCTTTCTTTTCCTTTATCAGCATAACCGTCGGCTTTATTGTCAAAAGCAAAATCAATGCACCTGACAATTTTATGGTGACAACCGAAACTCCCATCACACACAAAAGTCCGTAAGGCAGATAAGATTTCTCTTCTCTTTCCAAAAGCTCCAGCCATGTGATAAGGATATAAAACACACTCAGCACCATAAAATAATCAGATGCCGGAGATACCATTTCATCAAAAATAATGAGCAGATAATACACACCCATAATCCGTACAAAGTCGGACAATACCGGTGTTCTTATACTTTTACGGCAAAGTCCCGAAAAGCAGACAGCCGCCACCAAAAAGGCCAAAAACCCTGCACAGCAATGATAAGACTGCCCACCTAAAAATGCAAAACTGTACAGTGCCGACAAGCAAAAGGAAGCGCTGTTGTAAGCGAGTCTGCTGTGCAGATTGCCAAGTCCCGGCACAACCCCGTACTCTTCAATCCATCTGATGCTTTGAGCATGGTAAAGACCCGTATCATAATGGATAATTCCCACAGATGCACCATACGCCATAAACAAGAAAAGAAGTACCAACGCTATCTTTTGGGTATAGGACGTCATCTGAAAACGCATTTTCAAATGTGTTGCTATTTCTTTGCCATATTTTAAAATGCATCCTCCACAGATAAGGAGCATCAACAAATTGGCAACCAGTCCTACCTTATAAAAAACACTGAAAAACTGTGCATATATCATAATCACCGTAATGCCTGCAAATAAATAGCTGCTGTCTTTTCTGACGGTATATCCTGCCTTGCAACCAATCACGGTAAGAACGGCAAAACCTGTCGTATAACAGGTAAAGAGCATATAGCTCCAAATGAGTATCACAGATATCATATCGGATAAGCCTCTTTAACTCTTACTTTTCTTTACGTTCTCTGTATTCTTTACTGCTGATGCCGGCTACTTCACGCATGTCAGAGTCCATCATCATGCTGACAAGTCCCTTGAAATCAACCTCTCTCTTCCAGCCAAGTGCTTTTTCTGCCTTAGCGGAGTTACCCCAAAGGAATTCCACCTCAGCAGGACGATAGAACTGAGGGTTTACATCTACCAATAATTTGCCGGTCTCAGAATCGTATCCTTTTTCATCCACACCGGTACCTTCCCAGCGGACAGTAATACCGAGCTCTTCAAAGGCTGCTTCCACAAACTCTCTTACGGTATGTGTTTCATTGGTTGCAAGCACATAATCGCCGGGCTTTTCCTGCTGAAGCATCAGCCACATACCCTTTACATAGTCTCCTGCGAATCCCCAGTCACGCTTTGCATTCATATTGCCGAGAGAAAGCTTTTCCTGCTTACCTGACACAATACTTGCAACAGCCAGCGTAATTTTTCTGGTTACAAAATTTTCTCCTCTTCTGGGAGATTCATGGTTAAAGAGAATACCGTTACATGCAAACATATTGTAGGATTCTCTGTAGTTTACGGTAATCCAGTAGGAATATAATTTTGCTACACCGTAAGGACTCTTAGGATAAAAAGGTGTCGCTTCACTCTGGGGAGCTGTCTCGGGAAGTCCGCCGAACAATTCAGAGGTAGATGCCTGATAGTAGCGACAGTTTCCGCCGTTAACGCGAAGCGCCTCTAAAAGCTTTAAGGTACTTACACCGGTTGCCTCTGCTGTATATTCCGGCACTTCAAAGGAAACTCCTACATGAGACTGTGCTGCCAGATTATAAACCTCTGTAGGTCTGATTTCCGCAACCAGACGCATTAAATTGCTTGAATCTGTCATATCCGCAAAATGCAAAAAGAATTTAACATGATTGTACTTTGAATGAATAATATGATCAATTCTTGAAGTATTGCTGATACTGTGACGTCGAATCAAACCATGTACTTCATATCCCTTTTCCAACAAAAACTCCGCAAGATATGAACCATCCTGCCCTGTAATGCCCGTAATGAGCGCTATATTTTTCATACTTCTCTCCTTATACCAATTTGTGATATTTTGCTATTCCATTAGGGAGTATACTATTGTATAATACAAGTGACAATTAATTATATTGCGTAAAAATAGTAATATATTGCTATTTAAAAGGAGTCGCTATGGCTAAATCAACTTCAAACAGAATTATATCAACCCCCTCCTCTTATGCCAGAAAGCATTATCTGTTTGTACAGGAAGTCGGAACCCTGCAAAGTCTGGAGCCTCACGTCAGTAAACGTCAGAACCTGAATTCCTTCTTATTTTTCATTGTAATGGATGGTGAAGGAGCTCTTTTTTATGAAGATATACGTCATCGCATCTGTGCGGGAGACTGTGTCTGGATTGATTGTACACGTCCTTATTTTCATGAAAGCAGTGCAGAACATCCCTGGAGCCTTAAATGGGTTCATTTTAATGGCCTGGAGGCCGGACCTTATTATGAAGCATACCTGTCTAAGGGCAACTCCTACTTATTTCGTCCTCACAACATTTTGCCTTTTACCGAGGTTCTGGATCAGCTTTATCAAAGTCAACAGGCTAAAAATTCTCTCATGGAATTAACTGCTCACAAATGTATTACCGATATTATTACTCTTTGCTTCACGGAAAATGAAGTCCTGAAGCAGGGAGAATATTCCATTCCCGATAAGCTCCAGCAGGTTCACGCTTATCTTACGGAAAACTACGCAAGCAAGATTACTTTGGAAGCCTTGTCGGAACGTTTTTTTATCAGCAAATTTCATCTTTCCAGGGAATACAAAAAAATTTATGGTAACACCATTGGCAACGAACTGATTTATCAGCGAATTTCCCATGCCAAATCCATGCTCCGCTTCAGTGATGAATCCGTAGACAGCATCGCTCTTAAATGCGGTTTTCAAAATTCGGGTTATTTTATTAAGGTCTTCAAAAAAACGGAAAATATGACTCCCTTGGAATACCGGAAAAAATGGTAGTGCATTTTCCGTAAACACACTACCTTATTTTTAAAATATACCATTCACCATGATTGCTACTGCAATTCCCCAAACAGCACCTATTAATACCTGCAACGGTGTATGCCCCACAAACTCCTTCAGTCTGTCTTCCACACTCATTTCGTTTCCCATTTTAATAAAAAGTTCTATCATTTCATTCAGAACCTTTGCCTGAATGCCGGTTTCCCTACGCACACCCATGGCATCATACATAACAATAATGGCAAGCATCACGGCAATTGCACATTCCGTACTGCCCGTGCCATGCTGCATGGTAACTGCTGTTGCCAAAGCACATACCGTTGCGGAATGGCAGCTTGGCATACCGCCGCTGCCCACCAGTCTTTCCGCAACAAATTCTTTGTTGATAATTAAGTAAATAATTGTTTTTGCAATCTGTGCAGTAAGCCAACCCAACGCAGCTGAAACAAAAACTTTATTCTGCAGTAAATCAATGAAAAAATCCATTATCTCCTCCCGACTTTCCCAAATGGAAAACTATATTGTCTTCATATATTCTGCTATGGCATCATGCCAGTCTGCAAAGCCATAATTGCTCGTCAGCTTCAGCATATAGTTTTCCAATATGGAATAGGCAGGTCTGGGAGCTGCGGCTCCATACTCCTTGGTTGTAATCCCTTCCACCTGCGTAGACTTACCTGCCAATCTGAAAATTTCACGGGCGAAATCAGCCCAGTGACAGCTTCCTTCACAAGTAGCATGAAACATTCCGTAATTTTCCGTAAATAAAAGGTGGGCGATTGCCCCTGCTAATTCCTTTGTACTGGTGGGACTACCGAACTGATCATTTACTACTCTTACCTTATCATAGGTCTCCGAAAGACGAAGCATGGTTTTGACAAAATTTTTGCCTTCGCCATAAAGCCATGCTGTGCGGAAAATAAAATATCGGTTCGAGAAATCCTTTACCATATTTTCCCCCGCTAATTTGGTGGCACCGTATACCCCCTGCGGATTCGGCTTATCAAATTCAATATAGGGTTGGGGAGATTTTCCGTCAAATACATAATCGGTAGAAATATGAACCATTTTTGCACCCGTTTCAGTCGCTGCAATGCTTAAATTTCTGGGACCAATGGCATTAATACGATAAGCATTATCCACATCTGTCTCACAAGCATCTACTGCCGTATGCGCCGCACAGTTAATAATCGCATATGGCTTTACTCCCCTTACAACCTCCAGCACCTTGTCTATGCTGGTGATATCGAGCTCTGATACATCTGTATTTATAAATTCAATTTCCGGATAGTCTGCCAGTTCTTTATTAATTGCACGACCAAGCTGACCGTTACAACCGGTAACAATTATTTTTTTCATAAATCATAAATCCTTTCTTTTTATCTGAACGAATACAAACTGCTGATTATGTTTCAATCAATGTATATTGTACCCTTTTATGCGAATTTGTACAAGCCATTATTTAGAGAAGGTTATTCGTTTATTTAGTAATTCATCATAATCTTTGTAACAAAAAATTCATATTTTTGTAGAACATTTTACACATTTTTCTAGTGACGGTTCATTTCATCTGTGCTATAATGTCAAATGTGTGATTATCATAGAATGTTAAGCAAAAGAAAGTGAGGAAATCATGATGAAAAGATTACAAGTGCTTTTTCTTGTAGCCTTGTCTTCATCTCTTTTATTATTCGGTTGCGGTAAAGATGGAGAAGAAACAACTGCCCAGCCTGTTGTAGAGCCTATTGTACAAGCCCAGCCGAAAGAAGAAGAACCTGTTGAAGAGGCAGACGATGCTGATCCGGATGCCCCTCCCGCAGAAGGCATGGTAAGAAGCCATTTGACGAACGAATGGGTTGATGAGGAGGTTGCTAAAACACGTCCTATCGCTGTTATGGTTCCCAATTCTAAGACAGCAAGTCAATACGGATTATCTGATGCTTCCATACTTTACGAATGTAACGTGGAAGGCAGTATGACAAGACTTATGGCTGTTTGGGAAGACTGGAGCAATTTAAACAAAATCGGTAATGTAAGAAGCTGCCGTGATTACTAT
This sequence comes from uncultured Lachnospiraceae bacterium, assembly GCA_964458255.1. Classification (GTDB taxonomy): domain Bacteria; phylum Bacillota; class Clostridia; order Lachnospirales; family Lachnospiraceae; genus Suilimivivens. The sequence goes on along the minus strand of CAYWHY010000013.1, from coordinate 29,410 downwards.
TTATACTGGGCATTTGAATGGGATGCCATTTACATTCATTATGGCGGACCTTTCTATATAGATGAACTGATTGGAAGAGACGATACGCAGAATATCAACTGTATCGATTATGCAAAGGCTACTTTCAGGGACACAGCTAAAAATTCTACGGACAACGCATTTACCAGCACGGATGCCATCAAAGATGCCATCAGCCATTACGGCTATCCCACCGAATACAGGGAAGGATATGCTGACGAAACGCATTATCAGTTTGCAAGCGATGCTACACCCAATACTCTGGAACAGTATACAGATGCCATTACTGCTTCCAAAATTGATATGTCTCCTGCGTATCCGGTTACTAACTGTTACTTCATTTATAATGAAGAAACCGGCATGTATGACAGATATCAGCATTTATCCGGTGACAGCGACGGTCCTCACATTGATCTTGCAAACAACAGGCAGTTATCGTTCAAGAACATTTTAATTCAGAACACTTATTTTGAAGTAAGAGACCAAAAGGGTTACCTTGCATTCCAGTGTCATGATACAACCAGAGACGGTTGGTTTTTCACAAACGGTAAAGGAATTCACGTAACCTGGGAAAAGACATCCGATTACGGTGCTACCAGATATTTTGATGATGATGGAAATGAAATCAAGTTAAATACCGGTAAAACCATGGTATGTATTTTAGAAGACGGTGATACATTTAATGTAGATGACAAAGCCATTGAAGCTGATTAAAGTAATAAAAAAGGTCCCATGCGTTTGCAGGGACCTTTTTATTGTCTATTCACCTAAACCGGTTTCAATTGCATGAATCAGACTCTTTAATGCTTCTTCCTCATCTTCACCTTCACATGTAAATTCAATCTCATCTCCGCATTTCACACATGCTCCCAGTACACTCAATACACTCTTTGCATTTGCCATATTACCCCTGAAAGTAAAGGTTATTAATGATTTGAACTTCATTGCCTCTTTACACAAAATGCCTGCCGGTCTTAAATGCAGACCGGTGGGATTCTTAATAACCACTTTTTGGCTTACCATTTCCTTTCCTCCTTATTATTCTCACGTGTTACAGCATAATGTTCTGAATCAGGTCAGCCAACTGATGTGCTTCCCTCTCAATCATTTCCTGATCCTTTCCCTCAATCATAACACGTACTAAGGGTTCTGTACCGGAAGGACGAATAAGTACTCTTCCCTCACCGGCAAATTTTTCAGTCAATGTTGCAATCGCATCCGCAATTTCGGAATACTCCATATATTTTTCTTTCTTATGATTCGGAACCTTTGCATTTACAAGTGCCTGCGGCAATACCTCCATAATAGATGCAAGCTCAGACAATGACTTACCCGTTTCTACCATTACCTGTAAAAGATGCAATGCACTTAAAAGTCCGTCTCCAGTCGTGTTTTCTTTTAAGAAAATAATATGTCCTGACTGTTCACCGCCCAAACTGGCACCGATTTCTTTCATATGTTCCAATACATAACGGTCACCGACTTTTGTCTGATCAACACGAATACCATTCTTTTCTGCCATCAGGAAAAATCCAAGATTACTCATAACAGTTGCAACAATGGTATCTCCTGAAAGTTCCCCTTTTTCTTTCATGTGGTTGCCGACAATTGCCATAATCTGGTCGCCATCAACCACATTACCCATTTCATCAACTGCCATCAATCTGTCAGCATCACCGTCAAACGCAAGACCTATATTTGCCTTTTCGTAAACCACTCTCGCACGAAGCTCTTCCATATGGGTGGAACCACAGTTTGCATTAATATTGGTTCCATCAGGCATATTATGAATGGCTACCACGTTACCACCAAGTTCTCTTAATGCTTCCACGGAAGTATAATGTGAAGCGCCTTCCGCACAATCTACTACTATTTTTAAGTTGGATAAATCCACATTGACAGACTGAATGGAATGATTAATATATTCTTCTTTTGCATCGGTACGATATTTAATCTTTCCTATGTTTGCGCCGATAGGAAACTTAATTCCCTGCATGTTACTCTTAATCAGAGCTTCTATCTCATCTTCCATGGCATCCGGTAATTTATAACCATTTCCGTCAAAGAATTTAATTCCATTAAATTCCACCGGATTATGTGATGCCGAAATAACAACGCCTGCATCAACTTTATATTTTCTGGTCAGGTATGCCACTGCCGGAGTCGGAATGACACCTACATAAACAGCATTTGCCCCCACCGAACAAATACCTGCCATCAGTGCATTGGCAAGCATGTCACCGGAAATACGGGTATCACACCCCACCATAATGGTTGGCCTATGTTCATTTTCCTTGGTGAGCACATAGGCGCCTGCCTGACCCAACTGCATGGCAAGTAAGGGAGTCAGCTCATCATTCGCCACACCTCTTACACCATCTGTACCAAATAATCTTCCCATTTTTTTCTGTTGTGCCCCGTAAGAAGCACTCTCCTTTTTATAATTTATTCTGTTATTTCAGACAAATGCAATACAACCTCCAACGGCTCCAATATCGTGAAGTTATCGTCCAATCCAAAATCAACTTCCACATTGTAATAGCCGCCAACGGCTTTTTCCATTTGTTCTTCTTCCATCCACCTGCGAATATCAATGGTGCCACGAATATCCGCTCCTCTCAAAGCAGATACCTCTGCCGGAAGTCCTATCACTGTAACTTTGGCTTCATCGCCCAATTCGGATATCGTCGCCCTGAATCCCTGAGGTACATTAACAATTTCAACATTTTCCTGTTTCACCCGAAAGTCACGTGAAGATTCTCTCTGAATTTTTACTGTCACTTCCGCCTTGGCCTGTGTAGCATCTGCCAAAAATACATTGTCCGGCAAATAATCACGAAGGTTCACTTCCGTCACATAATCTTCTGTTTGACCTGTGACATCAATTTCTTCTGCTGCCACGTCAATGGCAGTCACACTCTTAACCGTATTACTCTTTCCTGCGATTGTAACCATCTCTAAGCTTCCCACGGGTTCACCTGCCACACGATATCCCGCCGCCGGAGTGCCTGAGACTTCATAATGGACAGGCACTTCTGCTGTCTGGTAAATGCTGACATTAACGCCAACTGCTTTAATATTCTGCGTAATTCTGTCACTTTGAATCATTCTTCCATCCTCAGAATAAAGACGGATATCCAAATTGGTTCCAATATCATTGGTAAATCCGGTAACATCCACATCTACCACCGCATCTGTAATCTCGTTCACAACAGATTCAGGACCTGAAATTCTTACAAGGTTCTGCTGTGTGGTAACATCTCCTACCAGATAGCCCGTTGCCACACTTCCTGAAACAGTCGCCCGCAAAGCAAGTGTCTTTGTCTTTTTATTTTCAATATTCAATTTAACCGTATCAATGCTTCCCGTAATGCTTTCTATATCATTGCTGTAAATATCGCTGGAAAACTCAATACTGATAGTGTCCAGACTACTTAACTCACTGACATCTGCCACTGCGGTAATGTTCCCCGCATTCAATGCACTGTGAACTGACTTAGGTGCTTTTACATAAACCCTTTCCACTACATCCGTTTCATCCAGAACCTCATACACCTTTCCGCCATCCGTGATCAGATTTGTGTTAACCAGTTTTACGGGAATGTTTGAGTAAGTCTCAGTAACAGTAGGGTTTTCTATATTATTAACCACCAGCCAGAGAACAAATGCAAAGAACAGGGATATTAATTTCAGGCCCATATTTTCTGTAATCTTACTTTTCACCTTTAGACCATCCCTTCCACAAAATACGCTTTTTGGGTTCTTCCTCCGGCTTATTCTGTATGAATTGTAATTTACCCCTTAAAGCATTTTCATCCAGATTGCGATACAGACCGCCCTCATAAGCTACACTAATCTTCCCCGTTTCCTCAGAAACAATAATGGTCATGGCATCAGCAGCTTCAGAAATTCCTATTCCGGCCCTGTGTCTGGTTCCCAAATCTTTACTCAATGCTCTGTTGTCTGACAACGGCAAATAACAGGTGGCTGATGTGATTCTGTTCCCCCGTATAATTACTGCGCCGTCATGAAGCGGAGTATTCTTTTCAAAAATATTAATAATCAGCTCACTGGTGACAATGCCGTCTACGTCTATACCGGTTCTCTCATATTCAGCCAAAGACTGCGTTTGTTCAATCACAATAAGGGCACCGGTTTTCACCTTGCCCATTTCTAAACACGCCTTTACAATTTCATCAATTGTTTTGTCCGAAAATCTTCCTTCTTCAGAGTTTCTAAGAGAATCAAACGGAATAATGGAAGAAATAATATTCTTCTTTCCCAAATCCTCCAAAGCTCTTCTAAGTTCAGGCTGTAATATAACAACCATTGCCGTCACTGCTACTCCAAACGCATTCTGCACAATCCAAAGAATGGTTGTCATTTCAAAATGTGCTGCGATCAAGATAAATCCGGCAATTACTATAATCCCCTTCAGCAAGGACCAGGCTCTGGTGTTTTTTATCCACACTAAAATGTGATATAGCATAAACGCAATAAGTGATATTTCAATAATGTCTACCAGTCTGACGCTTCTGGGTATTCTTGACAGATATACTGTTATAAATTCATTTACCTGTGACATTCAATTATCCCCATCTATATACTCTATCTTCTGATTTGCACATTCGGCGGTCTTCTGTGGGATGTATTAATCCTCTTAACCGTTCTCGACGGTGTTGCAACTGTTACCTTCGGTACCGCTTTTACATAATAATAATACTCGTCATCCTCAAACTGCACTTTTTCCGTACGGCTGTAATCCAAATGAAAAGCAAAAAATTCTACTGCCTTTGCAATCAATAAAGAAAACACCGTACCCACGATTAATCCCCAAATGGATACCTCTGTATCAAAGATAAAATCGCCTATCAAAAGCACGATAATATCCACTAAGGCTCCTGCAATCATTGCCATCGTCCATGCATAATCCACCGACAGCCTTCTGATTAGATACACCAAAATGATGGTAACGGCAAATGATGCAACAGTCAGAAGCATGGCATGGTTGTCAAGAAAACCATCAATAACAAAACGGAATTTAGCTGACATTTCCTCTGTTGCCATACCGGATAAGGTAGTAGCATTATCCGCTATGTGTGTAATTAAAAAGGTTACTATTACACCGCATCCCACAGACACAACGGATGCCGGTGTGCCCAAAAGTCCCATAACAAGAGGAACTGCATAAGGGATTCCAATGACAAAACTGATCGGTGTTATGATAAGCACCAAGGTATCTTTAGGTGAAAAACGTAAATAAAGAAGATACATCACCACAAATAGTACCATCACCACTACCGCACACTCCAGTGAAAGAGCATACATGTGCAGGACCACAAATGCAGCTGCGACAAAAACAATAAAACCCGTCGGCATAAAGGAACACATAAGTGACACCATAAGAACGATTGACAGATTGTCAATCTGATGCATGTATCCTACCTTGGAATTTATAATCATAAGAGTGGCAAGTGCTAATATCAGCTTGATAAGTGGTTTTAAATACACCTCATATTGAGCGATGAAATTTTTTAAATACTGTTTTGCAACAAGTAAAGTTGTCATAATTTTTTCCTCGTATATTACATATTCGATAATTTTTTTAAATTAGCATAATATGTCTTTAAGCTTTTCTTTGCCTTATTATATTTCCCGGTAAATACCACATATGCTATCACACCATATGCACCTACGGTACACAAATATAATATAATAACGCCCTTCCCAAAGGAAAGAAGGTCCATCCTGTAAATATCCTGCATAAAAGTTTCAAAATGATAGAATATATATATGGCAAACAACAAAACAAACGAAATGGTTGCAGCAATCACAGATTTCAAAACCTGAAATCCTATATAATCACTTCTAAAATAATTCAGAATAGTAATATCATCTTTTCCTCTGCCTGATTCATAAGATGCCATTCGGGTCATCAATATCACCTTGTCTTCATTAATCATAGTAACACCTTTCAACCGCATTCTTTACAGGTAACGCATTTTATCCTTTTCACTGGTTCGAAGCACAGGCTTTGGGGCTTCCTGTACCCGGGAATGTTGATTTGTAACTTGTTTAAACCCGCCAATCATTTCTGTCTTACAGGAATCACAAAATCGTCCCGAACGAATCATGGCACCACATTTTTCACAGGGAATTCTGATGGGCGAATCATCTGCAAACTGCAAACGGTCTTCACGAATCCACTGACGAATCTGCCCCGGTTCAACATTACACTCCTGTGACACTTCCATAATATCCGCACCACGATGTTCCTGTACATATTTTTTAACTTCCTGGAATATTACTTCCTGTTCCTCCTTACATCTGGGACAAATCGGCAATCCAACCACATAGTTAAAAACTTTTCCACACTTTCTGCAATTACGTACGTTCATAATTCACCCCATCTTTACCATCCCGTCCGGCTGCCATAACCATACAGTACACCCGATGAATTCCTGCCCTGTTTAACACTTCTGTCATGGCATCAATCGTACTACCGGTAGTGTATATATCATCTATAATAACAATCGTATTTAATTTTACATCATTTTGAAAGATTTTGAAAGCCCTTTTCAAATTATTTTGACGCTGCCGTTCATTTAATTCCTTTTGAGGCAACGTTCTCTTCACACGGGCAATCAATTTGGTATTTACAGGTATTCCCGTCAGTCTTGACAGTTCCTGTGCAATCAGCTGTGCCTGATTATATCCCCGCTTTCTTTTACGGGAAGGATGAATGGGCACCGGCACCAATGCATCGGGTCTTACGGACCGTAACCAGTCTCCCTTTTTTTCTGCCAGTTCTCTTGCAAAAAAAAAGGCATATTCCTGACGCGAAGCATATTTAAAACGTGCCAAAGAAGATGACATGCCTGCATATTCGTACAAAGCTGTTCCCTGTAAATATAAATGTCTTGTTTTAAGACAATCCGTGCAGTATTCCATCCTTTCTTCTTTAAGCTGTTTTCCACATTTCATGCAAAACGGAGGACGGATATACATAAGTTTTTTCTCGCACTCCCTGCAAATGCCTCTTTTGGGGTTATCTGTAATTTCATCACACACCGCACAACGCCGCGGAAAAAGCAAATCAATCAACTCCATCCGTCACCTTCTATCTCTTTTATCCTTTCCTCAAGCCCCGTATAGCGCTTGTTTTCGCTTTCATTCTCTATCATTTGATATACCACCCTGCTGCTTCCTAAAATGGTAACACATTTTCTGGCTCTGGTAACCGCCGTATAAAGCAAATTTCTGTTAAAAAGCTGTCTGGGCCCGGACAAAAGGGGAATGATTACCGCCGGATATTCACTCCCCTGTGATTTATGAATGGTAATGGCATATGCCAGTTCAATTTCATCCAGCTGAATAAATGAATACTCTACCAGGCGATGTTCGTCATACTCTACCGTAAGGCTCTGTGTCATTTCATTAATTTCTTTAACGGTTCCCATATCTCCGTTAAAAATACCCATTCCCTTATCTATGGGTATTTTATAATGACTCAAAATTTCCCATGTAATCTGATAATTATTTTTTATTTGCATTACCTTATCGCCTTCCCTGAAAAGGCGTTCTCCGCTTATGTATTCTTTTTTATCAGGAGAAGACGGATTTAGATATTTCTGCAGAATACCATTTAACACTTCCACTCCCAGCGGTCCTTTCCGCATGGGAGTAAGCACCTGTATATCATACGGCTGCGCATCCACATACGGCGGCAGTTTTTCCCGTATCAACTGTATCATATGTTTATATATGACATTAATGTCATCTCTTTCCAGTAAGAAAAAATCCTTACTCTTATTTGTAAATTCCGGTTTTTCACCTTTGTTTATTTTGTGAGCATTGACAATAATGTCACTTTCTCCTGCCTGACGGAATATCTTTTCCAGCCTGACCACCTTGAAGCTGCCGCTTTTTATCAAATCATGCAATACCTGTCCCGGTCCTACACTTGGCAGCTGATTCATATCACCTACCATCACCAGTCTGGTGCCGACACTGACAGCACTGAGGAGTGCTTTTAGTAAATGGATATCAACCATAGACATTTCATCAATAATAATAATGTCTGCCTCCAGAGGATTATCTTCGTTTCTTTCAAAGCCGACACTGTTTTCTTCTACGGAACCATTTATCTCAAGCAGTCTATGGATGGTGCGCGCCTGAAATCCTGTTGTTTCCGTCATTCTTTTCGCAGCCCTTCCTGTAGGTGCTGCAAGAAGAATATCCATCCCTTCCGACTCAAAGTAACGAATAATCGTATTGATAGTAGTCGTTTTTCCGGTTCCTGGACCGCCCGACAAAATCATAAGACCATTACTAAGACTTGTCAGTACCGCTTCCTTTTGTAATGCATCTAATTCAAGCCCTTGTTCCTGTCCCATGGCTGTAATAATGCTTTCCACTTTGTTTATCTCACAGGGAAGCAGTTCTCTTTCCAAAGAAATGTTTAAATCATGCAACATCCTGGCGCACTGCAGTTCTGTATAATAATAGGAGGCTGCATACACACACCTTCTCCCGCCAACACTTTTTATGACAAGTTTTCTGTCTATAGCAAGATTCCCAAGCTGGGTCTCTATCGCTTCCGGAGACAGTCCCAGCAGCATGGCTGTCCTTTCAAGCAAAAGTTCCGAAGGGAGATATGTATGACCTTCCATGGATGCCTGTAATAAAACATACAGAATTCCACTTCTGATTCGGTAATCAGAATCCGTGTGAATCCCAATTTTCGAAGCGATTTCATCTGCAAGACGAAATCCCACTCCTGTAATATCCTCTGCCAGACGATAGGGATTTTCTTTCATAATCCCGTACATCTTCGTACCATACTGATGATAAATCTTTACCGCAAGTGTATTGGAGATTCCATACTGCTGCAGAAAAACAAATGCCTCACGCATATCTTTTTTCTCAATCATCTGTTCCGCAATCTCTCTTGCCATCCGCTCACTGATGCCTTTTATCTCCGCAAGCCTCTCAGGTTCTTCTTCTATAATACGAAATGTATCCTCTTTAAATGCCTTAACGATTCTTTTGGCAAGTGCCTCTCCAATACCTTTGATTGCACCGGAACTTAAATATCTCTCCATACTGACAATATCGTCAGGTGGCACTACCCTAAAGTTTTCAGCCTTCATTTGAACACCATAAACAGGATGCTCCACAAAATCCCCTTGTATTTCCAGCATTTCTCCTGCTTCCACATTTTTAAAAAACCCTACACAGGTCATCTCATCATCATCCACTACCAGAGAAAGCACTGCATATCCGTTTTCCTTATTCTGAAAAATAATGTGGTCTATATAGCCCTTTACCTGTTCCAATTTATTTCCATGCCTTTCCTGCCTATTTTGGCCTTGTACCCTGCGCATCAAAAGAAAAAATGGCTGCATGATAAGACGGTTTCCCGCCCAGCATCAGCAGCCTTTTCTATTTTATCGTTTTATTACAATCCATAGTTTCGTTTCATCTGTTCATATAAAGTCTGTGCAAGTCCTGTGCCCTGAATATCAGTAGAAGTGGATGCCAGCTCCTGAAGGGCAGTATCTTTAAAATAATCCACCAAGCCATTGGTACCTGAACTGTTTTCATCATCCCGAAGGCTGTCTACACTTTTTTGCATTTCCTTAAAAACCATTTCCAAAAAATAGGCTTCAAACTCCTTACAGGCTTCCAGTAATTCATCCTCATTTGCTTTGGAATAATCTTTTGTTTGAAGTGTTTTATTAAGCTTTGATACGGAAGTATCCTGTTTAGCAAGATAATCCGTGTACATTTGGGAAACATTACTTATATCCATGGTCAGTCTCCTTTTAACGGTTTACTTTTCGCTCATTAACGTTTTATATTATTTGCCGTCTGCATCATTTCATCCGTAGTTGTAATTGCTTTGGAGTTCATTTCATATGCACGCTGTGCCACAATGAGATTTACCATCTCATCTGCTACCTGTACATTAGATCCTTCCAAATACCCCTGTACAATCTTGCTCGGACTGAGATTGCGATTGGTTGCCTCATTCATGGCATTTCCACTGGCAGGTGAGACTGCCCAAAGCGTATTTCCCTGCCTTACCAAACCACCGGGATTGCTAAACTGATATAAACCGATGGTAATTCCTAATGATTGCGGATTGTTATCTGCATCAGGGTAACATACTGTGCCGTCACCCGTAATGGTAATTTTACTTGTAACGTAATTAGAATTCAATGTAATGGTCTGGCCTGTAGAATTAAGTACAGGAAGCCCGTCTGTATTGGTGAGTATTACACCGCCTCCTGCATTGGTTGCCCAGGTAAAATCACCATTTCTGGTATAATATGTATTTCCATCACTTCCTTTGATTGCAAAGAAACCGTCCCCTTCAATTGCAAATGATGTATCACTTTCCGATGCCAAAAGACTTCCCTGCGTAAAAATGGAATTAATAGAGGAATTGCGAACACCCAGACCAACCTGGGATGTCGTAGGCTTAGGTTCGCCGTTCGCCGTAGTAGTGGCAGTCTGTAATGTCTGATATAACAATGATTTAAATTGGGCTGTTTGTGCCTTATATCCCACTGTATTAACATTGGCAAGGTTATTTGCAATTGTATCTACATTTGTCTGCTGTGCGTTCATTCCCGTAGCTGCCGACCATAAACTTCTAACCATAATGTTCTCCCTTCCTTACATTTCAGTCTCTGCTAAACTCTTCCCAACTGATTTGCCGCAATCTCAAGTGTGCCGTCATATGTAGTTATTACCTTCTGATTACTTTCATACGCTCTCTGCACGGTAATCATATTGACCATTTCCGTTACTACTGAAATATTTGAGGTTTCCAGATATCCGGAATACACCCCTGCGGCAGCAGTTTTTTCTGTAGCGCCCTCTACCGGCTGATAATAATTTTCACCATATCTCTCCAGATAATTATAATCCTCAAAATCAGTTACCTGAATCGTTGCAACAACATTTCCATTCTGCAAAATCTGTCCGCTTGTATTAATTGTCGTTTCCAATATAGGATCTATCTTAATTGCATTACCGTTTGTATCAAGAAGTGCATCGCCATCCTGTGTTACCAGTCTGCCATCCTGTGTCAGTGTAAAATTTCCGTCTCTTGTGTATTTAACGGAGGTTTCTCCCGCCTTATTCTTAAATTCCACGGCAAAAAAACCGGCATCCGTAAGTGCAAGATCAAAGGTGTTGGATGTGGATTTTAAAGAACCTTGTGAAAAATCAGTATATCCTTCACCAATCTTAACACCGGGATGATTCACACCAATATTTTTGGCCAGATGATAGCCTTCCGTTACATCCTTAATTTTGTACGCAAGAACAGTATCAAAGGATTGACTGGTTGTGCCTTCCTTTTTATAACCATTAGTCGCTGCATTTGCCAGGTTATTTGTAAGTACATCCATTCTGTGTTCCTGATTAATCATGCCGGTATAAGCGCTGTAGAGTCCCCTTACCATAAATACACCCCTTCCAAGAAATCAGTCTTCTCTGTAGCCTGCCAGGAATTCTACATACTTACCTGTACCGATGGCAACTGCTGTCATGGGATCTTCTGCGGTCATAGTATTAATTCCTGTCTTTTCACAAATCAAATCTTCCAGTCCGCGCAAGAGACTTCCGCCGCCGGTAAGTACAATACCTCTGTCCGCAATATCTGCTGCCAGCTCCGGTGGTGTTTTCTCAAGTACGCTGTGAATTGTCTCAATAATCTGTGCTGTCGTCTCACGCAAAGCCTCCTCCGTCTCTTCAGAAGAAACTTTTACGGTTTTAGGAAGACCTGTTACCAGGTTGCGTCCTCGTACATCCATATAATCCACTTCGGAACGTTTGAATGCAGAGCCTATTTTAATCTTAATATCTTCTGCTGTTCTTTCACCAATCAGCAGATTATGTTTCTTACGCATATAGCGGACAAGTGCTTCGTCGAAGTCATCTCCCGCAATTTTGATGGAGGCACTTACAACGGTTCCGCCTAAAGAAATCACCGCAATATCAGATGTACCTCCACCGATATCCACGATCATATTACCACAGGGTTTGGAAATATCAATTCCTGCACCGATAGCTGCTGCGATAGGTTCTTCAATAATGGATACTTCTCTGGCACCTGCCATAAGAGTCGCATCTTCAACTGCTTTCTTTTCTACTTCTGTAACGCCGCTGGGCACACACACAGCAATTCTGGGTTTACGAAATGCCTTTCTTCCAAGAGCCTTCTGAATGAAATACTTCATCATCTGCTCTGTTACTTTGTAATCAGAAATAACACCCTGTCTCAAAGGACGAACCGCCATAATATTTCCGGGAGTTCTTCCAAGCATCAGTCTCGCATCTTCTCCAATTGCTTTAATCTTGTTGGTATCTCTATCGTAAGCTACTACAGAGGGCTCTTTTAAAACAACTCCTCTCCCTCTGATATAGACCAAAATACTTGCTGTTCCCAAGTCAATTCCGATATCCGTGTACTGCATACGCAAAACCCCTTTCTATTTTCTCTATTTCTAAGTTATAGTAATCATCTCAAATATAAACATACAAAATTATTATAACCCATAGAAACGTATTTTCAAAGAGATTTCACAAAATTTTAATAGAAAAAAAATGACACAGCGAAAAAACGGTTCCTTCCGTTCATTCACTGCGTCCATGCTTACTATTATAATCGGTTCTTTTCTAAATTTTCTTTATACCTTTTCAACATTTTTTTCACATAATGTCCGGTATAAGAAGCAGGATTTTCGGAAATCTCCTCCGGTGTACCCCGGGCAATGACCTGTCCGCCTTTGTCTCCGCCTTCCGGTCCCATATCAATGATATAGTCAGCTGCTTTAATCACGTCCAGATTGTGCTCAATTACAACTACCGTATTACCGCCGTCTGCCAGTCTGTGAAGAATCTCCACCAGTTTGTGCACATCTGCAAAATGAAGACCTGTAGTAGGCTCATCCAAAATGTAAATGGTCTTGCCCGTACTTCTCTTACTAAGCTCTGTGGCCAGCTTAATCCTCTGCGCTTCTCCACCCGAAAGCGTAGTGGAAGGCTGACCCAGCTTCACATAAGAAAGCCCCACATCATTTAAGGTCTCTATTTTTCTGCGGATAGAAGGCAGATTTTCAAAAAACGGAACCGCTTCTTCCACCGTCATATCAAGGACATCATAGATACTCTTACCCTTATATTTTACATCCAGAGTCTCTCTATTGTAACGCTTACCACCGCAAACTTCACAGGGTACATAGACATCCGGCAAAAAGTGCATTTCAATTTTAATAATACCGTCACCACAGCAGGCTTCACATCGTCCGCCCTTTACATTAAAGCTGAAGCGTCCTTTCCTGTAGCCCTTAGCCTTAGCATCCGGCGTCCCCGCAAATAAATCACGAATCTGGTCAAACACTCCCGTATAAGTAGCAGGATTGGAACGCGGCGTTCTTCCGATAGGCGACTGGTCAATATCAATCACCTTATCAAGCTGTTCTATACCTTTGATTTCTTTATGCTTGCCGGGAATAGTCCTTGCACGGTTTAATTCCCTGGCCAGACGCTTGTAGAGAATTTCATTTACCAAGGAACTTTTACCGGAGCCGGAAACACCTGTTACACAAGTAAATACTCCCAACGGAATATTCACGGAAACATTCTTCAAATTATTCTCTGCAGCACCTGTAACTTTCAGAAAGCCGACCGGTTTACGTCTTGTCTCAGGTACCGGAATCTGTATATTACCGCTCAAATACTGTCCTGTAACGGATTCTTCCACTTGCATGATTTCCTCTGCCGTTCCCTGTGCCACAACCTGTCCGCCGTGAGAACCGGCACCCGGACCGATATCTACCACATGATCAGCTGCCAGCATGGTATCCTCATCATGCTCAACTACAATCAGTGTATTACCCAAATCCCTTAGATTTTTCAATGTATTAAGCAGTTTATCATTATCTCTCTGATGAAGTCCGATACTGGGCTCATCCAAAATATAACACACTCCTACCAGACCGGAACCAATCTGTGTTGCCAGACGAATACGCTGTGCTTCTCCACCCGACAGTGTTCCCGTAGCACGGGAAAGTGACAGATATTCCAGTCCCACATCCATAAGAAATCCCACTCTTGCTTTAATCTCTTTAAGCACCTGCCGTCCGATAAGCTGTTGCTGTTTTGTCAGCTGCATTTCTTGTAAAAACTGATATAACGAACAGATAGACATGGACGTTATCTCATAAATATTTTTATCACAAACGGTCACCGCAAGAGACTCTCTTTTAAGTCTCATACCGTCACACTCTTTACAGGGCGTGATGCGCATAAAGCTTTCATACTCCTGCTTCATGATATCAGAAGCCGTCTCACGATATTTCCGCTCTACATTACGGGTAATCCCCTCAAAGGTGACGGGGTAAACTCCCTCTCCTCTTTGTCCCTTATAATGAACCTTAACTTCCCTGAAACCACCATGAACCAACATATGCTGAATATCATCCGGCAATTCTTTAAAAGGTGTATCAAGACTAAAGCCATATTCTTTCGCAAGTGCCTGCAGCACCGCATTAGTAAAACTGCCCTCATCGGTACTTGACTGCCATCCCATCACCTGAATGGCACCATCACTCAGGCTCAAAGATTTGTCCGGAATCATCAGTTCCGGGTCAAACTCCATCTTATAACCCAAGCCGAAACACACAGGACAGGCTCCAAACGGATTGTTAAAAGAAAAACTTCTGGGCTCGATTTCGCTAATACTTACACCGCAATCCGGACATGCAAAGCTCTGACTGAAGTTAATGGTCTCTCCGCCTATCACATCCACCATCAGCAAACCGTCAGAAAGAGTAAGTACACTCTCAACAGAATCAGTAAGTCTTCTCTCAATCCCCGGCTTTACCACCAGTCTGTCGACTATAATTTCAATATTATGTTTCATGTTCTTATCTAATTTTATTTCCTCAGACAGTTCATAGAGACTGCCATCCGCTCTCACCCTGACATAACCGCTTCTCTTTGCACGTTCAAATACTTTTGCATGTTCACCCTTTCGTCCACGCACAACCGGTGCCATGAGCTGAATCCTGGTACCTTCCGGCATATCCATAATCTGGTCTACCATCTGGTCCACACTCTGTTTTTTGATTTCCTTTCCACAACTGGTACAATGAGGAATACCGATTCTGGCATATAAAAGTCTGAAATAATCATAAATTTCCGTCACTGTCCCCACCGTAGAACGTGGATTTCTGTTTGTTGACTTTTGGTCGATGGATATAGCCGGTGAAAGCCCTTCTATTTTTTCTACGTTAGGTTTTTCCATCTGTCCCAAAAACTGTCTTGCATAAGAAGACAGTGATTCCATATATCTTCTCTGTCCTTCTGCATAAATTGTATCAAAAGCAAGTGATGATTTGCCGGAACCCGAAAGGCCGGTAAGCACCACCAGTTCATTTCGGGGAATATCCACATCCACGCCTTTCAGATTGTGTTCATTGGCACCTCTGATTTTGATATATTCCCTCGGTAACATTCTTGGGTTTCCCATCTGATTATCCGCTAAACTCATCGTAATTTCCATGCCTTTCTAATTCTTTTCATCCTCTTGCAAATCTCTCAATTTGACTTTCAGCTCTACCATCTTATCACGCAACCCGGCTGCCGTCTCGAAGTTCAAATCTGCTGCCGCCTGCTTCATCTCTTTCTGCACCTTGGCAATCAGCTTCTCCAATTCCTTCCGGTCCATGGACTCCGGATCTTTCTCAAATCTCATTTCTTCTTTAGCAATTACTTTTGATATGCTTATCAAATCGCGGACCGCCTTCTTAATGGTCTGCGGCGTAATGCCATGTTCGTCATTATATTTCTGCTGGATAACCCGTCTTCGGTTCGTTTCCTCAATGGCTGCCTTCATAGAATCGGTCATGTTATCCGCGTACATAATGACATGTCCTTCCGCGTTACGGGCAGCACGCCCAATCGTCTGTATCAGCGATGTCTCGGAACGCAGAAAGCCTTCCTTATCAGCATCCAGAATTGCTACAAGGGAAATTTCAGGAATATCAAGACCTTCACGCAAGAGATTAATACCCACCAGAACATCAAATACATCCAGACGCATATCCCTGATAATCTCTGCTCTCTCAAGTGTATCCATATCGGAGTGAAGATATTTCACCCGAATCCCTGCCTCTTTCATATAATCCGTCAAATCCTCCGCCATCCTCTTAGTCAGGGTGGTAACAAGTACTTTATTGTGCTTCTCTACTTCTTTGTTCACTTCCGAAATCAAATTATCAATCTGTCCCTCTACCGGACGTACATCCACTTCCGGATCAAGAAGACCGGTAGGTCTGATAATCTGTTCCGTGCGAAGCAGCTCATGTTCTTCCTCATACCTTGCAGGTGTCGCAGAGACAAACATAAGCTGATCTATATGCTGCTCAAATTCCTCAAAACAAAGCGGTCTGTTATCCAGGGCTGATGGTAATCTGAAACCGTAATCCACTAATGTGGTCTTCCGGGCACGGTCTCCTGTATACATAGCACCTATCTGCGGAATCGTCATGTGCGATTCATCTATAATCATTAAAAAATCGTTTCCGAAATAATCAAGCAGACAATGGGGCGGTTCTCCCTCCTCCATGCCGCTTAAATGTCTGGAATAATTTTCTATGCCTGAACAAAAACCGGTTTCTTTCAGCATTTCCACATCAAAGTTGGTACGTTCAGAAATCCTTTGGGCTTCAAGCAATTTATCCTCACTCTTAAAAAAACGGATTCTCTCTTCCAATTCTGTCTCAATATTCTTGCAGGCTACGTTAATCTTTTCCTGAGGAACCACATAATGGGAAGCCGGGAAAATGGCAACATGATCTAATGACGCATGCACTTGTCCCGTAAGCGGATCCGTCTCCACAATTCTGTCAATTTCATCTCCGAAAAATTCCACACGAATCAGATGATCTCCGCCTTCCGCGGGATAAATCTCCACTACATCTCCCCGCACACGGAAACAGCCTCTGTCTAAATCCAAATCGTTTCTGTCATACTGGATGTCAATCAGTTCACGCAAAATCTGATCTCTGTCCTTAATCATACCCGGACGAAGAGACACTATCATTCCCTGATAATCATCCGGGCTGCCCAATCCATAAATACAGGATACACTGGCCACCACAATCACATCTTTCCGTTCGGAAAGGGAAGCCGTCGCAGATAACCGCAACTTATCAATTTCGTCGTTTACAGAGGAATCCTTTGCAATATAAGTATCAGACGAAGGCACATAAGCCTCCGGCTGATAATAATCGTAATAGGATACAAAATACTCTACCGCGTTCTCCGGGAAGAATTCCTTGAATTCTGAGTAGAGCTGTCCGGCCAAAGTTTTATTATGTGCTATAATAAGTGTCGGTTTGTTTAATGCGGCGATTACATTTGCCATTGTAAATGTTTTGCCGGAACCCGTAACCCCTAGTAAAGTCTGGAATTGGTTGCCTTTTTGGAACCCTTCCACCAGTGCTTTTATTGCCTGTGGCTGGTCGCCGGTAGGCTTATATTCGGAATGTAATTTGAACTCCATTTTACTACTTCTTTCTCATATTTTTATTCTATACGGATTACAAATAAAATATGGACAAATCACCCTATTTTATTCGTGATACAAACAAGCATTTCTGTTTCAGCATATCACATAAAGGTTAATTTGTCCATATCTTTCAGAACATTTGTTCGTGTTTCTTTTTGTGAATAGACACTATCTATTCTGTTCTTTTCTGTTCTTTTCTTTTCTTTGCTTCTTCCAGTTTTATCTCTCTTCTTCTTACAACGTGTTCCGGTCGTGGAACAATATCTCCTGCTGCAGTCAATGCCATCTTTGTGAATAGAGGACCAAAAATTTCATAAATCAACACCGCAAACAATGTAATATTCCGAATCAGATTTCCTTCCTCTCCCAGCTGCATGGCCGTTGCACACATTCCAAGTGCGACACCGGCTTGTGGAAAGAGTGTGATTCCCAGATATTTGCAAATCTGTGGTGCACATTTGGTTGCCTTTGCACTGAAACAGGCACCAAAATATTTTCCGAGACAACGGAAAGCAATATAAACCACACCAATAAATACAATGGAAAAATCCGCAAAAACACCAAGTTCCAATTCTGCTCCGCTGATAACAAAGAACAGTGCAAAAAGTGGAGAGGTCCATTTGTCCGTAGCTTCCATCAAATCCTGGGACAAGGGACATATATTGCAAAATATGGTTCCAAGCATCATGCACACAAGCAGGGATGAAAAACTTATATGTACAAATCCTATCTGAAAATTACACATAGATAATGCCACTGTCATGAATACAAACGCAATAGTCATATTTAAACGATTTGTATTGGAATTAAACATTTTTTCAAGCTGTGTCAACAGCCACCCCATAAGAGAACCAAGTAGCAGGGAACAAATAATTTCCACAAGCGGATTAATAAATATGGCAATAAAATCCACTGTTCCGCTGGCTAATGTTCTTGCAATTCCGAACGAAACAGCAAACACAATCAGTCCAACCGCATCATCTAATGCTACGATAGGGAGAAGCAGACTGGTTAACGGTCCTTTTGCCTTATACTGACGAACTACCATTAAGGTAGCCGCCGGAGCCGTTGCCGTTGCAATGGCTCCCAGTGTAATAAGCTGTGGAACCGATAATTTATCCGGCATCATCAAATGAACTGCATATAATGCCAAATCAACCATCAGAGTGGCTGCTAATGCCTGAAAAATACCAATAATCAAAGCCTGCTTCCCTGTCTGCTTTAAATCTTCCAGTCTGAATTCATTACCTATGGAAAAGGCAATAAATCCCAAAGCAACTTCCGAAACAATGGAAAGATAACTCACACTCTCCATGGAGACAAATCCTATTCCTTCCCAATGGAAAGCTCCCAAGCAATAAGGCCCCACCAAAATACCCGCAATAAGGTATGCAGTCACTGCAGGCAGCTTAAACGGTTTAAATATTCTGGTCATAAGTAATCCGGCCAATAAAGCAACGGATACAGATAATAATGTCATGATAGTCCCTTCTTTCTCTTTTACCTTGTACATATATCTCTTTTAATCTTTTATTTTTCCTTCAAGAACTTCTATTGCTTTTTCCAGCTGATTGTCAATGCCTTGTTCTTCTGCCAGTTCATAATCATATTCCAGCTCAATATCAGGTTCTATTCCGATACCGTGAATATTTTCTCCGGAAGGTGTATAATACGCACTGACTGTCAGCTTTAAAGCTGTACCATCTTCCAATCTGCTGATTCTTTGCACAATTCCTTTACCATAGGTCGTTGTTCCTATTAATGTTCCCTTATTGTAATCCTTAATGGCTCCGGCCAGAATTTCGGATGCAGATGCAGAATATTCATTCACAAGCACCACAAGTGGCACCTCAAGTTCAAACTCACCGTCACAGGTATATTCTTCCCGTTGTCCTTCTTTATCCTCTGTATAAACAATCATTCCTTCCGGCAAAATTCTCCTCGCCACATCTACCACTGCTGTCAAATCTCCACCGGGATTGCTTCGCAAATCCAAAATAAGACCTTTCATATCAGAGGCACGCAACTCTGCTATAGCCTCATTAAACTGATCAACCGTGACACCATCAAACTCCGCAATCTGCAGATATCCGATATGATCCGTTTTCTCCAAAATAGCACTCTGCACGGTTTCCGTCTCAATCAGCTTTCCCCTGACTGCCTCTATTTCCAAAAAGTCAGGCTCACCTTCCCTATAAATTGTCAGATATACCTTTGTATTTTCTTTGCCCTTCACCAGATTTACCACTTTTGTAAGGCTGTATCCCTGTATATCCTCTCCATTTACTTTATAAATAATATCTCCTTCACGAAGACCTGCTTCCAATGCCGGTGACTGTTCCATTACACCGCTTATCATAGGCATGTTGACAGTCTGATTGATACTGATATAAGCACCGATTCCGTAAGAAATCCCTTCTGTACCGCTTATTACCTCTTCCAATTCCTCTTTGGAATAATATTCAGAATAAGGATCATTTAAGGAAGCTATCATTCCACGGAAAACACCCTCCTGCAATTCCGCATTAGTCACTTCATCCCCATAATAATATTTTTGAATAGCCTCCTCTATCGTCTGCATTTTTTTAAGTGTTTGTGAATTCACAACACTGTCATAATCTCCCGAAGCAGATGCCTGTGTATTTTGAATCCTCCACAAATAAGAAAGATTTCCTATCAGATACAGACCTCCTCTAAGCACCATACAAAGTATCATGCCGCATATCATACCGGCTAGAAAAACCCATGCTCTTCTGCCGTTTTTTTTCTTCTTTTCCTGTTTCTCTTTTTCTTCGATCACGTCAGTTTCTTCCGTTAACGGTTCAAGCTCTCTATCCAATGATGTCACTCCAATCTACACTTAACTTCTCAGATATTGCCACGGACTCACATAATTACCATTCAACCTCACGCTGAAATGCAAATGATTTCCCGTTGAACGTCCTGTAGTTCCGACCGCTGCAATCTTATCTCCTTTACTGACTTCTGCTCCTTTAGAAACATAAAGGGCAGATGCATGCATATAAATTGTATACAAGCCATCACCATGGTCAATCATAATATAATTCCCCATGGAACTGCTGTAAGCAGCTGCCACCACAGTGCCGTCGTATGCTGCCAGAATCGGGCTGCCTCCCGGTGCTGCCATATCAAGTCCGTTATGGAACTGTTGCGTGCCTAATATCGGATGAATTCTGTATCCGTACTCATCTGAGATTCTGGTATAAGAAGGTGCCGGCCATGCAAACACACCACCGTCATATCTTCTTCCCTGCTCTGCTGCCAGTCTCTTCTTTTCCTCGGCAATCGCCTTCTCCAGCGCTGCTATGGTTTCATTCTGTTCCGCTATATACGCTTCATATTCGGCAATCGCCGCTTCTTTATTTCTAATATCACTGGAAACCGCGTTAATTTCCTGCTCCTTAGCAGCAATCAGCTCATTCATGGCCTCTTCTTCTGCCTCAACAGAAGCCTTAGCTTCCTCCAGAACACTTTTTTCTTCCTCAAGTCCTTCTTTGCAAAGCGTAACATATTCCGTATAAGCGACATACTCATCCAGCTTTTTTCTGTCATATGCTGAAAGCATTGCAATATACTCCGCTTTGTTGAGCATATCTCCAAAGTTTTCTGACGCAAATAAAAGTTCAAGATAGAAAGTATCACCTTTCTCGTACATGAACTGAATTCTTTGCTTCATTGCTTCATACTGTGCTTCCTGTACAGTCACTGCCTCTTCCAATTCCAGTTGCTTTGCTGTAATTTCTGTTTCTTTTTCAGAAATTAATGTCTTCAGTTCTGCAATTTTAGCCTGAATTGATGCAAGATTGGCATCCAGCTCCGTAATATAATTAGCAAGATTTGTCTTAGATGTTTCCAGCTGTTTCTTCAAATTCTTAACATCCGTCAGACTGCTTTGCAACTCTTTTTTCTCTTCTTTTGCCTGCTTAATCTCGTCTTCCTTCTTACGAATACTCTCGTTGGTCAGTCCATCTGCATACACCGTCTGCACACATCTGCCTCCGGCCAACAGAAGCATGGATATTCCAAGAAGGATACAGAGAATTCTCTTCCCTTGTTTCATTGCAACCTCATTATACCCTCAGATGTTTTCTAACTGTTGTAATACTACCCAGAAAACCAATGCCCACACCCATAACAAGTGATATCGGCATAAGCTGTGCATAAACGGTATCAACCGATACAAAAGCAAGTAAATTGCTGATGGCAGCAAATTCACTAATAATGTATTCAATCACATGATTATAAATCACATAAATGATTACAAGAGGAATCACGGCACCAATTACACCTATCAGCATGCCCTCAATCACAAAGGGCGAACGAACAAAGAAATCTGTTGCACCGATATATTTCATAATAGTGATTTCCTCTTTTCTGACAGAAATGCCGATAGTAACGGTGTTGCTGATAAGGAAAATGGAAACTGCAAACAAAATAGCAATAATGCCAATGGAAACATAAGCAAGCAGTGCATTAATACCTGTCAATGATGCTGCCGTAACCTCTGAACGGTTAACTGTCCGGATTCCTTCCACACCTTCCAGATAAGTTACCAAAGTTGACTGCATGGAAATATCATTCATATAAATTTCATAGCTGGCTGAATTCTCCAATGGATTTTCCGTAAACCCATCCGCATATTCACCCAGATATTCTACCTTAAAGGTTTCCCATGCCTCCTCTGCAGAAATAAACCGTTTTTTGGACACTTCCGGTCTCTTTTCAATGATTTCGCCAATTTCCACAATTCTCTCGCTCGTAATTCCCTCGTCAAAAAATACTGTGATGGATACACCTTCCTGTGCTGTTTTTACAATGCTTTCCATGTTAATAATAATTGCAAAGAAAAGCCCAAACAAAAACAGGCAGGCACTGATCGTTGCTATGGAAGCAAGTGTGAACCATTTGTTTCTGAAAATATTAATAATCCCCTGTCTGATGGTATAAAAAAATGTACTAATCCTCATCGTCTATATATCCGCCTT
Organism: uncultured Lachnospiraceae bacterium; assembly: GCA_964458255.1. GTDB lineage: Bacteria > Bacillota > Clostridia > Lachnospirales > Lachnospiraceae > Suilimivivens. The sequence continues at coordinate 6,793 of CAYWHY010000013.1, read as the reverse complement.
TTTCTTCATCACTTACGATAATACCTTTTTTCATGGTAACAACACGTTTCTGCATCGCATTTACAATTTCACGGTTGTGCGTGACTACCAAAACAGTTGTACCGTTTTCATTAATCTGCTCCAACAGCTTCATAATTTCCCAGGAATTCTTTGGATCAAGATTACCTGTTGGCTCATCTGCCAAAAGAATACTGGGCTTGTTAACGAGTGCCCTTGCAATGGCAACTCTTTGCTGCTCACCACCTGATAACTGCTTCGGCTTGGCCTTATACTTTCCTGCCAGTCCGACTACTGCAAGAATACTTGGTACATTTCTCTTAATTTCCTTACCGGAGACCTGTATAATGTGCTGTGCAAAAGCAACATTTTCATATACATTTCTATCCTTTAACAAACGGAAGTCCTGAAATACAATTCCCAAATTTCTTCTGAACTTCGGGATCTGCCTGTGACGAATTCTGGATAAATCATATCCCATTACATTAATCTCACCGGAGGTAGGCACCACCTCCCTAAGCAGTAATTTAATCATGGTCGATTTGCCGGAACCGCTGTCGCCTACAATAAAAACAAATTCCCCCTTTTTTATATGTAAATCTACGCCGTTCAGTGCCGGTGCACCGGTTGCATAAGCCTTACTTACATTTTTCAATGTAATGATTTCGTCATTATCCACTGCACTTTTTTTTCTTCTTCTAATTATATTTTTTGCCAAATCAGTTCACCACCTGTACTTTAATATTCATAATTTTCCATATAGCTCATGTATTTTACAACCATTAATGCAATTCGGAATGTGATTGCATCTTCAAAAACCCTCAAGTCAAGTCCTGTGCTCTTTTGCAGCTTATCCAGACGATATACCAGCGTATTTCTATGAATAAAAAGCTGTCTGGAGGTTTCCGATACATTAAGACTGTTTTCAAAAAACTTGTTAATAGTCGTTAATGTTTCTTCATCAAAATCCTCCGGTCCGTTTTTACCGAAAATTTCCTGAATAAACATCTTGCAAAGCGGAATGGGAAGCTGATAAATCAAACGTCCGATTCCAAGCTCGCTGTAAGCAATGACATTTCTGTTGTCAAAGAAAATTCTGCCCACATCCAGTGCCATTTTTGCTTCTTTATAGGAACGGCTTACTTCCTTAATTTCTTTTACCACCGTACCGTAGGCAATACGGATCTGCTTCATGCCTTCTCTGATAAGAAAACTCTCCATGGCCTTAGCTGCCTTCTCAATTTCCTTTGTATTGCCTTCCGGATCTAATTCCTTTACCAGTATCACACTGTTCTCATCCACTGCAGTAATGAAATCGCTGTTGTTGTTGCTATAATATGTACGTATCGCTTCCAGAGCATTATTATCCTTTCCGCTGTCCGTTTCCGCAATCATAACCACACGGTTTACATCTGTCCTTATGTGAAGCTTCTTAGCCCTGCTGTATATATCAATCAAAAGCAGATTATCCAAAAGCAGGTTTTTGATAAAATTATCTTTATCAAAACGCTCTTTATATGCTACCATCAAATTTTGAATTTGAAAAGCCGCCATCTTACCTACCATGTAAACATCTTCACCGATACCGGCAGCCACCAGTATAAACTCAAGGTGTTGTTCATCATACACTTTAAAATACTGACATCCATGAATTTCCTGCGAATCTGCGGGTGATTTGGCGAAACCGGCAACCGCCTGTGCACCGGCACCGATATTATCTGCTGTAGACACTACTGCTTTTCCCTCAGTGTCCATTACACAAAAATCTACCCGTGTAATTCCCTTTAGCCCATCAATTGTGCTTTGTAATATCTGGTTTGAAATCATAACCCCGCTCCTTCAAAAAGATTTCTTTTTTCATTTTAAAACAAATGTACAAATAAATCTACCTGTTTTTGCACGTTTTTTGTGGAATTTTTATGAAATTATGCTATAATGAAATAAGAATCGAGAAAGGAGTGTTATGATGAATATTCCCCAGTTATCAACTGCTTTAGCACATGCAGAAACCGCAAACACAGTGAGCACCGCCGTTTTAAGCAAGGCTTTAGACAGCTCCGAAGTTGCCGGTGAAAGTTTAGTCCGTATGATGGATCGTTCCATGGAATTATCCGTAAACCCATCCATTGGAAGTAATATTGATATCTTAGTTTAATTTTTTCTTTCTGTCATTCCAAACAGTGGTGAGAATACCGCTTCTGTTTTCATGCCCGCTCATCCATACCAGAAACGCCCAGCCTATCGGTAGAAAGATTACCGTAAGAATCAGATATACCGCTACCGCATAAATAAGTGTATCCGTATACGGACCCGACACAGCCGCTTCACTGTAAAACTCCGGTTGTATCTGCATTGTCATATACATAATGACTACCTGACTTCCGTTAATCAATCCATGGTACAAAACAGCAGACCACAGACTTCCTGTAGCTTCTGTCAAAAGCACCGCCAAAATCCCCATTGCCAATGCGTAACTTGCCTGATTTACATTCATATGCAGCACGGCAAAAATAATTGCTGATATAAGCATTGCCCGAAAGGCACCGCCGTTTTTTTTGTAACTTCTGTAATAAATACCTCTGCAGGCCACTTCCTCGCAAAAAGGTGCAAAAACAGCCATACTTAAAAATAACTGCCAAAAAGGCATCCCCGGCAAATCATAATCTGTTACCATTTCCGATACCGCATTTGTTACAAAAAACTGTGAAATCAGATTAAGTAATGATATAAGCGGCATGGTAAACACCGTAAATGGAATAATGGCAAGAGCCGTCAGCACTTTTATTTTCTTAAAACCCAAGAATTCCCATGGTTTCTTTTCCGAAAAAATGACAAACAATAAAGCCGGCAAAAGAACTATGCCCTCACAAAGCATATTTCCTATCATAAAATTACCGGCAATTGCCAAAAAACGGTATGCCACCGCGAAAACACATCCTATATAAAGTACCATGGTTATTAAAAATGCCATACTTGCTTTTTTACCATTCATTTACCGTTTCCTTCTGCCTCTCTTCACTTTCCCCCTAATTCCTGTTCAGCAACGTAATGCTTTCTTTTTCAATCAGAATCAGGCGCTGTTTATATAAATGACCCACTGCGTTTTTAAACTCGTTTTTGCTCATTCCGGTTTCTAAACGGATAAGCTCCGGATCCGATTTATCACCGAAGGGTAATCTGCCGTTTTGCTCTTTTAGCATTTCCAAAATTTTCTTTGCATCCCCGTCAATTCTAAGATAAGACTTTTCCCTTATGCTAAGAGATAATTTCCCATCTTCTTTGACCTGCGTGATGCGAGCACAAATTCTGTCGCCTACACGAATCCCTTTTACCTGTTCACTCTTTGGAATGAGTCCGGAATAACAATAATCCACCGCAACAAACACTCCGAAATTATCGCTGATCTCATAAACAATTCCCTCTACTTTATCGTCTTTTTTGTAAGGACTGTCTGTTTGCAAATAATGATATACTTTCATTGTTGCACAAAGCCTGTTACTTTTATCAATATACAAAGCTGCAAGGCACTGATCACCGGCTTTTACCTGCGTAGTCTGCTCCTTAAACGGAAGCAGCAAATCTTTTTCAAGTCCCCAATCAAGGAAAGCACCGAATTTTCCCACCTGGCGCACGGTAAGAAGCGCCATCTCACCCACCTGTAACACCGGCTCCTTTGTGGTAGCAATCAGTCTGTCTTTGGAATCCCTATAGACAAAAACTGTTAATTTATCATTTACCCCGGCTTCCGCAGGCACCTGTCTGGCAGGAAGCAGCACTTTATCCTCCGTGCTCTCATCCACGTCTGCAAGATAGACACCAAAGTCCACTTTTTTTACAATTGTAAGGTTCTGTTTTTTCCCTAATTCTATCATATTGGTCTCTCCGTTCTTTTCCGCTCCGCATCCTTTTCGTATTCTGTTTTGTGACTTATACCGTTTTGATTTCCACTACACATCTGGTAACATCCATGTCATCCACTAAAACAATTACGCAGGTTTTGTCTTCCACATTAGAAACATAAGGAATCAGTACATCATTTAAATATGACTGCTTTTTATATTCTGTCCGAAGCTGCTTAATTTGGTATTCTTTTCCTAAGCTGTCCAGCGCGATTCGCACATATTGTCCATTATTCACATGATGATTGGTATCTAAATGATGCGGTCTGATAATCACACTTTCCCCTTTCCTCATGCTATCCGGAACGGCAATTTTTCTGGGTGCATATTCCATATCAAGCTTATCCTCAATAATATACGGTTCTATTATCTCCTTGGAAGGTCTGACAGGATGACCGTTTTCCGTATCAATCAGGCTCCAGATGGTATTTCCGCAGGCAAGCCTGTTTCCATCTTCATCCGTCATTAAGAAATTACGATAACCCATAAAGCCCTTAAAATCGTAAGGTGCTGTAGCAACCGTAACTCTTTCTCCCAGCACGGGATAACGCTCCACCACAATCTGCCAGGACCCTAATACCCACAATACATGCTCTTTCTTCAGGTAATCCACGCCACGTCCTATATCCTCGGAATGAAATGTGGTGCAGTCCTGAAAATAATTTAATAACGACTCTATTTTCAGTTGCCCTGTCGCGTCCAGCTCACTGTATCTGATTCTGCTCTGATAACTATACATTCTTATTCCCTCTTGTCACATGCATTAAACACCCCGATTACTATACAAGTAACCGGGGTCTTTTAACTATGATACCAATACTCTAATTGTATGTCTTAAACTCCCGTAATATCTACTGCATGCATATAAGCATCGTCGCCTCTTACGCAGGTAACGCTGAGCTTCTTTCCGGCAACCAGAACCTTACATCCGTTTACATCCTCTACAGCATCAAGCTTAAGTTCCATCTCTCCGTGAATCGTATCTAAATAAAGTATATTTTCATTGGACTTACTTCTTACGGTACCGCTTACCTCTGCCTCAGAATATTTATCAAGTTTAGTCTTCAACGTATTTTTCTTTGTCCCTTCTAAAACAGCTGCATGAAGATAAGCATCAGAACCATGATAAAAAGTAACTGTCAATTTTGTTCCCTCTGTAAGCACCATTCCATTCCGGCTGTCTGTTTTGCTGTCAATCACAAACTGCATCTCACCTTCGGCAGTAGACAGGTACAGAAGATTTTCCTTCGTTTTAGAGGAGACCGTTCCGGAAACAGACATTGTCTTTACATCGGAATCAATAGCCGAAGCCGGTGCGGGGGTAAGTGTGGAAATAGTGGTTGTTACTGAAGTTCCCACAGAGGTGGCTGCATCCGTTATTTTAGTGGCATGCATATATGCATCAGAACCACGTGCACATGTTATTTCATATGTTTTTCCTGCCACAAGAATTTTGCATCCGCTCATATCTGTCGTTGTATCAAGCTTAAGCTCCATTTCTCCATAGGTCGTATCAAAATATAAAATATCACCGTTGGACTTTGCATCTACTGTACCTGTCACAACAGCGGTTGTTGCGGAATCCAGAGAAACCCTTTTTGCATCCGTAATACTGTTTATTTTAACAGCATGAAGATATCCGTCAAAGCCATGGGATACAGAAACACTAATCTTTTCGCCGGTCAGTAACATTTTGCATCCACCGGTATCTGTTTTGCTGTCCAGTTTAATCTCCATCTTTCCTTCTTTGGTAGAAAGCTGCAACAATTCGTGCGTTGTCTCTGACAAAACAGTTCCCTCTACAGTTGCAATTACCTCTTCTGCGTCAGCTTCCATCAAATTTGCAGGAACTAAAATCATCCCTGCTACCAGGCAAATTGCCAGACAAATTTTTACAATGCCGTACTTCTTCATAAGATATACCTCCGTAAGATATGATAAATGAAATGTCATGTCCAAATTATGTAAACTCATCATACAATATCTATTACAAAAAATCAATATATAATCTACATTTAGATAGTTAAAACAAATTTTAAAAGCCCCAACAGATTTCTCCGCTGAGGCTTAAGGGGAAACAGGGCTACAAGGATTCGAACCTTGAAATGACGGAGTCAGAGTCCGTTGCCTTACCGTTTGGCGATAGCCCTATACATCATATCTTTTGTGCCATGCACTTGGATATGATAACCCATTTCAAAATAAAATGCAAGTACTTTTTGTGAAATTTTTTAAAATTTTTTATTTAGTTTGTTACTTTTTTATCAGGATGTTTTTTTTCAGATACTTGTGTTTTTTTACTCGAAAACTGTTTTCAAACAGCGCAAAATCTGCTATATTTTAAATAATGAAAGCGTTTACAGGAGGGTTCGCAATGAGGTATTTTTTCGAAGGCAAAATTGACAAAAATGATGCTATTTACACAATCCGCATTCCTTTTAATATTTGGGAAGTGTGCAAACAAAGAGACGTAATTCAGGCAGACCTTGTTCTCGACAACAAGATTATCGACTGTGAACTTCTTCCAGAAGAAAAAGGAAATTATAAAATTCATTTAACAGAAGAAGAGGTTTCCCATATTGACATCAACCAGAGGCACAAAATTCTTCTTCATGTAACCGGCAGTCTGATTCAGATGAACCAGAACAGTCCTTACAGCTTTGACAATCCAATCCGTAAAATTGACAGCATGGATATCATTATCCAGCCGGAAGATGGTCTTTGCGGACAAACCTGTGTAGCAATGCTTGCCGGTGTTACCATTGCCGAAGTGATCAGCGTCATGGACTGCAGAGAGTGGCAGGCTACCATGGGACGTGTTATCTCTGCCCTGAACTATTACGGCATTGACCACAGTGATGTTATCATGTATACTGAAGGTCAGGAGACAACTCTTC
>CAYWHY010000012.1:0-38085 GCA_964458255.1 uncultured Lachnospiraceae bacterium | reverse complement strand
TGGGTACAGCATAGGTGCTGAATTTTACATTTAGGGAAGAGTCAAAATTGTCAATGGCTTTAATCAGTCCGATACAGCCAATCTGAAATAAATCATCTACGTTTTCGTTGCTGGATGAAAAGCGTTTGATAACACTTAATACCAGTCTTAGGTTCCCTTCAATATATTTTTCCCGTGCATCTAAATCGCCCTTATCGATGCGTGCAAATAACTCTTCTTTTTCTGTGGTTTTCAATAGAGGTAATTTTGCTGTATTTACACCACAGATTTCCACTTTTCCCTGTGCCATCCTTTTGCCTCCTTGTTTACTCTAATAGAATCATGCACCAAATAAAGGGAAAATATTCATCCGTTTATTTTTAAAAATCCCTTTTGCAAACAAAGGCATATAGTATAGAGAGAATGAACATAAGGTGTGTATATGCTGTTTTCGGAATTGAAATGTAAGGATGTAATTAATTTAAGGGATTGCAGGAGACTTGGCAGAATTTCAGATTTTGAATTGGATGAGTGCAGCGGAAAAATCTGCAAGATATTTGTATCAGGAGGAAACAGGATTTGTAATTTTTTTAATTCTGATCCGGATTTTTGTATTCCTTTTAAAGATATCAGGCAGATTGGACCGGATATTATTATTGTGGATATCTGCACCGAAAGGTTGACATAATTTCCAATACAGAATATAATGGCATTATTATCAAAAAAGTGTTTTTATATGAAAAGGAAGAAATTATAGGGGGAGAACCATATGAAATGTCCGTATTGCGGCCACGAAAATACCAGAGTTATTGATTCAAGACCGGCTGAGGAGAATAACTCCATCAGACGTCGTCGCGCTTGTGATGAGTGCGATAAGAGATTTACTACTTATGAAAAAGTAGAGACGATTCCTCTTATTATTATCAAGAAGGATGACAACAGAGAAACTTATGACCGTTCCAAGATCGAAGCAGGTGTGCTTCGTGCCTGCCATAAGAGACCTATCAGTGCCAATCAGATTAACCAGTTAGTTGATGAAGTGGAAACAGAAATTTTTAACATGGAAGAGAAAGAAATTCCCAGCCGTGTTATCGGTGAGCTTGTTATGAACAAGCTGAAAGATTTGGAAGCGGTTGCTTATGTAAGGTTTGCTTCCGTTTACAGAGAGTTTAAGGATATTAATACGTTTATGGATGAACTCAAGAAAGTTTTAAAATAATTGTTGCAATTTGAATAGATATTGGATACAATGATTCAGGCATGAATTATGTGTCAAAACTAAATAATAAATCAGAGAAAGGAATCTGAAACATGAAAAAAAAAGGTTTGAAAAGCCTTCTTTTGATTTTCGTGTTGACAACGCTTGCTATTGCACTGATCGGATGTTCAGGTGATAAGGAAGAGGAGAGTTCTTCTCAGATTACCATCGGTATTCCTCAGGATTTAGAGGAAAGTCTTGACCCCCACAAAATGGTGGCGGCAGGAACTCAGGAAGTACTGTTTAACCTGTTTGAAGGACTGGTTAAGCCTGCTAGTGATGGTAGTTTAATCCCTGCTGTGGCAAGTGCCTACGAGGAATCGGAAGGCGGTAAAGTCTATACTTTTACTTTGCGTGAGGGTGTGAAATTCCATGATGGAAGTTTGGTAACGGCAGAGGATGTTAAATTTTCGATAGATAAATGCGCCGATACCAGTAACGGAGGACCTCTGGTAGAGGCGTTTTCTAATATAGAGAGCGTTACCGTTAAAGATGAGTCCACGATTGTAATTACGCTTAAGGAAGCAGATACAGAATTTCTGGCATATATGACAACGGCCATTATTCCGGCATCTAACGAAAATGCCGATATTAGACCGATCGGTACAGGCCCGTATAAGTTTGTGTCACGTTCTCCGCAGGAAAATTTCGTAATGGAAAAATTTGACGAATATTGGGGTGAACCTGCAAACATTGAACATGTTACCTTTAAGATTTGTGCCAATGCAGACTCCATTGTTATGGATTTAGAGGGCGGTTCCATTGATATGTTTGCCAGAGTAACGGCAACTCAGGCAGCGGAATTGTCTGACGAATTTACGGTTCTTGAAGGAACCATGAATCTGGTACAGGCACTTTATTTAAATCATAATGCAGAGCCGTTTAATGATGTAAAAGTGCGTCAGGCTTTGTGCTATGCAATCAATCCTGATGAAATCATGACAATTATTTCTGACGGAAAAGGAACAGAGCTTGGAAGTTCCATGTTTCCGGCTTTCGGAAAGTACTTTATGGAAGAGCTGAATGATACTTATAATCAGGATATAGAAAAAGCAAAACAGCTGCTTAAAGAAGCGGGATATGCGAACGGATTTTCTTTTACCATTACGGTACCTTCCAACTATCAGCCTCATATCGATACGGCACAGGTGCTTGTAGAGCAGTTTAAGGAAATCGGTGTCAATGCTGAAATTCAGTTGATTGAATGGGACAGCTGGCTCAGCGATGTTTACCAAAACAGAGAGTATCAGTCTACGGTAGTGGGAATTGATGCTAACAATATTACCGGAGCGGCACTTTTACAGAGATTTACTTCCGAATCATCAAAGAACTTCATTAATTACAATAATGCAGAATACGATACGGCATTTGCAAATGCACTTGCAAGCACGGATGATGCAGAAAAAACCAAGTATTACAAAGAATGTCAGACCATTCTTTCTACGGATGCGGCAAACGTATATATTCAGGACTTGCCGGAATTTGTTGCAATTAACAGGAAGTATACAGGATATGAGTTCTATCCTTTATATGTACAGGATGTTGCGAAACTGAAAATAGTTGAGTAATAAATAGCTGAATAACCATAAAGCAGGAGGACAAAGAGATGAAGTATGCAGGGAAGAAGGTAATTACCATGTTTTTAACCTTGTTTGCAGTGACGCTCTTTGTCTTTCTTTCATTTCATTTTATTTCCGGGGATCCGGCTACTTCCCTGTTAGGAACAGAGGCGACACCGGAGAAAGTAGAGGCACTTCGGGAAGAAATGGGTTTAAATGACCCGGTGCTGGTGCAATACGGAAGATGGGCATCAGGCTTTTTAAAAGGAGATATGGGAACATCTTACAGTTACAAGATGCCTGTCAGTGAGATGGTGACAGACAAAATCCCCGTAACGATTACTTTAACTATACTGGCCTTTGTTATGATGGTTGTGATTTCCATTCCCTTAGGAATTTATACCGCCAGACATGCAGGTGGTACTATTGATAGAATGATATATATAATCAATCAGATTATCATGGCATTTCCGCCTTTTTTTGCAGGAATATTAATTACACTTGTGTTTGGCAGAATTTTAAAGCTGTTTACACCGGGAGGTTATGTTTCCTATGAAAAAGATATTGCGGGTTTTGTCGGATATTTATTTTTCCCTGCATTTGCCATTGCCATGCCTAAGGCAGCCATGGCGGTGAAGCTTCTTAGAAGCTCCGTGATCAGCGAATCAAAATTAGATTATGTCAGAACTGCTTACAGCAGAGGAAACAATACGAAAGCGGTTTTATATAAACATGTGCTTAAAAATGCAGTTATTCCGGTGATTACGTTTCTTGGTATGGCTCTTGCGGATATGATAGCCGGAAGTATTATTATAGAGCAGGTATTCAGTATACCGGGGCTTGGAAGAATTTTGCTTACTTCCATTTCCAACAGGGATTATCCGGTGGTAATGGCAGTGATTGTGTGCATTGCATTGTTGGTACTTGTGGTGAATATGGTGGTAGACATTATTTACGGAATTGTGGATCCGAGAATTACCGTGGAATAAGATTTCAAAGGATATAAAGGGACAAATTGTGAACAAAAACGGAAAGAAAAACTATAATTTAATAGTGGGTGGCATTATTACAAGTGTGATACTGTTAATGATTCTGGTAGGCGTATTTTACACACCTTATGATCCCGATGCCATGGATGCAAGCCTAAAGTTTGCGGGAATTTCCCTAAAGCATCCCATGGGCTGTGACAATTTTGGAAGAGATGTATTTTCAAGAGTGCTTGAAGGAAGCAGGACCACCCTGATTGTAGCGGCAGGAACTGTTTTTATAGGAACATTTTTCGGAATTATCATGGGAGCACTTACAGGCTATTATGGTGGGATTGTGGATGAAATACTGATGCGCTTTAATGATGCAGTTTTTTCATTCCCAAGTATTTTGTTAGCCCTTCTTTTTATCAGCCTTTTCGGAAGCGGAAAGTATCAGGTGATTCTGGCACTCGGAATTGCTTTTATCCCAAGCTTTGCCCGGATTGTGCGAAGTGAATTTATCAAATGTAAAAATAGGGACTATGTCAAAAACGCAAAGCTTCAGGGGGCAAGTGATTTGCGTATTATGTTTGTGCATATCCTTCCGAATACCATAACTGTACTTCTTTCAGCCATCATGATAGGGTTCAATAATGCCGTACTGGCAGAGGCCGGTATGAGTTTTTTGGGAATAGGCGTACAGCCTCCGGATGCAAGTCTTGGCAGAATGCTTTCAGAGGCACAGTCTTATTTGTTTAGTGCACCGACTTATGCGATGTTCCCCGGTGTAATCATTATTTTGATGGTACTTGGTTTTAGTTTATTAGGAGACGGTCTGAAAAGTGAGGAATAGTTTCCATGGATAAAAAACATCTTTTAAAAGTGACTGATTTGAATATTGAATTTCATGACCACCTGATTCCGGAAACCGTGGTGTATGATTTTGACCTGACGTTAGACGAAGGAGAAATCGTAGGACTTGTGGGAGAATCCGGTTCCGGTAAATCCATGAGTGCACTTGCCATTGCGGGTCTGCTTAGACGTAAGGATATGCAAAAAAGAGGCGAGATACTTTTTGAAGGAACGGATTTGCTTACCTGTGAGCGTAAAGTGCTCCGCAACATTCAGGGAAATGAGATCAGCGTTATCTTTCAGGAGCCCATGACCTCTTTAAATCCGGTCAAAAAGATTGGCTGGCAGGTAGAAGAATCCTTGCGGATTCACACGGATTTAACAAAGGAAGAAAGGTATGAGAAGGCTATCTCCATGCTTGCGGACGTGGAGCTTGATAATCCGGAGCTTGTTTATCGGCAGTATCCTCATGAATTGTCAGGCGGTATGAGGCAGAGAGTGATGATTGCAGCAGCAATGATTTGTACTCCCAAGATTTTGATTGCGGATGAGCCGACGACAGCTTTGGATGTAACCATACAGGCACAGATTGTGGAACTTCTTAAGAAAATTAACAGAGAGAAAAATACGTCAATTATTTTTATTTCCCATGATTTAAGTCTTGTGAAACAGGTGTGTGAAAGAGTGCTGGTTATGCAGGGCGGTTATATTGTAGAATGCGGTCCTACCGAAGAGATTTTCAATCATCCCAAGGAAGAATACACCAAAAAACTGATTGCTGCGATTCCCGGGGTGGAAAGAAATAAATAGTAGTTTGATAAAAGGATAAAAGGTATGGCAGAAAAAATCCTGGAGGTTTCTAATCTGTGTGTTTCTTATCAAAACAGCAGAAAAACTCCTTTTGAAAAGAAAAAAAACATACAAATATTAAAAGACGTGTCCTTTTCCATGGAAAAAGGAGAAATTTTAGGACTGGTCGGTGAAAGCGGCAGTGGAAAAACTACGCTTGCCAGAGCGGTTTTAGGAATGATTCCTTATGAGGGAACAATTGTAAAGTCGGTGGAAAATCCCCAAATGGTTTTTCAGGACCCATATGGTTCCTTGAATCCATCCAGGAAAGTAGGCTGGATATTGGAGGAGCCTCTTAGGTTAAAAGGCGGTTACACAAAAGAGGAAAGAGAAAAAAAGGTAATTGCCATGCTTGATAAGGTGGGGCTCGATGAAAAATTTATGGACAGGTATCCCCGTCAGCTTTCCGGCGGACAACGACAGAGAGTTTGTATTGCCAGTGCACTTATGTTAGAGCCTAAGCTGTTAATTGCGGACGAACCGGTTTCTGCATTAGACGTAACCATTCAGGCACAGATTCTGGAATTGTTCGAGAAAATTCATGAGGAAATGGAACTGGCTATCCTATTTATATCCCACGATTTGCGTGTCGTATATCATATATGTGACAAGGTTATGATTATGAAGGACGGTCAGCTTGTGGAAAGAGGGAAAGTGAAAGATGTGTATTTTGCTCCTAAAAGTGAGTACACGGGTAAGCTGTTAAAGGCAGCAGGAATTGAAGTGAATTAAAAACTTTAAGAAGGAAAGGAAAAATCAGAATATGTTTCAATGCTTTTATCCGGATTGTTATATGCGTTCCGCTTACGATATTGATTTTGAAGCTTATTATAAAAAAGGATATAGAGGTATTGTTTTTGATATAGATAATACGCTGGTAGAGCATGGAGCACCGGCAGATGTGAGAAGTATACGATTGATTAAGCACTTAAAAGAGCTGGGTTTTCAGATTATGCTGCTTTCCAACAACAAGGAGCCGCGCGTGAAAATGTTCAATGATATGGTGCAGGCTTCTTATATTTTTAAAGCAGGAAAGCCCGGGAAAAAGGGATATGAAAACGCCATGGGAAAAATGGGAACCGATAAAACAACTACGCTTTTTGTGGGGGATCAGCTTTTTACCGATGTATGGGGAGCAAGAAGAGTGGGAATTTTTTCAATTCTGGTACAGCCCATAGCTTCTAAAGAAGAAATACAGATTGTTTTGAAAAGGTATTTTGAAAAAATAGTATTATTTTTCTATAAAAAGAAATGTAGCAAAGAAGGAAAAGTATATTTGCAATAAAAGTGAGGATAAAATCATGGAAATTAACGGACATACAAGACTTTGCGGAATAATAGGGAATCCGATAGAACATACCTTATCTCCGGCTATACATAATACATTGGCAGAGAAGTCAGGGCATAATCTTGTTTATGTTCCTTTTTATGTGGAAAACGGATTTCTGGATGATGCAGTTAAAGGTGCATTTGGATTAAATGTGCTTGGAATGAATGTAACTGTTCCTTATAAAAGCGATGTTATTGCCTGTCTTAGCGATATAGATGAGCTTGCTAAAAACATCGGCGCTGTAAACACACTTGTAAGAACACAGGAAGGTTATAAAGGCTATAATACTGATATTTTGGGACTTTACAGAGCCATGTGCAGCGAAGGAATTAAGATAGAAGGTGAGCAGGTAATATTACTGGGCGCCGGGGGAGCCGCAAGAGCGGTTGCTTTTTTATGTGCCGAAAAAGGTGCAGAAAAGGTTTATCTTTTAAACCGTTCCATTGATAAAGCACAGACAGTAGCAGATGAAGTAAACAAGACTTTCGGAAAGGAATGTATTGTTCCCATGGTGACAGCCGATTACGGGAAATTGCCGGATAAAAAATTCCTTGCCATTCAAGGGACCAGCGTGGGATTACATCCCGATTCGGATAAGGCAGTGATAGAGGATAAGGAATTTTATCAAAAGATACATACCGGATACGATTTGATTTATAAGCCGGCGGAAACAAAATTTATGAAATTGGTAAAAGAGAACGGCGGACTTGCATATAACGGACTTAAGATGCTTCTTTATCAGGGAATTGTTGCTTACGAACTTTGGAACAACACAGAAATTTCTGAGGAAACAGTGGGTGAAATTTATGAGATTTTAAAGCATAGAGTCGATGTTTAACTACGCAGATACGATACGGATAAGAGAAAGGCATGATTGAAAATGAGTAAGAAAAACAATATTATTTTAATCGGCTTTATGGGATGTGGAAAATCAAGTGTGGGAATCAGACTCTCCTTTGCTCTTAGGAAAACAATGATTGATACGGACAAGCTGATAGAAAAGAAGCAGGGCGTAAGCATAACACAGATATTTGCGGAAAAGGGAGAGCCTGCTTTTCGGCAGATGGAGACAGATTGCTTAAAGCAGCTGATAGAAGAATCTGACAATCAGATTATTTCCACAGGTGGTGGGCTTCCCATGAAGGAAGAGAATCACAGACTGCTAAAGAAACTGGGCAGAGTTTATTACCTGCGGGTTACCAAAGAGGCAGTTTATGAGAGATTAAAGGGTGATACTACAAGACCTCTTTTGCAGGGGGATAATCCAAAGGGAAAAATAGAAGAATTGCTTACAATGAGAGACCCCTTGTATGAAACTTGTGCAGATTATATAATTGATGTATCCGAAAAGAGTTTTGATGAAATAATTGCGGAAGTTGTAGAGAAGGAGAAGATGGCAGAATGAAAATACTGATTATAAACGGACCCAATCTAAATTTTTTGGGAATTCGTGAAAAAAATATTTACGGAACACAGGATTATGATTATCTGTTACAGATGATTGCTGATAAGGGAAAAGAATGCAACTGCCGGATAGAGGTATTCCAGAGTAATCATGAAGGAGGCATTATAGACAGAATTCAGGATTCCTATTTTGACGGTACGGAAGGGATTGTTATTAATCCCGGTGCCTATACACATTACAGCTATGCCATTCATGATGCATTGGCAAGTATTACCGTTCCAAAAGTAGAAATTCATATTTCTGATATTACTAAAAGAGAAGAGTTTCGCAAGGTTTCCGTGACGGCACCTGCCTGTGACAAACAGATTTACGGACATGGACTTAACGGATATTTAGAGGCTGTTGATTTCCTCCTTGAAAGTAAAAAGGCAGAGGAATGAGAATACTGTTTTTTGAAAAAAAGAGAATCTGTTGAAGAAAGTAGTTGAAAAATATCACTATTTATATTAAACTTATAAGGAATTATAACGTGAAAATTTTAGGAGGAATATTTTTATGATTTCTGCAGGTGATTTCAGAAATGGTATTACGATTGAATTAGATAATAATGTTTACCAGATTATTGAGTTCCAGCATGTTAAACCCGGTAAAGGAGCAGCATTTGTTAGAACTAAACTGAAAAACATCAAGAGTGGCGGCGTAGTGGAAAAGACTTTCAGACCTACTGAAAAGTGTCCGCAGGCACGAATTGACAGAAAAGATATGCAGTATCTGTACTCAGACGGAGAACTGTATAATTTTATGGATGTTGAAACATATGATCAGATTGCATTAAATGCTGATACAGTAGGTGATGCTTTGAAGTTCGTTAAAGAAAATGAAATGGTTAAAGTATGTTCCCATAATGGAGGTGTATTTGCTATTGAGCCCCCGTTATTCGTAGAATTGGACATCACAGAAACTGAACCCGGATTTAAGGGTGACACAGCGACAGGTGCTACAAAGCCTGCAACTGTAGAAACAGGAGCAACTGTTTATGTACCTTTGTTTGTAGAAATCGGGGACAAGATTAAGATTGATACCAGAACCGGAGAATACTTATCCAGAGTATAATCGTCATCCTAAACAAAAGCCTGAAAGACAATGAGTGATATCATTGTCTTTTTCTGTTGCCTGAAAAATCAAAATCTTAATTATTTTAAGTAGAAAGAGGTATTTATATGAGCACATCTATGAACTTTGAGTTATTCAAAGAGTCTGTTATTCAGTTAATAAAGGAAAAAGTGGGAAGTAATATAGACGTTTTTGCAGATTCGGTAAAAAAGAACAATGGAGTCGTGTGGACCGGAATCATTCTGAAAGAAAAAGATAAAAACGCATCACCAACCATTTATATTGATGAATTTTATAATGAGTATAAGCGAGGCGTATCAATCAAAAAAATTGCAGAGGCAATTTATGATATGTTTTTGGAAAACCGTTATGAGGAGTCTGTAGATTTGTCGGGCTTTCAAGACTACGATAAAGCAAAAAAACAGATAGCGTTTAAATTGATAAATTTTGAAAAAAACCGAAAACTTCTGCAGGAAATTCCTCATAGGACATTCTGCAATCTGGCAGTTGTTTTTTACTATGCGGTAAATGAACCGCCTTTTTGGGGAAAGGCTTCTATTTTGATTACACATGCACATTTAAAATATTGGAAAATTGAAGAAGAGGAATTGTATAGAAATGCCATGAAAAACACACCTGTTTTATTTCCTGCCGGAATTGAAAATATTGAGAATGTTATGTTTGGACTTTTAAAAAAAGAAATTGTATGTGAGGAATTGATGCAGGATTTTTTGGTACAGGTTAAACGAGAAATGGAAACAGAAAAAATTCCCATGTATGTGTTGACGAATCAACAGAAGGTTCATGGTGCTGCCTGTATGATTTATCCTGATGTCATCAAAAATTTTGCAAAAGAGATTGAAAAGGATTTGTATATTTTGCCAAGCTCCATCCATGAGGTGATTTTATTGCCATTTGACATGAATATAACGGCAGAATCATTGATTTCCATGGTAACGGAAATTAACCATACACATGTGGATGAATGTGAGGTATTGGCAGATACGGTTTATTACTACAATAGGGCAGAAGATAAGCTTAAATGCCTTGGCTAAATGTGTTTAGACACAAAGCTTTCACAGTTTTTAAGGTTGTCAGACTAGACATTCTGAAAAGCTTATGATATGATATTCAAGGTGATGTAACAAAATCGTAATATTTTAGCCGGCACCCGTAGTCTAACGGATAGAACGAAGGCCTCCGACGCCTTTAATGCAGGTTCGATTCCTGTCGGGTGCATTTACATCACCTTGAATAAATTTTGAAGAAAGGAAAGCCATGAATCAGGACAAGCAGAACAAATTGAATATGTTGAAGGAAAAGTTCATGACCGTTCAGAATTGGGTTATGGACCATACCAAAATTTTAATGCCACTTGTTCTTATTGTTTGCGTACTCATTACCATATTAATTGCAATGAATGCCAATCAGAAGGAAAACCTTCAGAAAGAAGCAGAGGTTGCAGCAGTCACAGAAGAGACAACCGCTCAGGAGAAAGTTATTACTCCGCAGTATGAGTTGGAGGAGAATGCACATCAGGATGTTAATAGTGTGATCAGAACTTATTATGATGCTCAGGCAGAAGGCGATGTAGAGACTATTTCTTCACTGAACACCTATTTGAATGATATCGAAAAAATACGTGTAGAAGAAATGAGCAAGTATATTGAGTCATATCCGATACTGAATGTATATACAAAACCAGGGTTTACTGAAAACAGCTATGTAGCGTACGTGTATTCGGAAGTTAAATTTTTGGATATAGAGCGGGAACTTCCCGGAATGCAGACATATTATATTGAACAGGATGAAACCGGTAAGTTCTATATCAATGACGGCACCTATGATGATACTGTATGGAACTATATCAAAGAGGTAACATTGCAGGATGATGTGGTTGATTTAAACAATAAGGTAGTGGTGGAGTATAATGAGCTCCTTGCAAGTGACAAAGAGCTAAGTGAATTTATTGCTTATCTGAAAGAAAAAATTAATGAAGATGTGGGAGAGATTCTTGCCAAAGAAGAACACCCCGTGGAAGAACCGCAAGAGAGCACCACAGAAAATGAACAGGAAGAAATGGTGGCCGGCACTACAATTGTATGTGCAACAGATGTTGTAAATATCAGAACATCTGATAGTGAAACGGCTGACAAAATCGATAAGGCACAGGTTGGTCAGGAATTTACTTTGTTAGAACAGCGAGGAAATGGTTGGAGCAAAGTAGAGTATGAGGGGAAGGAAGCTTTTATTAAAAGTGATTATCTGGAGGTGATTAAAAGCGAGCCGGCTTTAGAAACAGAAGTTCCTAAAGAACAGGAAAATGCACAGCAGGAAGAAGTATCTTCAGGTAAAGTGAGCGGAACGGTTACGGTTATTGAAAACGTGAAAATACGTGAAGCAGCAAGTACGGATTCTAAAGCACTTGCGACAGCATATGTAGGTGAAAAACTTGATTTTATAATGAAACAGGCAGACGGCTGGACGAAGGTAAAATATAACGGAAAAACAGCTTATGTAAAATCAGATTATGTAGAATAGTATGGTGTTTGCCAAGAGGAAATCAAAATGTTGAAAAAATACAATATTGGTATTATGGGAGCAGGCGGTATTGCGGGAGTAATGGCACAGACCGTTAGAAGAATGAAAAACGTAAAGCTTTATGCAATAGCCTCAAGAGAACAGGTGCGTGCAGATGTGTTTGCCAAAAAATACGATTGCAAAAAGGCATATGGTTCTTACGGGGATTTGGTAAAAGACAAAAAAGTGGATTTGATTTATATTGCCACTCCGCATTCCGAGCATTATGAAAATGCAAAGCTTTGCATTGAAAACGGGAAACCTGTTCTTTGTGAAAAAGCATTTACGGCAAATGCCAAACAGGCACAGGAACTGATTCAGTTAGCACAGGAAAAGCAGGTGCTTATCACAGAAGCTATCTGGGTACGTTACATGCCTATGTTAACTACCATACAGCAGGTAATTGGAAGTGGTGTTATCGGAGAACCCAAAACGCTGACAGCCAATTTGGGGTATGTAATTGACTCCGTACCGAGACTGCAGGATCCTGCTTTGGCAGGCGGCGCACTTTTAGATGTAGGCGTTTACACATTGAATTTTGCGGTTATGTTGTTTGGAAGTAATATTAATAAGATTGATGCGTCCTGTTCCTACACGAAGACAGGAGTGGACGAACAGAACAGTATCACCGTTCATTATCATGACGGTAAGGTTGCTGTCCTTAACAGCTCCATGGTTTCCTTAAGCGACAGAAAAGGTATTATCTACGGAACAAAAGGATTTGCTATTGTAGAGAATATCAATAATTTTGAAAGTATTACAGTTTATGATAATAACTATAAGAAGGTTGCCGCATACAAGAGACCTAAACAAATCAGTGGTTATGAATATGAGGTAGAGGCTTGTATTAAGGCAATCAGCGAAGGTAAAATCGAATGTCCTCAGATGCCACATAGCGAGACCATCCGTATGATGAAGATTATGGACAGTATCAGAGCAGGATGGGGAATTATATATCCGTTTGAGAACGAAGAGGAAACGGAAGAATAAAAATATGAAAACAGGTTAGACTAAAACAGAGTGGATGGTTCCGCTCTGTTTTTTTAGTTTGCATTTTATAGAAGTGATATGAGAGGAGATATTTGATATGAAGAAAGATGATGTCAAGGTATTGCAGGGGATACAGAAGAATACAGATATGGCAGTGAAGGCAATAAAGGATATCAGTCCAAAGGTATATGACGATAATCTGGCAATGCAAATTGCAAGGCAGGGGAAAAAATACTCCGAAATTTATCACAGAGCGACCGATAAACTTATGTCCGGAAAGGCTGACAGTTATCAGAGCAGTGGTTTTCAGGATATGATGCTGCAAGGGGCAATCAGAGGTAATACCATATTTAATACCAGTACAAGCCATATTGCAGAATTAATGATTCAGGGGAGTAACCGTGGACTTACCGATATGTGGAAGACTATGAATCATCATGAAAACGCGAGTTCATTTTCTGTTGAGATGGCAAAGGAACTCCTGGATTTTGAGGAAAAGAACATAGAAAGATTAAAAGAGTACCTGTAAAGGAAACAAAAAATCTTAATTTAATTTATGAAAGTATCTTGCACTTTTGGCTGACTCGTTATATAATACAAAATGTATTGTATACAAGAATACAAAAAAAGCATTATACACTAATCCAAAGGAGGACATATGGTATGTCATACGTTGATGAAGTATTTCAGATGGTAGTTGAGAAGAACCCTGCACAGCCCGAATTTCATCAGGCAGTAAAAGAAGTTCTTGAATCCCTCAGAGTTGTCATTGAGGCAAATGAGGAAGCTTATAAGAGAGATGCTCTCTTAGAGAGACTGGTTACACCTGAAAGACAGTTGTTATTCAGAGTTCCCTGGGTAGATGATAAGGGACAAGTGCAGGTTAACAATGCATTTCGTGTACAGTTTAACAGTGCAATCGGACCTTACAAGGGAGGTTTAAGATTACATCCCAGCGTAAATTTAGGTATCATTAAATTCCTCGGATTTGAGCAGATTTTTAAAAATTCCTTAACAGGTCTTCCTATTGGCGGTGGTAAAGGTGGTTCTGACTTTGATCCTAAGGGAAAATCAGACAGAGAAGTTATGGCATTCTGCCAGAGCTTTATGACAGAATTACAGAAATATATCGGTGCTGACACAGATGTTCCTGCCGGAGACATCGGAACAGGTGCAAGAGAAATCGGTTATATGTACGGTCAGTACAAGAGACTTACAGGTTTATATGAAGGTGTTCTTACAGGTAAGGGCTTATCCTATGGTGGTTCCCTTGCGAGAACAGAAGCTACAGGATATGGTTTGTTATACCTTACATCAGAAATGTTAAAGTGCAACGGACATGACATTGCAGGAAAGACAGTTGCTATTTCCGGTTCGGGAAATGTTGCAACTTACGCATGCCAGAAGGCACAGCAGTTAGGTGCCAAGGTTGTTACCGTTTCTGATTCCACAGGTTGGATTTATGATCCCGAAGGAATCGACGTAGCACTGCTTAAGGAAGTTAAGGAAGTTAAGAGAGCGAGACTGACAGAATATGCAGCGGCAAGACCTTCCGCACAGTATCATGACAAGAAGGCAGAAGGTACAAACCAGTGGTCTGTAAAGGTAGACGTAGCTCTTCCTTGTGCAACACAGAACGAGTTAAATCTTGATGATGCGAAAGCACTTGTTGCAAATGGTGTAATTGCAGTAGCAGAAGGCGCTAACATGCCTACTACTATGGAAGCAACAGAGTATTTACAGGCAAATGGCGTTCTCTTTGCACCCGGTAAGGCTGCTAATGCAGGTGGTGTTGCAACATCCGCTCTTGAAATGAGCCAGAACTCCGAAAGACTTAGCTGGACATTTGAAGAAGTTGACAGCAAGCTTCAGACAATCATGGTTAACATCTTCCACAACCTTGATGATGCTGCTAAGAAGTACGGCATGGACGGCAACTACGTTGCAGGTGCAAACATTGCAGGTTTCCTTAAGGTTGCAGAGGCTATGAATGCACAGGGTATTGTATAAGATTATAAAGATTGCCCCGAAACAGTGATGTTTCGGGGCTCTTTTATAAAGTGTGCAGTGGTTTGCACAGAATTGAAATAAAGGGGAAAACGTATTGTTATAATCGACAAAATGCGATAATATCATCACATGGAGTAATCGTGTACAGAGTGGTAGTCTCCCAGGCTAGAGATGGAGGGGAGGTGGTGCTGATGAATATGTATGAAGTTTTAAGACTGGTATTTTTAGGCGGTTCATTACTAATCGCACTGCTTGCCTACATAGATAGGAACAACAAGCAAAAATAAATAAGCAACTCTTTGTCTTGGCGGACGAGTGGCTTATTAAATAACCATTTTTGAGGCTAACCACTTTGTGGGCGGTTGCTCTTTTTATGCTTTCATTATAGTATACTGTCAATAAAGTTTCAAGAGAAAAATAAAATCAGGGCGAGATAGTAATATCTGCTCAATATACTAAAAAATCTCAAACCCTTCATCAACAATTCCCCCAAACTGTCCGATAACATTATAAAGAGCTCCATCAAAAATAATTTTGTAGCCTCTCACCGGATACACGGATGTATCTTAAGAATCATAAGGATGTGATAATATGAAAATAGAAGAAGCAAGACAGATTTATAACGCTCAGATAAAAGACTATCGGGAGCAGCAAGTTACACTTTTAAGGCAGAAGCGGGAACTGGAAAATAAGATGAATGTTGTTCCGGACGGAAAGACTGTTTATGCAAATGAGGCTGCGGTATTGGAGCTTACCATCAAAGCAGTTGATGATAAGCAAACAGCATATCAGGAGTACATGGACAAACTCCTTGAACAGTGGGCTGCCACTGCCAATATGGTTTCGGCAGAGCAACAAGGCGATGCCATGGAAGCGTATGTTAAGGACATGGGCAAGATTATGGAGGTTGCCAGACGACTTATGAAAGGCGCAATTGTTCCGGCAGAGGATGAAAAAAAACTGATGGAATTCAGTATGGAACTGTATCAGGCCGCCAAGAATATGGGAGCTATGGCAAAGCAAAAAGAAAGAGAAGAATATGATTCCCTTTGGGGCGATGAAGAGGAGAAAAAATACGAAGATCCGATAGAGACAGCTGATAATACGGAAGCTTTTTCGGAAGGACCGGAGATTGTGAATGTGGCTGATACGCAGGCAGCTGTTGCCTCTACAGAATAAAAAATCGAATTTTGTTATAAAAAGGCAGGAACCGTCCGGTTTCTGCCTTTTTTTGTTTACCAAACCGTTTGCCCGTATATTTTCCGTCAAATAAACCATACTGATTTATAAAAAGAAAGGACGAAAAACGATGCAATATATATGTGAAGTGTGTGGATACATTTATGATGAAGAAACAGGAGATTCGGACAACGGAATTGCGCCGGGAACACCTTGGGAGAATGTGCCGGAGGATTATTTATGCCCCTTGTGCAATGCAGGAAAAGAATTTTTTAAACGGATCTAAAAGAGGGAAAGTAAAGATGGAGCAAGTTATGGACAGTGAGTTTGGTTTGTATGAAAGGCTGAATTCCGGAAAGGATTATTATGAAATCCGTCTGGAAAGTATCGGCGGTCTTGGAGCAAATTTGTGTGGCAAAATGTTGGGCGAGCTTGGAGTAAAGTATCTGGATTTAAACAGCAGCAACTTTTCCAGCTATGGTTCGGAAAAGACAGGCACGCCGGTAAAAGGTTTTATAAGATATTGTAATAAGGAAAACGCAATCAGAGTACATTCTCCGGTGGTAGAGCCGGATTTGCTGGTGGTGTTTCATCAGGCACTTTTAAAGGATGAGTCTGTTTTTAAAGGATGCGGAGCACAGACTGCGGTAATCCTTGCATTGGAACCGGGACAGGAACAATCGGGAGCATTGCATAACCGGGAACAGGAGGGGGGCAGAACAGCCGGACAAAAAGCAGCAGATGCCTGCCCGATGCAAGACCGTAAGGCAGGCATTTATTACGGACTGGAAGCCCGGAAAATTGCTATGGAAACTCATTCCAGAATTAACGTAGTGATGCTTGGTGCAACGTTAAAGATTATGGGAATAAAAGACCTGTCAGTGGGTGAACAGATTTGCAAAGATACTCTCGGGAAAAAGTATCCGGATGCTTTAAAAGGTAATCTTAAGGGAATGAAAAGAGGATATGAGGAAGTCAGAAGGTTAGAAAGAACAGCCGGGTGTGAGCAGGCAAAGACAGTATCAGCCGGCACCAGTCAACCGCAGTGGGGCTATGCCAATGCTCCTATCGGTGGCATCAATCCCAGATTCGGCAGCACGGCAGTTGCGGATTTATCGCCTTCCAGACAGGGATACATTCCCCTTTTTATGAAAGAGAGATGTATCAACTGCGGACTGTGTCATTCTACCTGTCCTGATATGGTGTTTCAGTTTGCAGAAGGTGAGTATAAAGGCCGGAAAATGATGGTCAATCAGGGTTTGGATTATTATCATTGTAAAGGGTGTCTTAGATGTGTGGATGTGTGTCCGGTGAATGCACTGGTAAGAGGCGTTGAGGCAGAGCATCCGAATAAAGAGTATTTTCTTCCCAATCAGGAACTTTTGCGAATGCCGGAATATTATGAAGAAGCAGGTCCCGATGGCTATATTACATCGGAATCTTATTTAACAGAAAAAAGAATGGAAGGCGGAGAAGTGTAATGAAAAAGCAGGTGATGGAATATGCTTCCGGAAATGAAATGGCGGCAATAGCCATTAAGCAGATTGGATATGATTTAATGGGCTATTATCCCATTACTCCATCTACTCAGATTGCGGAGAATCTGGACAGTATGCGGGCAAACGGAGAAACGGACTTAGTAATGGTGGCGGCAGAAGGAGAACACAGTGCGGCAGGTATCTGTTATGGTGCATCAGTAGCAGGTGGCCGTGTGGTAAATGCCACCAGCGCCAACGGACTTCTTTATGCTATTGAACAGTTTCCGGTTCAGTCGGGCACACGTTATCCTATGGTTATGAATGTGGTTTGCAGAACGGTTTCAGGGCCTTTATCAATCAAGGGTGACCATAGTGATATCATGTACCTTTTAAATGCGGGATGGCCTATTCTGTTCGCAAGCACGGTGCAACAGGTGTATGATTTTAATATGATTGCGTTAAAGCTGGCAGAGCAGGTGAGACTTCCCGTGGTGGTAGCTTATGACGGATTTTTTACCAGTCATCAAAAAGGGCGGTGTCTTAGGTTTGAAGATGATGAGACTGTAAGAGCATACATTGGTCCTAAAAAAGAAGATTATCCGTTCCTTTGTTTGGAGCATCCGATTACGGTAGGCTCTTATATGAATGAGCCGGATTTGATTAACAACAGGTATCAATTACATTTGGCAATGGAAAAGGTTGACCGTCTGTTGCCGGAACTTTTTGCTTCCTACAAAGAACTTTCCGGAAGAGAGTATGGAAAGGTGGAAGGAGTCGGTTGCGGGGATGCGGAAAGTTTGCTTGTGCTATTAGGATCTTCCTACGATACGTCTATAGATGCTGTTGGGGAGATGCGAAAAGAAGGAAAAAAGGTGGGCGCGGCTACCCTGCATGTACTTCGTCCTTTTCCGCAGAAAGAGTTGTACGGACTGCTTCACCATGCAGGCAATATTTTGGTGGCAGACCGGCAGGACAGCTACGGTGCCGGTGGTGGAAATTTGTCCTTAGAGGTGCGTGCTGCCATGCAACGGTTTGGAAGCAGGGCAAAGATTAAGAGTCTGGTTTACGGACTTGGCGGCAAGGATTTTTTCAAGGAAGATGCCAAGAGTATGTTTGCCATGGCAGAAGATGCTGCAGGACCGGATTTTGATTACTACGGTGTAACACCGGGGAATGAGGGAAAGGAGGATAATGCACCGCTGTTTGCTCCTGTTACAAGAGAAAGGACAAATATTGGTTTGGCGCAAGCAGAAAAAGGTATTTCAATATTAAATGCCGCTACCGCGATGCCGGGACGTATTGCACCCGGACACGGTGCCTGTCCCGGTTGCGGAATTCCGGTAAACTTAAATCTGCTCCTTAGAGGAATAGAAGATCCGGTTGTCTTTTTGTTTCAGACAGGCTGTGCCATGATTGTAACGACTGCTTATCCCAAAACCGGCTTTAAGGTCCCCTATCTTCACAATTTATTTCAGAACGGAGCTGCGACTTTGAGTGGCGTGGCAGAAATCTGTTATCGTAAGCAGCAAAAAGGAGAAATACCTCCGGGAGACATTATTTTTATTATGGTCAGCGGAGACGGTGGCATGGATATCGGTATGGGCTCTGCTCTTGGAACGGCACTGCGCGGACACAGGTTGCTTATATTTGAATATGATAACGGAGGATATATGAACACCGGTTATCAGCTATCTTATTCCACTCCGTTAGGCGCAAGAAGCTCCACTTCTCATGTGGGAAAAGAGCAGTACGGTAAGACTTTTTTCCATAAAGATATGCCGAAAATTATGGCAGCTACGGGAATTCCTTATGTGGCAACGGTGGCGGAATCCAATCCCACGGATTTTATAAAGAAAGCAGGTAAGGCAGCGTATTATGCAAAAACGAGCGGAACTGCCTATGTGAAGGCAATTTCTGCCTGCCCCTTAAATTGGAATGACAAGTCTGCTACAGAGCGGAGAGTAATTGAAGCTGCGGTAAATTGCTGTTATTTCCCGTTATACGAAGTGGAACAGGGAGTTACAAGACTTTCTTATGACCCTGAAAAGACAGGGAAAAAGATTCCCGTACTTGACTGGCTTTCCATGATGGGAAGAACGAAACATTTACAGAAAGAAGAGTATAAGGAAGTGGTTCTTCGTCTGCAGCAGGAAACTGACAGAAGGTTTTATGAATTGAAAAAGAATAGGTTTAGGTGAGTATTATTTCCTTATTAATGATAAAAATTTTTTCAGAACAGGATTTTTGGAATTACGCTTATAAAATACTCCATAAGATAGAGAAAAATCATACTTTAAGGGAACGTATGTAATTGAGGTGTCAGCAGAAGACATTTCCGGTAAGATTCCGATTCCGTAGCCGGATTTAATTAGCGTCAACATTGCCGGCAGATTCTCGGAATAGTAGGTGGAATTGGGTAAAAATTGGTGACTAAGCATATTCTGGATACCTGCAACCGGTGAAGGAATTTCGTGGGAATTACAAATGACAATGTTTTCTGTTAATAACTCTTTTTCAGATATTTCTTCTTTTTGTGAAAGAGGATGTCCGGCCGGAAGTGCACAACAGACAGGAATTTGAGCCAATTCACAATATGAGAAACTGTCCCGCATAGGAATATCATCTTTAAAACCAAATAGAATATCGATTTCATCATGAATGAACATGTTCAGTAGCAGGCGTGAGGAGGCAATGCGTAGAATGGGATGTATTTCAGGCAGCTGTACGCGGCAGCGTTTAAGAAGTCTTTCTAATAAAGATACATCGGATTCATTTGGATATCCTAGGGAAATAACCTGTATATTTGCTTCAGAATGATGTTTAACTTTCTGGGTAGTTAATTGTAATTTGGCCAGAATTTCCTTTGCATCATTGTAGAATATGATGCCGGCAGGAGTTAAACTCACATTTTTGGTGGTACGACGTAATAATTTGGTATCCAGTTCTTCTTCCAGAGATTGGATTTGCCTGGAGACTGCGGATGTGGTGATGTTAAGAAATTCCGCAGCTCTTGCAAAGTTTAGATTTTCAGCTACTTGTATAAAACTTTCTAATTGTTGTGTGTTCATGTTTATCACCTTCATTGTTGCGTTTTCCGCAACAATGTTACCATATATTTGATTCAATTTCAATATGAAATATGTTTAGATATATGTATGACTTCGCAGGGAGTCTCTTTTAATAAATTATAGTTGGCACTCATCAATGACGTGTGCTGATAACGGTTACGGGAAAGGAGTTAGAACAATGTTCAAGTTATTGAAAAAATTAAGCGGACGTGACTGGTGTTATGCATTGGTTTGTGTGATTTTTATCGTTGCACAGGTGTGGCTTGATATGACAATGCCTGAGTATATGAGTGAGATTACAGTGCTTGTAGAAACACCGGGTAATGAAACGGCGAAGGTCTGGAAGGCAGGAGGAATGATGCTTCTTTGTGCGTTAGGTAGTCTGGCAGCGTCTGTTATTACAGCAATCTTCTCGTCAAGAATTGGAAGTAATCTTGCGAGTGCCCTTCGTAGCAGCATGTTTAATAAAGTACAGAGCTTTTCCATGGAGGAAATTGGAAAATTTTCTACAGCCAGTCTGATTACTCGTTCCACAAACGATATTCAGCAGGTGCTTATGTTTATTGTTATGGGACTTCAGATGCTGATTAAAGCACCTATAACTGCCGGTTGGGCGATTTTTAAAATTGCGGATAAGGAATGGCAGTGGACATTCTCGGTAGGCGTGGCAGTTGTGATTCTGCTGGCAGTTGTTGGTATTTGTATTGCTTTGACTATGCCGAAATTCCGTAAAGTGCAGCAGCTTACAGATGATATCAATCGTGTGACACGTGAGAATCTGAGTGGTCTTCGTGTGGTTCGTGCTTACAATGCAGAAAACTATCAGGAAGAAAAATTCGAGGATGCCAATGATGCCCTGACGAAGACACAGTTATTTACCCAGAGAACCATGGCATTCATGATGCCATCTATGCAGCTGGTTATGAGTGGCTTATCTCTGGCGGTATACTGGATTGGTGCATATCTGCTGAGCAGAGTTGAAGCGGTAGATGCAAGAATTACAATGTTTGGCGATATGATGGTCTTTACGCAATATGGCATTCAGGTGGTTATGTCCTTTATGATGCTGGTTATGATTTTCATGATGTTGCCAAGATCTTCCGTTTCTGCAAAACGTGTGAACGAAGTTCTCGATACAGTGCCTTCTATTCAGAACGGAAGTGCAAAAGAAGGTAAAACGGGCGTTGTCGGTGAAGTGGAATTTAGAAATGTTTCATTCCGTTATCCGGATGCGGAAGCAGATGTAATTCATGACATATCATTTACTGCAAGGAAAGGTGAAACCGTTGCATTTATTGGCGCTACCGGTTGCGGCAAGAGTACGGTTATCAACCTTGTTCCGCGTTTTTATGATGCAACAGAGGGTGAGGTTTTAGTGGATGGAGTAAACGTCAAAGAATATGATGAGCATGCTCTTCGAAATAAGATTGCTTACGTTTCACAAAAGGCAACCCTGTTCTCAGGTTCCATCCGCTCCAATGTGGCATATGGCGATAATGGAAAGGATGTGGTCAACATTGAAGAAATTGCAGATGCAATTGAGATAGCACAGGCAAAGGAATTTGTAGATGGTCTGGAAGGTACATATGATGGTTATGTGGCACAGGGGGGTACGAATTTCTCGGGTGGACAAAAGCAGCGTCTTTCAATCGCACGTGCAATAGCCAGAAAAGCAGAGATTATGATTTTTGATGATTCCTTTTCGGCACTGGACTATAAGACGGATCGTGTTCTTCGAAAAGCATTGGATGAAAAATGCGGTGATGTAACCAGACTGATTGTGGCACAACGTATCGGTACAATCCGGGATGCTGATAAGATTATCGTTCTGGAAGAAGGTCGTATTGCCGGTATTGGTAAGCATGATGAACTGATGAAAAACTGTGAGGTTTATCAACAAATTGCTCTTTCACAGCTTTCAAAGGAGGAGTTGGCATAATGGAAAAGAAAGAATATGAATTTGGTCAGGCACAGACAAGAGTAAGACGTGGTCCGGGTGGCCCCGGTCATGGTCCCGGCAGAATGGGCAACGGTGAGAAAGCAAAAGACCTGGTAGGCACATGGAAGAAACTGCTTGGATATTGTAAGGACAATGTAGTTATATTTGGCATTGCAATTATTTGTGCAATCGTAGGTACCCTATTACAACTGCTTGGTCCGGATAAATTATCTGAGATATCAAAATACATAGAAGAAGGGTTATTAACCGGAGATATTGCATTAGACGCTGTTTTTACTGTAGGTATGACCCTTGTGTGTTTTTATGCTGCAAGTTGGATATTGGCTACCACACAGCACTGGATTATGGCTACGATTACACAGAGAGTATCCAAGTCCATGCGTAAGGATATATCGCACAAGATTAATCGTCTGCCCATGTGGTATTATAACAAAAATTCTATCGGTGATGTGTTGTCCCGTGTGACAAATGATGTGGATACTATCGGACAGTCACTGAACCAGAGTATTGGTAATCTGGTATCACAACTCGTATTGTTTGCCGGAAGTCTTGTTATGATGTTTGTTACTAACTGGGTTATGGCAATTACTGCGGTTGCAGCTACATTGCTGGGTTTTGTTTTCATGATGGCGATTATGGGAAAGAGCCAGAAATACTTTGTACGTCAGCAAAGATGTCTGGGAGTGCTTAACGGGCACATTGAAGAAATCTATGCGGGACATACCGTTGTAAAAGCATATAACGGAGAAGCACAGGCAATTAAGGAATTTGATGAGCTGAACAGCAACTTAAGAGAGAGCGGATTTAGGGCACACTGCCTGTCCGGTCTGATGATGCCTTTTATGACCTTTATTGGCAATTTTGCATATGTGGCGGTTTGTATTGTGGGCGGTTCCCTTGCGTTGAATGGTACAATTGATTTCTCGGTTATTGTTGCATTTGTGCTGTATGTACGCTATTTTACACAACCACTTTCTCAGATTGCACAGTCCATGCAGACACTCCAGTCAGCGGCAGCTGCAGGAGAGCGTGTATTTGAATTCCTTGAAGCAGAGGAAATGGAAGATGAGAGTGATAAGACCAAGAGTCTTACCAATGTAAAAGGTTCGGTTGAGTTTGCTCATGTGAAGTTTGGCTATGAGGATTCTGATAAAACCATTATCCATGATTTTTCAGCGGTAGCGAAACCCGGACAGAAGATTGCAATTGTCGGACCAACAGGAGCAGGAAAAACGACTATGGTAAATTTGCTGATGCGCTTTCATGAAATTCAGGGTGGTGAAATCCGGATTGACGGAGTTTCTACTAAGGATTTAAGGAGAGAGGATGTTCATGATCAGTTTTGCATGGTGTTACAGGATACATGGCTGTTTGAGGGAACGGTACGGGAAAATATTGTGTATTCCACACCGGATGTTTCGGATGAAAAGATGAAAGAAGCCTGCAAGGCAGTCGGATTGCATCATTTTATCAAAACCTTGCCAAAAGGATATGATACCGTACTTTCTGATCAGGTTAATTTATCTCAGGGGCAAAAGCAACAGCTTACTATTGCCCGTGCAATGATAGCGGATAAACCAATGTTGATTCTGGACGAAGCGACCAGCTCGGTGGATACCAGAACCGAATTGCAGATACAGGATGCCATGGATAAACTGATGCATGGACGGACCTCTTTTGTAATTGCACATCGTCTTTCTACGATTAAGAATTCTGACTTGATTCTTGTTATGAAGGAGGGTGACATTATTGAGAGTGGTACGCATGATGAGCTGCTCGCCCGGGGTGGTTTCTATGCGGAACTGTACAACAGTCAGTTTGAACAGGTGTCGTGATATAGTGTTATATGTTGGTGCCGGAAAATAACTCAAAGGAGTTTACGAAAATGGTCCGTTCCGGAATAGAAGAGATAATAATTAATTCTCATTGAATTTTTTAGTCATGCTTTATATACTATTATTATGTAAAACTGTGTTTAAGGATTGAGGGATAGTATATGGATAAGGTAAAGGTATTGGTATTAGGATTAGGAAATCATGGGCACAGCTGGGCGGACCGTGTGGTGCCTGCATGTAGTGACTTTGCTTTGCTTGTGGCGGTGGTTGATAAGGAGGAGGAAAAGTGGAAAGGCATAGGAGATGAAATTCCTAAATTTCACGATTTGGAAACTGCTTTGGAAGAAACAAAGCCTGAATTGGTAGTGAATGTAACACCGCCTTTTGTACATTCGGAAATTAATGAAATGTTGTTGCAAAGACATATTGCGGTTTTATGTGAAAAGCCGATAGCGGACAATTATGAAAATGCAGTTAAGATAGGAAATGTCCTTAAAGAAACAAAAGGCTTTTTGATGATAGCGGAGAATTACAGATATCATTCCGTAATACGCGAAGCCAAGAAAATATTGCAATCAAATGTGCTTGGCAGGATACATCATGTAGAATGTCATTTCAGACATGAGCATAAGGATTATTCCATGTTTTATCACGGAACATTAAAGCATCCGTTATTATCGGATGTTTCCATACACCATTTGGATTTGGCGAGATATTTAAGTGGTGAAGAGCCTGTTAGTGTATGGTGCAGGGAATATAATGCAAAATACAGTTGGTATGATGATAGGCCTGCCACGGCTTTTCTTGTAACGGAAATGACGGGAAATATTGTCTTTCATTATGATGGAACGCTGGCATCACCGGTATCCTCAACGGATTGGAACGGAGAATGGGAAATTGAGTGTGATAATGGTGTAATGCAGATAAGAGGCAAACGCATTTTATTACATAGAGAAGATAAAATAGAGGAAATAGAGGTTGCGGACACAAATGAGGATTCCAGAATCGGATTATTGCAAGAGGCTTGTTTGGCTCTTAGGGACAGTCGTAAGGGTGAGACGGATTACGCAGATAATTTCAAGAGCTTTAATTGGATGGAAAAGGCTATTGTGTCATCAGAAAACGGAACCTGGGTTACAATTGATTGATAATATGAACGGAGAGTATGTGTGATGAACATTCATAATTATTTGGAACTGGAATTGAAAGACGAAGTGATACATGAGGGAAAAGGTCTGTGCAGACATTCTACGGTATTTTCAAAAGAGGAAATGGAGGCACCGGTTCAGTTTATAAATTATACCGTAATTCCTCCGTCGGCAAGCTTCGGCATGCATAAGCATAAAAATAATAATGAATTTTATGTGGTATTAAGCGGTGAAGGTGTTTATTATCAGGATGGTGAAGAAAAAATAGTAAAAAAGGGAGATATTATGATGAATGTCCCTTTTGGTACACACGGAATTGAAAATACAGGTAATTGTGACATGGAATTGCTTGTTTTTGAGGTCCTTTGTGTATAAAAATAGTGCAAAAAAAATAGGATTCATGCCTTGACATTTTTTGAAAAAGGGGTTATTATTCTTATTATACTTTAAGACTTTAAAGTGTAACGGTTTAAAGTGGAGAAAAACAGATACAGCTTGGAGGACATTATGGGAAAGAATAATGGAAATTTAATTGCATTCAGACCGGATATTAAAGTGGTTGACTGTACGCTTCGTGACGGCGGACTGGTTAATAATTTTTCGTTTTCCGATGAATTCGTAAAGGATTTATACCGCACGAACATTAAAGCGGGTGTTGACTATATGGAATTTGGATATAAAGCATCAAAAGAAATTTTCAGTAAAGAAGATTATGGCAAGTGGAAGTTCTGTGATGAAGAAGACATCCGTGCAATTGTCGGTAATAATGATTTTGATTTGAAAATCGCAGTTATGTCGGATGTAGGAAGAACCGATTACAAGAACGATATTTTAAAGAAAGAAGACAGCGTCATTGATTTGGTTCGTACGGCAACTTACATTCATCAGATTCCGACCGCAATCGAGATGATTCAGGATGCACATGATAAGGGATATGAAACAACGGTTAATATCATGGCAATTTCCAAGGTACGGGAGGAAGATCTCGATAAGGGACTTGAAATTTTGGCAGAAAGTGATGTTGATGTTATTTATTTGGTTGACAGTTTTGGAGCATTTTATCCGGAGCAAATTCGAAGATTAACAGATAAATACATGAATGTGGCGGAGAAATATAACAAAAAAATTGGTATTCATGCACATAATAATCAGCAGCTTGCGTTTGCAAATACTATTGAGGCACTCAGCAATGGGGCAAGCCTATTGGATGCAACAGTGAGTGGTATGGGACGCGGCGCCGGAAACTGTTATATGGAATCGTTACTTGCGTTCTTAAGGAATCCTAAATACAATCTGGTGCCGGTTATGGATTTTGTACAAAAGTATATCCATGCAGAAAAAGAAAAGGGGAATGTGTGGGGATATGATATCCCATATTTATTAACAGGTGTTATGAATTCACATCCTTCATCGGCTATTAAGTTTACAGGGCAGAAGAGAACAGATTACTCAAGATTCTATCAGGAATTATTAGATCATATGGAATAAACAAAAGGAAATGTCGCGGTAGGGCTGATTTGGCAGGGCTGCGACATTTTTATGTATTAGTTCATTGCCAAGAACTTTCTCTATGTGATAGAATAACCCTAAGGGAATTTTAATACTATATGGAGGCATGCACATGAACATAGAACTTGTACTGGAACAGCTGGATTCGTTGTTTGCAGAGCATAAGATAAATGAAGTGGAAGGATTTCTTTTGGGAAAATTGGAAGAAGCGAATAAAGAAGGAGACAGAGGGGCAATCATTACACTGATGAACGAAATAATCGGGCATTATAGGGAAATGAGTGAATTTGACAAATCCGTGGAGTATTGCAATGACGTACTTCTCCTCATGCAGAAGCTTGGAATGGAAGGAACCACTGCGTATGCGACGACCCTTTTAAATGTTGCAAATGCTTACAGGGCGGCAGGACTTTTAAGGGAATCTATGGCTGCCTATCAGGCGGTTAAAGTATTTTATGAGAAAAATCTTGGATATGATGATATTAGATATGCCGGTCTGTACAATAATATGAGTCTCCTTTTTCAGGAAATGGCCGATTTTGAAAGTGCTTGTGATTGCTTGGAACGGGCACTTAGTATTGTCATTCAGTTCACTGATGCCAGAATAGAGACGGCGGTAACTTATACCAATCTGGCGGCTTCCCAACTAAAATTGGGAAGATATGAAGAAGCAGTTGCTAATTTGAATCGTGCATTTTATCTTTTCGAGAAAGATGCGGAAAGAGATTATCATTACAGCGGCGCTTTGTCAGCCATGGGGGAAGCACAGTATCTTATGGGGAATTTCGAGGAATCGGAAAGATATTATAAACTGGCACTTGCTGAGATTGAAAAGAATGTCGGAAGGAATAAAGCTTATGAAATTACACTGCAGAATCTTAATTTAGTTACCATGCGTAAAAATCATCCGGAGGAAGCAGAACAGGAAACAAAGACGGCAGAAGCGGCAGAGGAAAGCCCGGCGGAGGAAGAACCATCTGCTGAAAAGATGGAGCAGTGGCTTAGAGCAACTCCGACAGAAATGCCTGCTGAAAATAAAACATTTAAGAATGGCTTGGAGCTTTGTGAGGACTTTTATCGGGAATTTGGGATTCCGATGATTCGAAGCCGTTTTCCTCTGTATGAGTCAATGATTGCAGTAGGACTTGTAGGAGAAGGGTCCGATTGCTTTGGGTTTGATGATGAAGTATCAAGAGATCATGATTTCGGCCCCGGATTTTGTATGTGGCTGACAGATCAGGTGTATGATGAAATAGGAGAAGAACTTCAGAGAGCATATGAGGAACTTCCTTCTACTTATATGGGAATTACCAGAGTTACTACAGCCAAAGCACAGAAAAGAGTCGGGGTATTCAGAATCAGCGATTTTTATGAGAGCTTAATTGGACTTACGGATGTTCCTACAACACAGAACCAGTGGCTTTTCTTAGATGACTACAGATTGGCAGCTGCTACGAATGGAAAAGTATTTAGGGATGACTTGGGAGAATTTACCAGAATAAGAAGAGGAATTCTTGCTTATTATCCGGAGGAAGTCAGAATTAAGAAAATAGCACGGGAAGCTACCCTGATGGCACAGGCAGGACAGTATAATTATCTTCGCATGTTTGGACGTGGTGAAACGGTAACGGCACAGATCGCTTTATCGGAGTTCCTGAAACATACCATGGCGATGATATATCTTTTAAATCGCAGGTATGCTCCTTTTTATAAGTGGATGCACAAAGGTATGGAAAATTTGGCAATACTTGGGGAAATTCGTGATTTATTAACGGCACTTGCAGGTATGCCTGTAGGGGATGAAAAAATACCACCAACGATTGAGATTATTGTTGCAATCATTATTGCTGAGATGAAAAAACAGGGACTTACTACAGGAGATGACAATTATTTGGATCATCATACCGAACAGATTTTGCATAGTATTTCTGAAAAAGTATGTGAAGAAACGTGCGAGGAATGTGAGCAGAACAGTGAGCCGATACAGTCGTTGCAGGAGCAGAACGGTAAGCAGGAGCCGTCACCTAAGGCAATACTGATTCAGGAATTGGTTTCTCTGGAATGGGAAGCTTTTGATAAAGTAAAGAATGAAGGTGGCCGTGCGTCCTGTCAGGATGACTGGAATACATTTTCCATTATGAGAACAAGTCAGTATTATACATGGCCGGAGGAAATACTTCAGAGCTATATTGACGACTTCCGTGCGGCGAATGAAAAAGGATGGAATTTAATCATGGAAAAATATGCCCGTATGATGGAAAGTACGGTGCCTATGGAATATGAACAGATTAAGAATTCTTTGCCGGAAATTTCCGGAGCTAAAAGGAAAGTCATAGAAACAATTGTTAAGATTCAGGTAACATGGATGGAGTGTTTTGCAATTATGTATCCTAAATCGGCAGGTCGGGCAAGGACGATTCATACTTATGAGGATACTCCGTATCATACTTCTTAC
Source organism: uncultured Lachnospiraceae bacterium (assembly GCA_964458255.1). Classification (GTDB taxonomy): domain Bacteria; phylum Bacillota; class Clostridia; order Lachnospirales; family Lachnospiraceae; genus Suilimivivens. The sequence continues at coordinate 8,560 of CAYWHY010000012.1, read as the reverse complement.
GAGACATATCTTCGCGGAGAACTTAGCACTTATTCTGATGCTACATTGGATATGTATGGAAACTTTGTTTATGATCTTTGCAAAAAAGAAAAAAATCTTGCAGAGATGATTATGCGAAATACGGCAATATTATATGGATATGAATCTTTGGAAGATTTAGAAAGTAAAATATAGATTTAACAATTAAACTTAAAGAAAGAGAGAGAATGAATTTGGCAAATTCATTCTCTGTTTTCTGTAAATTCACAAGATGATTTTAAAGAACAGTCGTTTTTAATTTTGAACAGTGGTTAGGAATCCGTCCGCAATGGCCTGTGCAATTTCATAGAACATGCTGTCAAAACGTATATTGTCACGGTCGGTGTTGATAAATCCCACTTCCACCAATACGGCAGGCATATTGGTATGCTTAAGGACGGTAAGATTGGTATGTTCGTTGACACCTTGATTTGCAAAGCCGAGGGACTCTAAATTACGGTTGATATTTTCCGCGATATGTCCGGCAGTATTGTTACGGTCATATACAAGAGATTCTATGCCGGTATATTGATTACTATAAGGGCTTGAGTTGCGATGAATGGAAATAAAATAATCTGCATTTTCAGCAGTGGCTTTCTGAGCCTTTTGGGCAGGCGTTTCATAGACGTCATCTGTACGGGTATAAATAACGTTTACACCGTTATTGTCAAGTATGTTGCCAACGGCCAATGCAAGATTCAGATTATCATCTTTTTCCCGGCGGCCAAGGTAAGTGGCACCGAAATCGGAACCGCCGTGGCCGGCATCTATTACTACTGTTTTCATAAAAACCTCACAGAGATTTTTTCTTTTAGTATATTATGCCAGAGTAGTTAAATTGGTGATAAAAGGAAGGAGACACAGGAAAAGACATGAGTACATTAAAAAGTAAAAAAAATTTTGAAATAGATATGTGTAACGGTCCTTTGCTTTCAAAAATGCTGTTATTTACTTTGCCACTTATTTTGTCAGGAATATTACAATTGTTATTTAATGCGGCGGATGTGATTGTAGTCGGACAATTTGCAGGAAACGAGGCTTTGGCAGCTGTCGGCTCCACCAGTTCCCTTACCAATTTACTTGTCAACATGTTTATCGGATTGTCGGTGGGTGTCAATGTATTGGTGTCAAGATATTATGGTGCAAAGCAGAATGAGGAAGTAAGTGAAACGGTGCACACGGCAATTGTTATCAGTGTACTGGGTGGTATTCTGCTTGCAGGAATAGGTTGTTTGGCAGCGAAGCCTTTACTGAGCCTGATGGATACGCCGGAGAATGTTATTAATCATTCGGTCATATATATGCGGATTTACTTTCTTGGGATGCCTGTCATGCTTTTGTATAACTTTGGAAGTGCTGTGCTTAGAGCAATTGGAGATACAAGAAGACCGTTATTTTATCTGGCAATAGCAGGGACCATCAATGTATGCTTAAACTTATGGTTTGTGATTAAGTTTCATATGGGAGTGGCTGGAGTGGCGCTTGCGACAATTATTTCACAAGCTGTTTCAGCAGCATTGATTGTAAGATGTCTTATGCAAAGTGAAGGGTGCTTTAAATTATATCCCCGCAAGCTTGGGATTAATTGGAATAAGCTTGAGAGAATTGCAAGAATCGGATTGCCGGCAGGTATCCAGGGGTCCCTTTTTTCTATTTCCAATGTTTTAATCCAGTCGTCGGTCAACTCGTTCGGCGCTGTTGCCATGGCGGGGAATACGGCAGCCAGCAATATTGAAGGGTTTGTTTATACTGCTATGAATGCGGTACATCAGACGGCGATAAGCTTTACGGGACAAAATTTAGGTGGAAAAAAATTTGACAGAATCAGTAAAATTTTGTCTGAATGTTTGATACTTGTAACTATTATCGGGCTGGTTATGGGAAATGGAGCAGTGTTGTTTGGAAAGCAGCTGTTAAGTTTATATTCTGCTGATCCGGAAGTGATTAGCTATGGAATGCAGAGACTTCAGGTGATATGTACTCTTTATTGTTTGTGTGGTATTATGGATGTGCTTGTGGGAAGTATCAGGGGACTGGGATATGCCGTTATGCCGATGATTGTTTCTTTACTGGGTGCCTGTGCGTTTAGAGTTGTCTGGATTTATACTATATTCCAATGGAATAAGACGTTAAGGACATTGTATATTTCATACCCGGTATCATGGTTGCTGACGGCAATGGTACATTTGATTTGTTTCCTTGTGGTGCGAAGACAACTGGAAAAGAAGATGTGTGGTAATACATCACAAAGAAGATAAAAATTAAATGGAGATTTAATTATGAAAAACACCTATCAAGTAAAGAAATTAGATAAGGTAAAGAAAATCAAGGTGCAGGTGCCCGGGTCTAAAAGCATTACCAACAGGGCACTTTTGCTGGCGGCACTTTCTAATCGGAAATGTCTTTTAAGAGGTATTCTTTTCAGTGATGATTCAAGGGCTTTCTTAGATAGTTTACAGAAGCTTGGTTTTGAAGTTGAAATAAATGAAGGGTGCAGAGAAGTGACAATACAGGGAATGGGAGGGGAAATCCCGAATTCCCACGCACAGATAGATGTCAGGAGCGCCGGAACAGCAGCCAGATTTTTGACCGTTATGTTGGCACTGGCGGGAGGAGAGTACGAGATGAATGCTTCACCGCAGATGTGTAAGCGCCCCATGGAGCCGCTTCTTACCATTTTAAAGGAAGCCGGTGTAGAGATAATTTATAAGGGGAAAGAAGGACATTTCCCATTTAAGATGAAATCGGACAAACTTTCCATGAGAGAAGTAAGTATTGATACCAAAGTCAGCAGCCAGTTTGCCAGTGCTTTGTTAATGTCAGGGGTGCTTATGGAAGAAGGTCTTAAAGTAAATATGACAGGGGACAGAGCAGACGGAGCCTATATCAAGATGACGCTCTCCATGATGGAACAGTTTGGAGTCCATGCACAAAAAGAAGGAAACAGCATAAAAGTACAGGGAAACAGAAAATTTGGTCTCGCGGAATATCGGATTGAACCGGATGTTTCGGGCGCCTGCTATTTTTATGCAATGGCACCTTTATTAAAAACAGATGTTATTGTAAAAGATGTGCATGTAGACTCTTTGCAGGGAGATATTAAATTTATAGAACTTTTGGAAAAAATGGGATGTGATGTGGTAGAACAGAAAGAAGGGGTTCTTGTAAAAGGAACAGGACTTGAGAAGTATCTGGGACTTAGTGTTTCCATGAAAAACTTTTCCGACCAGACAATGACCATGGCAGCGATTGCCCCTTTTGCGGATACTCCTACTTTGATTAGAAATGTAGGTCATATCCGTTTTCAGGAGTCAGACAGAATCAGTGCAATTGTGACAGAACTTAATAGGATGGGAATCTGTTGTGAAGAAGTTCCGGAGGAAGACGGAATCCGTATTATGCCCGTTTTGCCGGAAGAAGTAAAAGAAACAGAAGTGGAGACATATGATGACCATAGAATGGCAATGTCATTTACTTTAGTAGGACTAAAAACAGGCAAAATCACGATTAAGGATCCCGATTGTTGTAAGAAAACATTTGAAAATTACTTCAGTATAATAGATGAGTTGTATGAATGAGGGGTTATGGGAAGAGATTTTTTAGAAAAAGAACAATTGGAAAGAGTTATTCTGGTAGGTGTTGAAACCTCAGAAAGCAATGTCAGGGAGGGCGATTTTGAACGCTCTATGGAGGAGCTTGAAAATCTTGCCGGGGCATGCTGCATGGAAACGGTTGCCGTTGTTACACAAAAAGTGGAGTTTGTCAATAAAGGTTTATGTATTGGTGTGGGGAAAGCACGGGAAGTGGAAGAATTGGCAAGGACGCTTGAAGCAGACCTTATCATTTTTGATAATTCTTTAACACCATCCCAACTTAGAAACTTGCAGGAAGAACTAAAAAAGCCTGTTATGGACAGAACTGGTCTGATTTTGGATATTTTTGAAAGGCGTGCAAAAACAAGAGAGGCTAAATTACAAGTAGAAACAGCACGTCTGCAATATTTGTTACCCAGACTGGTAGGAATGCATAAGGCTCTTACGAGGCAGGGCGGCACCAGCGGCAACATGAGCAACAGAGGTGCCGGTGAAAAAAAGCTTGAACTTGACAGAAGAAGAATTGAACATCGCCTTTCGGAACTTAGAAAGGAACTGGAGGAGGTGTCTTGCGAACGGATAGTTCAGCGAAAGAAAAGGCAGAGTGCCAGAATCCCGCTTGTTGCGCTGGTCGGTTATACGAATGCAGGTAAATCTACCATTATGAATGCCATGGTGGACTGTTATGTCAAGGATGATGAAAAGAAGGTTTTGGAAAAGGATATGCTTTTTGCAACATTAGACACAACGGTCAGAAGAATTAATACCGGAAATAACAGAGATTTTTTACTGTCGGATACGGTAGGATTTATCCATAAGTTGCCGCATAGTCTGATAAAAGCATTCCGATCTACACTTGAAGAAGTACAAAATGCAGATTTACTGCTTCATGTGGTAGATTATTCGGATCCTTTTTACAGGGAGCAGATGGAGACCACCAAAGAAACTTTGACAGAACTGAATGCTTGGAATATTCCCATAATTACCATATACAATAAAGCAGACAGATGTGAGAACGAAATGGTTTATCCCAAGATAGTGGGTGAAAACAGGATATATCTTTCCGCAAAAGAGGTAACTTCCCTTTCTATGCTTGTGGATTTGATTTTGGAGAGAGTATATTCCGATTATGAAGAGGTTACCTTCCTGATTCCTTATCAAAAAGGAAATATTGTCTCTTACTTTAGGGAAAATGCTCATTTGATCAGTCAGGAATACCAAAAAACGGGAACAAAGCTGACCGTAAAATGTGATAAGGCAGATAAGGAGAAGTACGCGGAGTATATCTTAGCCGGAAAGTAAGAAAAGAGAGAAAAACAGCTTGCAAAATAATGTGCAAAAGTAGGTGAGGGTTAGTGAAAAAAGAACGCTTAAATAAATATCTGGCAGCCTGCGGGATTTGTTCAAGACGTGAGGCAGACAGACTTATCCTGGAGGGGCGGGTAAGTGTGGATGGACAAACGGCAGGCATGGGAATGCAGGTTGACGGTAACGAATGTATTCTGGTAAATGGGAAATCCGTTCATAAAAAAAATGAAAAGGTGGTACTTGCTTATTACAAACCGGTAGGAGTGGTCTGTACGGAAAAAGATAAGTTTGCAGATAAAAAAGTGACAGACATGGTAAAATTTCCGGTAAGAGTTACTTATGCGGGAAGACTTGATAAGGATTCAGAAGGTTTACTTCTGCTTAGTAATGATGGAGATTTGATCCATGCCATGATGCAGGGAAGCGCCGGACACGAAAAAGAATATATTGTAAAAATAAATAAGGAAATCACGGAAGATTTTTTGTTGAAAATGGCAGAAGGCGTTTATTTAAAAGAGCTGAAAATTTGTACAAAACCTTGTAAAATTGAAAAAACGGGTAAGTTTACCTTTAAAATTATATTAACTCAAGGGGTCAACAGACAGATTAGACGGATGACAAAGGAACTTGGATGTCAGGTGGTGTCACTTAAACGTGTTAGAGTGGTAAATGTTGAACTTGCAAATTTAAAACCGGGGCAGTTTCGCCAGGTAAAAGATGAAGAATTACAGGTGTTATATAATTTGTGCGGTTGCAGATGATTTTTTTAAAACGATATAAGCTTGCAAAAAACACAAAATGTTGTGAAGGGGATTCATAGATATTGTAGAAATGATAAAATCGGAATTAAAAGTAAAAAAATTGTTTTTTCAATCAAATAACAGCTTGTATGGAGAATAAAGCCACATCAAATTCATTAAAAACAGGTTTTATGAAATGATGTTTTGACGGCAAAATCCTTTTGGATGACAGAAAACTTGCAAAAAAGGGGCGGAAATTGGATGGAAGATTATAAAAAAAGGTGTGAGGAACTGGTTAAAATTTTAAATGAAGCATCAGAAAGCTATTATGGCGGCAGGGAAGAGCAGATGTCTAACTATGAATGGGATGCTTTGTTTGATGAACTTTCGGGGTTAGAAGCAGAGACGGGGTATATTTTGCCAAACAGTCCTACTCAGAATACCGGTTATGAGGAAGCAGCCGCAGAGCGGGAGGCTCACGAGTTTCCGGCGTTGTCCCTTGCAAAAACAAAACAGATTCCGGAGCTGAAAAAATGGGCAGAGGATAAAGATATCTGGCTTTCATGGAAACTGGACGGACTTACACTTGTGTTAACGTATGATGATGGTAAGCTTACTAAGATTCTTACCAGGGGAAACGGAATTATTGGAAGTAATATTACGTATCTAAAGAATTCCATCAAAGGATTTCCTTTAAAAATACAATATCAGGGACATTTGGTGGTGCGTGGGGAAGCAACCATTTCCTATACGGATTTTGAATTAATCAATGATACGATTGAAGATGATGACGAAAAGTATGCCAATCCAAGGAACCTGGCTTCCGGTACATTGAGCCTTGATAATCCGGAGGAGGTAAAAGAGCGTCATGTACATTTCAATGCATTTACATTAGTTTATATAGAAGAAGAGCTTAATTCCTGGGGGGAGAGAATGGATTTTCTTGAAAGGGAGGGCTTTGCCGTAATAGATAGGGAGAAACTGAAAGCGGAACAGCTTGAAGAAGCAATTGACCGATGGACAAAAAAAGTCGAAAGCGGGGAGATGGATATTCCTGTGGATGGATTAGTAATCTGTTATGATGATACAGAGTATGCCGCTTCCGGTAATGTGACGGGACATCATGCAACACGTGCCGGTTATGCTTTTAAGTGGCAGGATGTGTCTGCAGAGTCAAAGCTTTTGCATATCGAGTGGTCCTGTGCGGCATCTGCAATTTCACCGGTTGCTGTTTTTGAACCGGTACAGCTTGAAGGGACTACCGTTTCAAGAGCATCTCTTTGTAACATCAGTGAAATGGAGCGTCTGGGAATCGGAAAAACCTGTACTCTTTTAGTGATTAAGGCAAACAAGATTATTCCTAAGTGTATTGCAGTGAAAGAATCGGAAGGTGTTTTTGAGGTTCCTGCAAATTGTCCGGTGTGCGGAGCAGAGACCCAAATTCATATCAGTGAAAAGAGTAAAACAAAGACTTTACATTGCACCAATCCGGACTGCACAGCCAAGCACGGTAAAAAATTTACCCGCTTTGTGAGCAAATCGGGTATGGATATTGATGGACTGTCTATCCAAACTATGTTAAAATTCATGAATGAGGGATTTATTTCCCGGTTTGCGGATATTTACCATTTGTCGGAACATGGGGATGCTATCAGACAGATGGAGGGCTTTGGCGATAAATCCTTTGACAATATGGTAAAGGCTATCGAAAAGAGCAGAAAAGTGCATCCCGTGAATTTTATCTATGCATTGTGTATTCCCATGATAGGAATTGATGCCGGGAAAAAAATTGTATCAGCCGTTGGATTTGAGGGATTTCTTGACAGACTTAAAAGCGGAACGGGGTTTGAGGATGTGGAAGGAATCGGTCCCGAAAAATCAAATTCCGTGACAGAATGGTATCAGAATCCGAAGAACAGAGAATCTCTGGATAGTCTTTTGAAAGAACTTTACATTGAAAAGGCGGATATGACAGTGGAGGCCGGAGGTAAATGTGAGGGACTTACTTTTGTCATAACAGGTGATGTACACTATTATAAGAATAGAGACGAATTTAAGGCTTATGTGGAAACTTCCGGCGGAAAGGTAACGGGCAGTGTTACTTTAAAGACGGATTATCTGGTAAACAATGATGTCAATTCCACGTCTTCAAAGAACCGTAAAGCTAAGGAGTTGGGGGTACCCATTATTTCAGAGGATGAATTTGTGAAGCAATTCGGAAATGAATAAAGTATAAAACAGAATGGAGCAGTAAATTATGCCGATTAAAGTACAAAGTGATTTGCCTGCAAAGGAAATACTGGAAAATGAAAATATCTTTGTAATGGATGAATATCGTGCGATGCATCAGGATATCAGGCCATTGAAAATCTGTATTCTGAATTTGATGCCTGTAAAGCAGGATACGGAGTTACAGCTTTTGCGTGCTCTTTCCAACACACCGTTACATATCGATGTGGCTTTTATGAAAATGAACAGTCATGTTTCCTTAAACACACCGATTCAGCATTTGAACCGTTTTTACAATACATTTGATGAGTTGAAGCACATGAAATTCGATGGACTTATTATTACGGGAGCACCGGTAGAGCAGATTGCTTTTGAAGAGGTGGATTACTGGCCGGAACTGTGCGAAATTATGGAGTGGACAAAGTCTCATGTGACTTCGACCTTACACATCTGTTGGGGAGCACAGGCGGGACTGAAATATCATTTTGGACTGGAAAAGGTACTTCTTCCAAAAAAACTGTTCGGAGTGTATCAGCACAAGGTGATGAACCGCAAAATTCCCCTTGTCCGTGGATTTGACGATTATTTCATGATTCCTCACAGTCGTCATACAGCAGTGAAAAGTGAAGATATTTATGCCTGTAAGGAACTTACGGTGCTTGCAGAGTCGGA
>CAYWHY010000011.1:0-40471 GCA_964458255.1 uncultured Lachnospiraceae bacterium | reverse complement strand
AAGCAAATACTGAGTTTAACCTAAGCAAAGAAAATTATCAATTTGGTGGTATAATGGAAAGTGAGCAGTCGGGGAAAATAATATGGAAAAAATAAAAGAAAAAAGTGAAAAGAATAATTGGTTAAAAAGGTTTAAAAATTATATCGGAAAAGATACCAGTGGTAAAAATGAATCAAAAAAGGTAATTATAGTAGTCCGTATGCTGGTTATCTTATATACTTTGTATATTATTGCGAATATGATTATATGTGCGGATGTTTCGTCTTCTGATATAAAAATTTTATTTTTTTATGGGATTTTCTTTTTACTTTTTATCGGAATTTTTAAATCTTCTTACCATTACAAAACATTGACAACTTTATGGTTGTTTATTATAAGTACAGTTATGTGGGTAATATGTCTCGTACATTACTTTGGCTGGAACATAGGTGTACAGCATTTTTTGATACTAATAGTAATTATATATTTCTTTTCCAGTTACCAGATAAACATAACTAAAATAATCTTTGCCGTATGTATTTGTGCACTGCGAATACTGCTCTTTTATTTATATAGTAAAAGAATCCCTGTATGGGAACTTAGCGTTGCAGAGGAAAGTCTTTTGCAGATGTTAAATACTATCACTATTTTTGGCGGTATATCTATTATTTCCTACATTTTCAGTAAAGACGGACAGGAAATGGAAGGAAAATTGATAGAATATAATAATCAGTTGGAGAAACAGGCAAGTACAGATGCACTTACAGGTCTTTTTAACAGAAGGAAAGCTATAGATTATATGAATGCCATGATTAAAGATAGAGGGTATAATCAAAGCTTTTGTTTGTGTATTTGTGATATTGATTTTTTTAAAAGGGTGAATGATAATTACGGCCATGATTTCGGTGATTTGGTTTTGAAGCAGATTTCCGAGGTTTTCCGTGAGGAAATGCAAGAAAAAAATATGGTTGCGAGATGGGGTGGAGAAGAATTCTTATTGTTATTCCCTGATTGTAACGGTGATGATGCATGTATTAAGTTGGAAAAAATAAGAAGACACATTAAAGAAACCAAGATAGAAAAGGAAAATTTTTCTGTCAGTATTACCATGACATTTGGGGTGGCAGAGTATAATTTTAGTGACGAATTGGATGTGACTCTTAAAGAAGCCGACCAAAAACTTTATATAGGTAAAGAAAAAGGTAGAGATATTATTATTTTTTAAAGAAAGGCGTTTGATATTTTGCAGTTTAACAGATCTAAATTTAAAGAAAAATTAAATGAAACTTTAAAGGCCGTATTTCCAATCATTGCAATTGTACTCTTTTTATGCTTTACAATTGCGCCCATTTCACCGAGTATTTTATTGGCATTTTTGATAGGTGCCGTGTTATTGATTGTGGGAATGCTGTTTTTTTCGGTTGGTACGGAGCTTGCCATGACACCGATGGGTGAAAGAGTCGGTACTATTATGACAAAGAGTAGAAACCTGCCTATTATGATTTTAATAAGCTTTGCCATGGGATTTATCATTACGATTTCAGAGCCGGATTTACAGGTGTTGGCAGAGCAGGTTCCATCTGTGCCGAATATGACATTGATATTGGCGGTTGCGTTGGGTGTGGGTTGCTTTTTGGTAGTTGCACTTCTTCGTATGTTGTTTGGAATAGCACTTTCACACATGTTGCTTTTCTTTTATGCGATAGTGTTTGGTTTGTCTTATTTTGTTCCAAGAGATTTTCTGTCTGTGGCGTTTGACTCAGGCGGTGTTACTACCGGTCCTATGACAGTGCCTTTTATCATGGCATTCGGTATAGGTATTTCTGCTATTCGAAGCGATAAACATGCAACGGATGACAGTTTTGGTCTTGTTTCATTATGCTCTATCGGACCGATTCTTGCGGTACTTATTTTGGGAATGATTTATCATCCGGAAAGTGCGGATTATACATCGACGATGATACCTGATATTGATAATTCCGTAGAGCTATGGTCATTATTTTCCGTAAGTTTTCCCACTTACATGGAAGAGATGGTAATTTCTCTTTTACCGATTGTTGTATTTTTTGCCGTTTTTCAGTTGGTATCAAGAGATATTAAAAAGAAGGCACTAATTAAAATCTTAATTGGTTTGGTATACACCTATATTGGTCTGGTCTTATTTTTGACAGGAGTAAATGTAGGCTTTATGCCGGCGGGAAATTATTTGGGGCAGGTGATAGCAGGCCTTCCTTATGCTTGGATTATAGTGCCCATCGGCATGATAATCGGTTATTTCATTGTTTTGGCGGAGCCTGCGGTATTTGTTCTTACTAAGCAGGTAGAGGAGATAACTTCCGGTGCCATTTCTGCCAGGGCTATGGGAATGAGTTTATCTGTCGGTGTTTCTGTTTCTTTGGGGCTTGCTATGATAAGGGTTCTTACAGGAATTTCAATTATGTGGTTTTTGATTCCGGGTTATGCGGTGGCACTTATTTTGTCATTTTTTGTGCCAAAGATTTTTACAGCGATTGCTTTTGACTCAGGTGGTGTGGCATCCGGTCCTATGACGGCGACTTTTCTTTTACCGTTTGCCATGGGAGCCTGTGATGCACTTGGTGGAAATATCGTGGCGGATGCCTTTGGTGTGGTAGCAATGGTTGCCATGACACCGCTTATTACCATTCAGATACTTGGAATGATTTACAGAATTAAGGAAGCACGTCTGCACAAAGAGGTTATGGCAGAACAAGTTTCAATTGATACTTACGGAGATATGGAAATTATAGAACTTTAAAAATTATGAAGCATTAGGAGGGAGTTATGAGTAAGTTATATTTGATGACGACAATTATAAACAGAAATCTCAGCAAGAAGTTTCTAAAGCTTTATGATGAGGAAGGACTGGAAGTAATACTTATTTCTTTAGGAGCAGGAACAGCGTCCGGCGATATATTGGATTATCTCGGTTTGGAGGATACGGAAAAAGCGGTAATTTTCACTGTTTTGGAAGAGAACAGATGGCTTAGTACCAAAAAGGATTTACAGAAAAAATTTCAAATAGATGCACCCGGCGGCGGAATTGCATTTGTAATTCCCTTAAGCAGTATTGGTGGTAAAAAAACATTGCAATTTTTAACAGCAAATCAGGAATTCCAGAAGGAGGAGGAATCAGTTTTGAAGAACACAATTTATGAACTTATTGTTGTAATTGCCAACCAGGGATATATTGAGCTTGTTATGGATGCGGCCAGAGGTGCGGGTGCTTATGGAGGTACAGTAATTCACGCTAAGGGAACCGGAATGGAACAGGCAGAAAAGTTTATGGGAGTTTCATTAGCTGCTGAAAAAGAAATGATCTTCATCGTGGCAAAGAAAGAACAGAAAAATGATATTATGAAAGCGGTTATGGAACAGGCAGGTATGGAATCAGAAGCAAAAGCTATTGTATTTTCCCTGCCCGTTACCGATACAGCCGGACTTAGACTGTTAGAAGATTAATTTGTCAGATTAAAATAACAAGAAAAATTGGGATGTGTTGAATTTCGGATTGCTATTCTATCCGTAAATATCTACTTTAATCCTGTCTTCGTAAGGAAGTATCAGTTCATTAACCACTTCATACGCAAAATCATGCATATCAGTCATGATTTCTTTATAATTTTCTTTTATCACGCGATGGCTGCCTTCTGTAAGGCAATGATAAATGTATTCGTTAATATCCTGGGAGAAATGTAACAAATCCATATAATTATTTAAGTTTGTTACAACTTCTTTGTCATTTAAGAAAAAGTACAGCTCTACATTGTCGTACATAAAAAGCTGCTCCATGGCATATTCCATATTGTACAGATAACTTTCTGTTTCACCGGTACGATATATATTATCCCACCAGAGCATGGAATAAGGTGGAATAAAAATCTTAAAATCTGTTTCCGGATGAGCAGTAATCTGTTTTGTCAAAAGTGCAATGTTTGCATCTAAATTTTCCTGATAATAGTCAACAGGCTTCATTTCCGTAACAGAAGGCTTTCGTATATATAAGCCTAAAATCATATCTTCGTTGAAGCTCTTCCACTGAGCCCAGTTATAGGAATTTCCTTCATCATAATCACCTATAAAGGAATTGGCAATCAGGTAAGGAATTTTTTCAAAAAGAACGTCTTTGTTCAGCAGATATTGTATATCATTAAAGTAATTATCATCATACAAATATGTGGGACAGCCTGTACTCTCATAAGTAGTTACCGGATCGGCAGACAGGGCAGAGGGGTCCAGATTATAAAAAACATATTTTATATCATGCTCTTTAAAAGCAATATCAAGCATATAGCATAAATCGGCAGTGGCGCCATAGGAACGTATTGCTTTAACAGAGGTGCAGTCAAAACCCTCATCAAACCAGCGGTTATTGTAGTTTTCCGAAACAGAGGAACCTACAATAAGACTGTCATAATCGAAGGTTTTGAGTGAGCCTATGCATTGATATTCTTTGTCTGTTAGGACGGCTTTTAAACCGGGAAGCGGTTTGTGGTACAGAAAGAACGGGTCAAACAATATGACAAGTCCCATGCAGGCCAATAATAGCCCGAGGCTTCCGATTATAAACCATTTTAAAAATTTTTTAGTCATGAAGTTTCATCCTTGTATTAAAAATTAAAGTAAATAAATGTACTAACCTGTGAGAAAGAGATTACGCACCATACAAATAAAACTGTGATAGCCAAAGCAAATTTACCGCTTAAAGTTTGCTTTTCCGAAACAATTTCCACTGCATTTCTGCGGCTGATAATAAAGGCACTGATTAAAAGTAATAACACGAATAATGCAAGGTAAGCATAATTCAAAAGCTCCGGTCTGGTGAGATTAATAACCTGTTTAATCAGATAAAATTCAGGAATATCCAGTTTGGGTACGAGCTTAAAAATATAACCGGTCTCATGAAAAGAAAGGATATTTTTAAACATCTGAAAAGCATTACTTAAGCTGCTGCTGCCAAAGAAAATCAGTGACAAATTAAAGAAAGAGAAGGTAAGCAGCCAGCCAAGCCATCGCGGCATGTAAATTTTGGAAGGTACTTTGTCATTGCTTCCTTTAATGCCAACAATTCCAAGGTTATCCCAGATTACCAAAAGCCCCTGCATAATGCCCCAGGCAACGTATGTCCAGTTGGCACCATGCCACAATCCGCTTAAGAAAAACACCATAAAAGTATTAAAAAGAGTTCTGACTTTTCCGTTACGGCTGCCGCCTAAAGGGATGTATACATATTGAACAAAAAATCCGGATAGTGTCATATGCCATCTCTGCCAGAGCTCCTTGACCGAGCATGCCTTGTAAGGTGAATTGAAGTTCATCGGCAGATCAATATTGAACATTTTGCCAAGACCCATTGCCATATCGCTGTAGCCGCTGAAATCAAAATAAATCTGAAATGTATACGCAAGCACTACCAGCAAAGTGGAAGGTGTATCAAGAAATTCCGTCTGTGCAAATCCATAATTTACAATGATTGCCAACACGTCTGCAAGAAGTACCTTTTTGCCAAGTCCTATGGTAAAAAGGGTAATGCCTCTTGCAAAATTTTCCGAATTGAATTTTCGGTTTGAAATATCCTCAAACTGAGGCATCATTTCTTTGTATAAAACAATAGGTCCCGCAATCAGCTGAGGGAAGAAGGTTACAAAAGTAATATAGTCTGCAAAGGAATAATGCTCCGCTTTTCCGCTGCATCTGTCTACAATAAAAGATACCTGCTGGAAGGTAAAAAAGCTGATACCTAAAGGAAGCAGAATGTTTTTTAAGGCAAAATCGGTATGGAAAACGGTGTTAATGTTTTCAAAGAAAAAATCATAATATTTAAAATAAAATAAAAATCCGAAATTAAATAATAATCCTGAAATAAGACCAATTCGTGCAGTTAACCTGGTATAAGAAAACTTCATTAAAAAGCTGAGCAAATAGTTTCCCAAAATACTGATTACAATAATGGTCAGATAATACAAATTAAAATAACCATAAAACCATAATGACATGCCTGCCAGAAAATATTTGGCAGTCGTATAAGCTTTTTTGTAATTCAGGAAATACCATCCGGCTAAAACAACCGGTAAAAAGAAAAAAATAAATATATACGAATTAAAAAGCATAGTTTTTCTCCATAACCGAAAATATACCCATATAGTATAGCATGTACAGGCATAATTTGTCTAATGAATGGAAATACTTAGAAAAAAGAGTTATGGAGGCGGCAAAGTATGAGGAAAAACAGAAAAAAAGCCGGCTTGTCCATTACGTTCCTGGGAGTTTTTACAGGAGTATCCGTAATCATGGCAGGCTGTAGCAACGGGGATAATAGTACGCAGGAAAACAGTCATGCGTATGTAGGTGAAAGCAGTGGTGAGCAAGATAATGCTGTAAACACGATACAAGTTGGAAGCAAATATCGTATCGTGACACCTATGATGGAACTCAAGGATGCTGTTGTAGATATTTTGGGAGATAATTACTGGCCGGATACGCTTTTATCGGACGAAGAGTTAGCGGAACGAACCGGCATCTCGTCCAATATGTATGAAAACTTTATGGCAGAATATCAACATTCCGAGGCCGGAATCGATATGATGATTATTGTTGAGGCAAAAGAGGATTACATGGAAAATGTGGAAAGATATCTGAATGATTACAGGAATCTTTTGTTCAACATTTATGAAAATCAGCCACAGAACAAGGCAAAAGTATTTGCTTCCCGGATAGAGGTCATTAAAAATTATATTTGTTATGTGCAATTAGGAGCGGATATTGAGAGGATGGGAAGCTTGGGAGAAGATGAAATGGTTGCTTATTGTCAGCAGGAAAATGAGCGGGCGCTTGATGTGATTGAAAAGAGAATTATGAGCTGGGAAAAAGAATAGCCCCTTTTGGGAGCTATTCTTTTTTTGCATATTCTTCAATTAAATCTGTAATAGTATTTATGGAACTAAGCTGGTTACTTTTGCCCATGGCATCGATAAAGGATTGTCTGTTAAAATACAGTTCAGTCACTTTCTCCGTAAGAAGTTCGGCGGATAAATTATCATCGTCAATTACTAAAGAAAAACCTTGGGATTCAAAGGATTTTGCATTTAAAATCTGGTCACCTCTGCTGCTTGCCGCAGAAAGGGGAACGAGAAGATTAGGCTTTTTCAGTGCTAAAAGTTCACAAATGGAATTAGCACCGGCACGGGAAATTACCACGTCCGCCATAGCAAAAAGATCCTTTAGCTCAGCTTTTACATATTCAAATTGAATATAACCTTCTTTATGCAAAAGCATGTTATCAATTTTTTCTTTGCCGCAGATATGTGCCACCTGGAAATCCTGTAAAAGCATGGGAAGTGCTTCGCGAACTGCCTTGTTAACGGAAGCAGCACCCAGGCTTCCCCCGATAACTAAAATAACAGGTTTATTGGCAGTAAAACCACACATATCAAGAGCCGCTAATTTATCACCTTTTGTCAGTTCTTCACGGATGGGAGAACCTGTAAGAACTGCTTTTTCTTTGGGAAGCATAGCTACTGTTTCAGGAAAATTACAGCACACCTTCTTTGCAGAAGGGATACACAGCTTGTTGGCAAGTCCCGGTGACATGTCAGATTCGTGAATAATACAGGGGATATGCAGAGAAGCTGCTGCCTGCACTACGGGAACGCTGACAAAACCGCCTTTGGAAAAAATAACATCAGGACGGATTTTTTTCAAATATTTACGAGCCTCCGCAAAGCCTTTTACTACCCGAAAAGGATCGGTTAAGTTCTTTACATCAAGATATCTTCTGAATTTTCCTGTTGCTATACCGTAATAAGGAATATTAAAGTCCGTAATCAGTCTTTTTTCAATTCCGTCATAGGAACCGATATAAGAAATTTCATATTCTAATTCCTTAAGCTTAGGCAGTAATGCAATATTAGGGGTTACATGTCCGGCCGTACCGCCGCCGGTTAAGACAATTTTTTTGGTAGGTTTCATGTCGCTCATAAGAGCCTCCTGTTTTAACAATTTCCGTTTTGAATTTGTTCTAATGCCTGTGCCAGCTGGTCGGGACAGGAAGTAGTTTTGAATCCGCAACGGATTCCTTTCAATTTGGAGACAGCATCATCGACCTTCATACCGGTTACGAGAGAAGCAATTCCTTTTAAATTACCGTTGCATCCGCCAAAAAATTCTACATATTTAACGACACCGTTTTCTACTTCGATATCTATGGAAGAGGAGCAAACGCCTTTGGTCTGATATTTCATCTTTCATACACCTGAACCTTTCTTAATCATCAGTCTTTTCTGTTACAAGGATAAAGTATAACAGAAAACCCTTGTATTTTCCAGTAGGAAATAGTAGTTTTCCTTGTTTTAATTAAGCTTCTGTCGAAGATGTACGATGCCTTACCGGGTTACCTGTATTGAGCAAAAAACAGCTTTCTTTTATAATAGAAAAAAAGGAGGTTTTCTATGTTTACTGTATTTTTGAAACATAAATTTTTATCACTGGCTATTTTAGTTTTACTGTTTTTTAGCATTATATGCCAGATTATGGCAGGTGTGATATTTCGTAAAATGATAAAAGAGTCTGATAATATGCCTACTACGGAAAATAAACTTTTGAAACAGTGTAAGTTGAAATTTATCAATTGTTATAAGCTGAATGGAAGAGTGATGAACACCTCCGTATTTGTGGACAAGTTTATTTTAAAAATCCGCGTTTGTGGATTTTCACCGGTACGACTTCCGCACACGGCAGGACAACTTATGATGCTGTCGGTTTTGGTATCCGGAATTTCCGTATGTATTTCTTTAGCAGCAGGTGATACTTTATTTCAGATTATACCCTATTATTTTGTCAGTATACTTGGGCTGTATCTTTATTTTGCTATATCCGGAATGGTAGATGTTTCGGGGAAAAAGAGCCTTTTAAAAACTAATCTTGTGGATTATCTTGAAAATCATTTGATGTCGAGGATGGAAATTGAAAAAGAAACTGTCAAGACAGAACAGGAGAAAAATGAAAAAGTCATGGTAAATCTGACAGAAAATTCCGACCGGCAAACAGAAAATGCATTTGATTTTGGAGAGGAGTTAGAAAGTTTATTAAATGAATTTCTGGCATAAGACAAGGCGATATCCGATTATCGGATATCGCCTTGTGTTTACAAAGATAATGAATGATTAAGCTAAAGAAATATCATCAATTTTCTTAAGTTCTTCTTCTGTAAATTGGGTATTCTTTAATGCACCGATATTGTCAAGAATCTGTGCGGGCTTAGAAGCACCAATCAGAACACTTGTTACAATACCGTCACGAAGAATCCAGCTTAAAGCCATTTCTGCTAATGTCTGACCACGTTCAGCAGCTAAATCATTGAGCTTTCTGATTTTTGTAAGGCTTTCTTCCGTGATGGACGATTCATTTAAGAAACGTCCGTCTGTCTTAACGCGGCTGTCAGCCGGAATTCCGTTTAAGTAACGGTCGGTTAACATTCCCTGAGCTAAAGGACTGAATGCGATAATACCCTTTTTAAGTTTGGCAGCAGTTTCTTTTAAACCATTCTTTTCGATACCGCGGTCAAAGATGGAGTAGCGGTTCTGGTTGATAATGAACGGACAGTGTAAATCCTGTAAAATGGCACAAGCCTTTTCGAGAGTAGGACCATCATAATTGGAAAGGCCGACATATAATGCCTTTCCGCTTGTAACAGTCTGTGCCAAAGCACCCATTGTTTCTTCTAAAGGAGTGTTGGGATCCATGCGGTGATGATAGAAAATATCAACATAGTCAAGTCCCAAACGTTGTAAGCTCTGGTCTAAGCTTGCAAGAAGATATTTACGGCTTCCCCAATCACCGTAAGGGCCGTCCCACATTAAATAGCCGGCTTTGGTACTGATAACAAGCTCATCTCTATATGCTTTGAAGTTCTCTTTCAGAATGAGTCCTAAATTTTTCTCGGCACTGCCGGGTTCGGGACCATAGTTGTTTGCCAGGTCAAAATGGGTAATTCCGTTGTCAAAGGCTGTAAAGCAAAGCTGTTTCATATTGTTGTATGTAGCAGTGTCGCCAAAGTTGTGCCAAAATCCTAAAGAAACGCCGGGGAGTTTCAGTCCGCTGTTTCCGCAGGAATAATAGGGCATGGATTCGTAACGCTTTTCTGATGCTTGATACATAGTGTTTCCTCCTGATTTATTATATAGTTTTTTTATTGATTATTAAGTTTTTTCGCTTTCTTTATTATATAATAGTAGGTTTACTTAGTCAATGAAAGCAATAAATCTTGAAAAATACATAGTTCTCTGCTAAACTAGGACATGGTTGATTTAGTAAAAAGTTTTTTTGTATAAAATTTAATTACAGAAGGAGCGAAAAGTATGAGCAAAGTTACATTTGACTATTCTAAAGCTGCACCTTTTATTCAGGAGCAGGAAGTAGAATCCATGAAAAAGCTTGCTTTGGATGCAAAGGATTTATTAGTTTCCAAAACAGGAGCAGGAAATGATTTTCTTGGCTGGATTGATTTGCCGGTAGATTATGACAAAGAAGAATTTGACAGAATTAAAAAGGCAGCAGCTAAGATTCAGAGCGATTCCGAGGTACTTTTGGTAATCGGTATTGGCGGTTCTTACCTCGGAGCAAGAGCAGCTATTGAATTTTTACGTCACAGCTTCTACAATGTAGTAAGCAAGAAAGTAAGAAAAACTCCCGAAATTTATTTCGTAGGAAACTCTATCAGCTCTACATACATTAAGCATCTGATGGATGTAATCGGAGACAGAGATTTTTCCATTAACATGATTAGTAAATCAGGTACTACAACAGAACCTGCGATTGCTTTCCGTGTATTTAAAGAAATGATGGAAAAGAAATACGGTAAGGCTGAAGCTGCAAAGAGAATTTATGCAACAACCGATAAGGCAAGAGGATCCTTAAAGAATCTTGCTACAGAAGAAGGCTATGAAAGCTTTGTAGTTCCGGATGATGTAGGAGGACGTTTCTCGGTACTTACAGCAGTTGGTTTGCTTCCTATTGCAGTAAGCGGTGCTGATATTGATAAGTTAATGGAAGGTGCACAGGCAGGCCGTAAGGCAGCATTGGAAGCTCCTTTTGAAGAAAATGATGCTGTTAAATATGCAGCTCTTCGTAATATCCTTTTAAGAAAAGGAAAACAGATTGAAATCCTTGCAAACTATGAGCCCAGTGTTCACTATGTATCTGAATGGTGGAAACAGCTGTATGGCGAAAGTGAAGGTAAGGACCAGAAGGGTATTTTCCCTGCAAGTGTAGACCTTACTACAGACCTTCACTCCATGGGACAGTTTATTCAGGACGGTTCCAGAAATTTATTTGAAACTGTTATCAATATTGAAACCGGCAGAGAAGAAATTATTCTTCAGGAAGAGCCTGTAGATCTTGACGGACTTAACTACTTAGCAGGGAAGAGCGTCGATTTTGTAAATAAGAGTGCTATGAACGGAACAATTCTTGCTCATACTGACGGACAGGTTCCCAATTTTGTAATTACGGTTCCCGAAGTAAACGAATATTACTTAGGACAGTTATTTTACTTCTTTGAATTTGCATGTGGTGTCAGCGGATATCTTCTTGGTGTAAATCCGTTTAACCAGCCCGGTGTAGAAAGCTACAAGAAAAACATGTTTGCGCTCCTTGGAAAGCCCGGCTTTGAAGCACAGAGAGAAGAGTTACTTAAGAGACTGTAAGATTTTGACCGAAGCAACCTGCTACAGGTTTGTTGACTTAAAAAATTGCACAGAATAGTGAACACCGTAGGTGGGTGCCTGCGGTGTTTTTAGTTTTTTTTCTTACTCATCTTACATTTTTTCACAAGACCAATTATAATATACAGTGTATAATTGTAACAGAAGTAAAAAAGAGGTTTGATTATTAGCATGAAACGAATTGCATTGATTAATGATTTGTCCGGATTTGGAAAGTGTTCACTTACGGCGGCTATTCCCGTTGTATCCGTGATGGGAATACAGGCTTGTCCACTTCCTACCGCGATTTTATCGGCACAGACCGGTTTTGAAAAATATTATTGTGATGATTTTACTGACAGGATGGATTGTTTTACCAATCAATGGAAGCAAATGAATGTCTCCTTTGACGGTATTTATTCAGGATATCTTGCCGCTCCGTCCCAAATAGAAAAAGTGCTTTATTTCTTGGAGCAGTTTCGCGGAAAAGATACCATGTATCTGGCTGATCCGGTTTTGGGCGATGACGGAAAACCATACGTTATGTTCAACGAAAAATTTTTCGAGGAAATGAAATGTCTTACGCGGATAGCTGATGTCATCACACCGAATTTAACAGAGCTGTGTTTTTTGGCAGGTGAAGATTATGCAGAGGTGACTCGCTGTAAGCAGGATGAGGATTATATTGAAAAAATACAACATATTTGTGGAAAACTTTTAACAAAAGCAGAAAAACCGCAGACCATAATTGTAACCGGAATTATCAGACAAAAAAAGAATGACGCGGATAAAGAATATATAGGAAATATGGCGGTTTCGGAAACGGCACATTTTTACGTGGAAAATCCTTATACAGGAATAGGCTTTTCGGGCACGGGTGATTTATTTGCATCTGTTATTTGCGGAAGTCTGGTAAAAGGAATGTCTGTGCAGGAGGCTTTAAAGAAAGCATCTTATTTTTTGCAGGAAGCGATTGAAGAAGCTACTGCGGAAGGAATTCCGCGAAATCACGGAGTTAATTTTGAAAAATATTTATCCAGATTATTATAAGAAGGTGCACATAATGACATCAAAAACTACAAATATAAAATATCTTACTATGACAGGTATTATGGCAGCGCTGATTATGATTATGACGGCTTATATATGTCATATTCCTGTAGGAGTGAACGGTGGCTATGTACATTTTGGAGATTCTTTGATATATTTGACAGCAGCATTGCTTCCAAGACACTATGCTCTGGCGGCAGCGGCGTTAGGTGGTGGTTTGGCAGATTTACTGACGGCACCTGTGTGGGTACCGGCCACAATTATTGTTAAGATGTTGCTGGTGCTTCCCTTTACGAATAAATCGGTAAAGATTGTGACACCGCACAATATAATTGCAACAGTGCTGGGATATTTCATTTCCGGAATCGGCTATTTTATGGCAGAATATATTCTTTTTGGAACGTGGTCGGTACTTGTTGTATCCATGCTTCAAAATCTTATTCAATCCGGTGGCAGCATGCTATTCTTTATTGTTTTAGGGATGGCATTTGATAAAGCACATGTAAAAAACTACTTCTTAAATTAAAAGAAAGTATAAAAATATAATGTAAACAGAAAGGAATTTTAAAATGGCAGATATTTTATACACTTACAACAATCAATTGTATGCAAACATTACAAACCGATGTGATTGTAATTGTCAGTTTTGTATTCGTTCTCACGGAGACAGCGTAGGAGAAGCAGAAAATTTATGGTTTAAGAAAGAACCTACTTTGGAAGAGATTAAGTCTGCTATGGACAAGTTTGATTTTTCCAAATTTGATGAGCTGGTTTACTGTGGTTACGGTGAGCCTACCTGTGCACTGGAAAATCTGATTGACAGTGCAGCTTATGTAAAGGAAAAATGTGGTATTAAAATACGTTTGAACACCAACGGATTGGGAAATCTTTATCACAAACGTAATATTGTACCGGAACTGGCAAAGGTAGTAGACAGAGTTTCCATCAGCTTAAATGCACCTACTGCTGAGAGATATCAGGAGATTACAAGACCTCAGTTTGAAAATGCTTTTCCGGCAATGCTGGAATTTGCGTCTCTGGCAAAAGAAACTTTTGAACATACACAGCTTTCCATAGTGGATGTGCTTCCCGGGGAAGATATTGAGGCGTGTCAGAAAGTGGCAGATGAAATTGGTATTTATCTAAGAATCAGAGAGTATATCTAAGGCAATGTGTTTCCGCTTGTTATAAAAATTTCTAATCCAAGAAAAACCAGAATGATACCGCCTAAAATTCCGGCTTTACCGGCAAGCTTTGTTCCGGCTTTTTTACCAATTTCAAGACCGATATAACAAATAAAAAATGTGACAAAACCAATTAACAGGCAAGCAAGCAGGGCTTCAAGTAACTTATAGTCTGATATGGTAAAACCAACAGAAAGTGCATCTATGGAAGTGGCGCCTCCTTGTAGTAATAATTCCTTAAATCCGGCTACAGTTCTTTTTCCCTGCGCTTCTTTGTATTTGATTCCTTCATAAAACATTTTTCCTCCGATATATCCTAACAAAATAAGAGCAATCCAAGGGATAAACTTTTCAAATATTGCAAATAGATGTGTTACTGTAGAAACACATATCCATCCTATCATTGGCATGGCAAACTGAAATATGGAGAATATTCCTGCTATAAAACACATTCGTTTTTTTTTCATTGTTAGCTCATTAAGCCCATTCGCCAGTGATACGGAAAAAGCATCCATTGCTAAACCTATCCCCAGCATAATATTAGTAATAAAAAAAGAAAAACCTAAGTGCATGATATATTTCTCCTGTTATGTAAAATATAAAAACCCAAGTATAGTAAAAAACTATACTTGGGCATATATCAGCAATAGACAGACTCCGTGTAAGGTTTTTACTATACATGAGTCTCGCAATTTAAAACAAGCCAGACCATTTGGTCAGTATGTTGACTTGCTACGTGATACGCTTGCTACTCCCCCACGGGATTTATTGATAACATTTTATCATCAAGCACAAATTCTGTCAAATAGTTTCTTAATTTCGGGGAAAAATTTTCGGGGAAAATGCAAAAAAAGCACCATCCCCAAGGCTCCTGCGTCCTCAAAAATGGTACTTACAAATGCGTCTTCAGGGGCTCGAACCCTGGACACCCTGATTAAGAGTCAGGTGCTCTACCAACTGAGCTAAAGACGCGTTTTCTTTTGTATTGTTGCAGTTATAATTTGCAACGCAAGTGTTATTATAGTATAATGTTTTTTAGTTTGCAAGTACTTTTTTTTAAAAAGTCAAGAAATTTTAATTTTTTATAGAAGTTATAGAACAAGGTGGAAATAAAATTGATATTTGAAACACATGCACATTATGATGATGATGCGTTTGCAGAGGATAGAAATGAGCTGCTTCTGCATATGGAAGAAGGCGGAATAGGTACGATTGTAAATATCGGAGCAGATATAGAAAGCTGTAAGGGTACGCTTCGGTTATGCGAGGAATATTCTTTTGTTTACGGGGCACTGGGAGTTCATCCTTCCGGTGTGGGGGAATTAAATCCGCAGACTTTTGGATGGCTTAAAGAGACTGCCGGTAAAAATTCCATAAAAAACGGCGGTAAGATTGTAGCAATCGGAGAAATTGGTTTGGATTATTATTGGGAGAAGGAGGAGAAGGCAAAGGAAAATCAGAGATTTTGGTTTGAAAAACAAATTGAACTGGCAAGAGAGCTTAAGCTGCCAATGGTAATTCATTCCAGAGAGGCTGCAAAAGAAACCTTTGATATAATGAAGGCATTGCACGCGGAAGAAATCGGAGGAATTATTCATTGTTATTCTTACTCAAAGGAGTTAGCACAGGAATATCTTCAAATGGGATTTTTCTTCGGAATTGGCGGTGTGGTTACTTTTTCCAATGCCAGGAAGTTAAAAGAAGTAGTAGAATACCTTCCAATGGAAAGTATTGTACTTGAGACGGATTCTCCCTATCTGGCACCTGTGCCCAACAGAGGTAAGCGCAATAGTTCTTTATATCTTCCGTATGTGGCAAAAGAAATTGCAACATTGAAAGGGATAGATGTGGAAGAGGTCATTCGGATTACAGGTAAGAATGCAAAAACAGCTTATAAACTAGATTAGAAAGGTAATTATTATGCCTGCATTAGGAAACCCCACAGGGACAATAGAAGTTTTAAGAAAATATAATTTTAATTTCCAAAAGCGTTTCGGACAGAATTTTTTGATTGACAGCAATATTTTGGAAAAAATAGTAAGTGCGGCGGAAATTACGAAAGATGACTGTGTGCTTGAAATTGGTCCCGGAATCGGGACCATGACGCAGTATCTTGCGGAAAATGCCAGAGAGGTAATTGCTGTTGAAATTGACAAGGCATTGATTCCCATTTTGGAAGATACCTTATCTCCCTATGATAATGTGACTGTCATTAATGAAGATATTCTGAAGGTGGATATCCGGAAACTGGCGGAAGAAAAGAATCAGGGAAACTCCATTAAAGTGGTGGCAAATCTCCCTTATTATATTACTACTCCTATTATTATGGGATTATTTGAAAGCCATGTACCACTAAAAAGTATTACCGTTATGGTGCAAAAAGAAGTAGCGGAAAGGATGCAGGTGGGTCCCGGGACAAAGGATTACGGAGCATTATCGCTTGCTGTGCAGTATTATGCAAAGCCTGAGGTGGTAGCTTATGTTTCTCCTGAATGTTTTATTCCAAAGCCCAATGTGGGAAGTGCGGTAATCCGCCTTGACCGATACGATAATCCACCGGTGCAGGTAGAAAATGAAGAATTTATGTTTAAAGTGATTCGTGCAGCGTTCAATCAAAGACGAAAAACATTGGCAAACGGACTTGGTAACGCATCTGATTTAAACATTACCAGGCAGCAGGCACAGGATGTACTTAGGGACCTTGATTTGGGTACTTCTGTAAGAGGAGAAGCATTGACTTTGGAGGAATTTGCAAAGCTTAGTAATTATTTATATTCCTTAAGGAAAGAATACGAAGGGTAGCGAGAGTTGCCCTTTTACTATATATGGAAAAAATGTAAAAATCAGTTCCATATATTGATGGTTTTTTTGGATAGTTTTTGACATAAGTATGTCTATATGATACACTTTAAAAATAGGATAACTATGTCTAAAATACAAAAAGCATGAGGTGGCTACCTTGGATAAGTATGAATATAAAGTACGTGCAGATGAAATTAAATCTTTAATAGCAGAGGGAGAATATGCACAGGCAGTTAAGATTGCGGATACCATTGACTGGCGCAGAGTAAAAAGTGTGATGATGCTTTGTACTATCAGTGATTTATACAAGATTAACAGGCGCTATGAAGACAGTCGGAATATTTTGCTGCTTGCATATGACAGACATCCGGGTGGAAGATTAATTGTATATTCACTTTGTGAGCTTTCCATTAAATTGGAAGAGTATGTACAGGCGATTGAATATTATAAAGAGTTTGTTCAGATTGCACCGAAGGATACCGGCCGATATATTTTGCAGTATAAGCTTTATGAAGCACAGGAAGTGAGCCTGGAAGAGAGAATTGCGGTACTCGAGGAGTTTAAAAAGAGAGATTACCGTGAGAAATGGGCTTACGAGCTTGCCTATCTGTATCATAGAATCGGACTGGAATCTAAATGTATTGAGGAATGTGATGAGATGTTTCTTTGGTTTGGCGACGGCAGATATGTGTTAAAGGCGTTGGAACTAAAGCAGCTTCATCAGCCTCTTACACCGGACCAGGAGGCAAAGTTTGTGCAGATGCGCCAGACAGGCGGTATTATCGAGCCGGAAATTGTAGCAGAAGGTAATGCGATTAAAGAAGAAGCAAGCAGAGAGACCGAAGAAGAAGACGACGGTGAATATAGCCGTAAAGAGAATGTTTTAACGGATCCTACGCAGGAGCTTCCATCTAAAGAAATTGATGATATAGAAGTAAAAACAGTAGATGTAAGTCAATATAATACCCTTAATTTGCAAAAAGAGCTTGCGGAAAGCATGAAGGAGTTTTTAGAGGGTACACAGGATATACCGGCAGAAGAAATTGCGAATGCAACGGAATTGTCTGAAGCTTCTTATTTTGTTGAAACGGAAGAAGACATGATGCAGGACGTTAAGGAGGAGGCTTCGGAAGAAATCCGAGAAGAGGCTAGGGAAGAATCCGAAGAAAATGAAGAAGAAGCGGATACACCATTTTTTGTTTCTCAGGATACGGACGAAATGCAACTAATTGCGGAAGATGCACCTGTTTCCGAGGAAGTGTTTTTTGGCAATACGGCAGAAGTAAGTGTCGGAGAAGTGATTTCCGAATCCGGTAAACAAATTTTGCAAAAAGAAGTGTTCCCTGAAAATATGTCTGAAGAATTACCGTATCAGGAGGATGTACCGGAAGAAGTTATAGAAGAAGATATATCGGAAGAAGCTGCATGGGAAACCGATCCTGACGACGGAGTGCAAATGACTATGGCAGATTGTGACCCTGCTATTAGCGGAACAGGTGTAATTAAGACCTTTAACAGACCTTCCGGATATGATGAGATTCTTTCTCAGGGATACGACGGACAGATTCGGTTAATTGTTCCGGAACAGGAAGCAATAGAAAAGCAGATTACAGGTCAGATTAGTATTGACGATATCATGGCTGAATGGGAACGTATCAAAAAAGAAAATCAGCAAAAACGTATGGAAGAAATCAAAGAACGTGTAAAGAAGCAGACAGATACTTTGTTTGCCGATTTTGATGAATCAAGCAAAACGGGTCTTTTGGAAGAACTTGAAAAAGCCATGATTTCTGCCGCAATGAAGGAAGAAGATGAACGGGTAGGAGACGAAATACCCAGAGTAATCAAAGTCGCTGATATAGAGAAGGAAGAAACAGAGGAAGAACTTAATGAGAGGAAGGAACTCGAAGAAAAGGCAGAAGAATCTGTGATTGAAGCAGAACCTGAAATGACAGATGAGGAGCCGGAAGCCTTCGAAGAGAGAGCAGAAGAAGCAGCAGATAAGGAGCCGGAAACCTTCGAAGAGAGAGCAGAAGAAGCAGCAGATAAGGAGCCGGGAACCTTCGAAGAGAGAGCAGAAGAAGCAGCAGATAAGGAGCCGGAAACCTTCGGGGAGAGAGCAGAAGAGACGGATAAGGAGCCGGAAACCTTCGGGGAGAGAGCAGAAGAGACGGATAAGGAGCCGGAAACCTTCGAAGAGAGAGCAGAAGAGGCAGCAGATAAGGAGCCGGAAGCTTTTGGTGAAATTGCGGCAACGGAAATGAATCTTGCAGAGGAAAAAGAAGAGACGGATAAAGCAGAAGAATGGGTTGCGGTAGAAGAGCAGTCTGAGGAAACAAAAACAGAAGAAACTTTGACAGAAGATAGAAAGGAATTCGGAGAAAAAGCTGTAGAAGATGATAGAGCAAAGGGAAGTAACAAGTATACGGAAAGAGAGATGACACCCGGTGAGAAAGAGCAGTTTGCAGCGTTTATTCATCATAAAAAGACTAGAAAGCAGATAGTGGAAGCCATTGATAATATTAGTATGGCATCTTATACAGGTAATGTTGTAATCAGTGGAGAAGAAGGTACCGGAACTACGGAGCTGGCGAAACTTTTGGTAAAAGAAATTCAAAACTCTGACAATAATTTTTCGGGAAAAGTTGCAAAAATTTCCGGTGAGACTATGAATAAAAAGGATGTAGGCGCCACCCTGGATAAGTTAGAAGGAGGTGCAATTATTATTGAAGATGCATCTGCCATGGAGGAGTCTACCGTAGGGGCTCTGGTAAAAGAGTTAAACCAGGAAGGCAGAGGGATTATTGCATTGCTTTCAGATCACAAACAAAAGATAGATGATTTTCTTGCTAAGAATGAGATACTGCTTCCTATTTTCAATTTAAGGGTTGATGTGGAAGCATTGAATGATCAAACCCTTGTAAGGTATGCGAAAAAGTATGCATTAAAGCAGGAATATGCGATTGATGAATTGGGAGTATTAGCACTGCATACCAGAATTGCCGAGATGCAGACAAGTGATCATGAAGTAACCCTTTCTGAAATTGAAGAACTGATTGATGAAGCTATTTATTATGCGGATAAGAAAACGCCGAAACATTTCTTTGATGTTTTACTTGGTAAACGATACGATGAAGAAGACATGATTGTTCTTCGGGAAAATGATTTTATGCATTAAATAATGGTGGGGGTGTTTATATGAATAAACACAAAAATTCAGGGGAAACGGTATTTATTTCCGAAGCAGATCAGTATCTGTTTGCACAAGGGACACATTATGATATTTATAAGAAACTGGGAGCGCATGTTTCGGTTGAAGATGGTGTAAAGGGTATGTTCTTTGGTGTATGGGCACCCAATGCGGCCGGTGTTTATGTAATCGGAACCTTTAATGGCTGGGATGAGCAGGCAAATCCTATGAAGAAGTTAGGTCCCGGCGGGATTTATGCAACATTTATACCGGGAGTGGGAACAGGAGAGCTATATAAGTTTTTAATTATTACACCTTCGGGGGAAAAACTTTATAAGGCAGATCCTTTTGCAAATTATGCAGAAATGCGTCCCGGTAATGCTTCCAGAACCACCGATTTGTCAGGCTTTGAGTGGACAGATGGTGCATGGATGAAGGAAAGAGACAGTAAAAATTACTATAAAGAACCGATGGCGGTTTATGAATGTCATATTGGTTCATGGATGCGTCATCCAAGGCCCGAAGAGCAGGGATTTTACAATTACAGAGAATTTGCTGAAAAAATTGTAGAATATCTGAAAGAAATGAAGTATACCCATGTGGAGCTTATGGGGATTTCGGAATATCCTTTTGACGGTTCCTGGGGATATCAGGTAACCGGTTACTATGCGCCTACTTCCCGATACGGAGAACCGAAGGATTTTATGTATCTTGTTAACGAGCTGCATAAAAATAAAATCGGTGTTATCCTTGACTGGGTACCGGCACATTTTGCAACAGATGCCCATGGACTTGGGCGATTTGACGGACAATGTATTTTTGAAGACCCGGATCCGAGAAAGGGAGAACATCCTGACTGGGGTACCAAAATCTTTAATTATGGTAAGACAGAAGTCAAAAATTTTCTGATTGCCAATGCATTATTCTGGATTAAGGAATTTCATATCGACGGAATTCGCGTAGATGCCGTAGCTTCCATGCTTTATCTGGATTACGGGAAGAAGGATGGACAGTGGGTTGCCAATCAATATGGTGATAACAAGAATTTAGAAGCAATTGAATTTTTCCGTCATCTAAATTCTGTGGTACGTGGTACGTACCCCGGGTTTATTACTATTGCAGAAGAATCCACGGCATGGCCTAAGGTCACACATCCGGTAGAAGCCGGAGGTCTTGGTTTCAGCTTTAAATGGAACATGGGCTGGATGCATGATTTTTGCGATTACATGAAGCTGGATCCTTATTTCAAAAAGGATAACCATTATGCACTTACTTTTGCCATGAGTTATAATGAGAGTGAAAACTACATCTTGCCGTTGTCGCATGATGAAGTAGTACATCTTAAATGTTCCATGGTCAATAAGATGCCCGGATATCGGGTAGATAAATATGCTAACCTTCGCGCCGGGTATGCGTATATGTTCGGACACGCAGGGAAGAAGCTTCTTTTTATGGGACAGGAATTTGCCCAGGAGAGAGAGTGGAGTGAAGACAGAGAGCTTGACTGGTTCCTGCTTACAGAGGATTTGAACAAAGGAATGCAGGAGTATGTAAAAGAACTTCTTAAAATTTACCGTAACTATCCTTGTCTGTATGAAAATGATAACAACTGGAACGGATTCGAATGGCTTAACTGTGACGATAAGGAAAGAAGCACCTATGGTTTTTTCCGTAAGTCTGAAAACGGAAAAAATAATCTGCTGTTTATCATTAATATGACACCTATGAAATGGGAGAATTATAAGATAGGCGTTCCTCATAAGAAAAAATATAAACTGCTTTTAAATAGTGATGAAAAGCAATTTGGCGGTTTTGGAGCAGAAATGCCTAAGGAACTTACAGCTAAAGAAGAGGCGTGTAACGGTAAAGATTACAGTATTACTTTAGATTTGCCGCCGCTTAGTGCGTTAATCTTTCAGTTCTAAAGGTTAAGAAACGAAACAGATATGCCGAAATAAAGGGTGAATGTGAAAAACATTTACCCTTTTTGTTATGGTGATGAGGTATAAATATGAATATTCGTTTCGACGGGGCAGAAGGATCTGTCCGTAACCATACAAATGTAGACGGGGATACAACTACATATCGTACCACGGAGGATACAGGGAAGGTATCCGGAAGAGGTTTTGCATTAGACATTTCTGGCACAGTTATGGATAACAGCGCTTACGCAGGTCATGGACAGACCGCAGAAGAGGTTATGCAGGAAGCAGGGCAGCAGGATCTTACTGCCCGAAGGAACTATATGGCAGTGATGTCTAATTCTATGTCTGACGAAGATTTTGCAAGGCTTCAGAAGGAAGGCTTTCATCCCGGCAGTGAAGATATCGAAACAGTTGTAACCATTGTAGACCATATTAAAGCAGCGTTAATCAAAGGCGGCATTCAGATAACAGGATATACGGATACGCTTAAAGCAGAGGAACTGACGGCAATCACGGGAAGTCAGGTGTTTGCTGATGAACTTAAAAAGCAGTTTCAGCAGTATGATATTCCGCTTACCGGGGAAAATGTAGCAGCAGTGACGGAAGCATGGCATACTTTGGACGGAATAGATGGGATTTCGGATGGTTCCACAAAGTACATGATAGAAAATCAGTTTCCGCCTACTGTAGAGAATCTTTATATGGCACGTTTTGCCGCAACGGGAGACGGAAGCCGTCAGGGAAAAGGTTATTATGCTGCAGGAAATGTGTCAGGTTATTATGCAAAAAAGCCTGAAAATATTGATTATGAGCAGTTAATGCCTCAGATAGAAAAAGTCATTAAAGAAGCCGGTTTCAGTGTCGGTAAAGAGACAATTGAAAATGCCGGGTGGCTGATAGAAAAAGGGATTCCTTTAAACACGGATACCTTTAGTAGAAAGCTGCAGATGGGAGAGGTAATTTTACCGCAGAATCCGGAAGCTTTTGCGAAGGCAGCGGCAATTGCGATTGCTGACGGAAAAGTACCGTTACAGGCTGATATTACCAAAAAGCAGAGTAATTTGGAGAAGGCTGTTTCTTTAAAGGAACAGGTAGAGCAGGCATCGGAAGAAGCAGTAGATATTATTAAGGCAAAGAATCTGCCTTTTAATTTAAAAAATCTTTTCGCTGCCGTGGAAGAATGGAAAGCAGAAGAATCCCATCCGGTAAGGGAAGAGGATACAGCAGGCAGAAATCTGTTCATGCAGGTAAGACTTTCCATGACAGTCGGAGCAAACTTACGATTGCTGCGAAGCGGATTTTCCCTTGAGACTATGTCCATGGAAGTATTGGCCGGGCAATTACATAAAGCAAACATAGAAGATGGCAAGGCTTTAGTGAAAGATGTGGATGCACAGACAGCTGAACAAAAAAGCAGCGTGTATCAGCAGACTCTTTATACATTAGAAAATATTAAATGGGCACCGGCGGCAATAGCGGCAGATGTAACGGAAGTAAATACACTTCCCGAAATAGAACAGATAGCTATTACCCGACGGACTGCATATCAAAAAGCCGGAGAAGCTTATGAGGCGCTTATGACTGTTCCCAGAAACGATATGGGGGATTCCATTCATAAGGCATTTCGGAATGTGGATGATATACTGGCAGATATGCAGAAGGATATTTACGATAAAAATCGTAAGGTTGTCAGAATCATGGCTTATAACAGCATGGAAATGACGGATGAAAATTTCGAGCAGGTACGCAAAGCAGATGATTTGCTTACAGAAGTGGTAGAAAAGATGAAGCCGGGAACAGTGCTTTCCATGATTCGGGAAGGTGTTAATCCTCTTGCAATGCCTCTTTGTGAACTGAAAGAATATTTAGATCATCAGCCTGTGGATATTTCTGCAGAAATGGAATCCTATAGCAAGTTCCTGTATCAAATGGAACAGAAAAAGGATATTTCAGAGGATGAGAGAAGTGCTTATATAGGAATATACAGATTGCTTCGTCAAATAGAAAAGGGTGATGATGCGGCAGTAGGTGCCGTGCTTCGGACAGGAAATGCTCCCACACTCGAAAATCTTCTAACAGCAGTAAGAACCGGAAAGAAAAAGAATATGGATTATATAGTAAACGACGGCTTTGGTGGAGTAAAAGCCAGAGAATCTTCCGTTCCGACTATCTTAGAGCAAATTGAAAAAGGTTATATTAAAAACAGAGAGCAGATGGAAGCACAGATTTTTGATGAACAGACAAAAGAAGCGGCAGTAGAGTTTGATAAAGCAGTATCAGAAGAAGTCAGAAATGCCATGGGTAGCGAAGAAGCGGTTTTGCGGTATCTAATGGAATATCATCAACCGGTAAGTGCTGATAATCTTCTTTTGGCAAAGTCTATGATGAAGGGGTTTGGCGAAGTTTTCCTTAAATACAGGAATTTGACAGAAGAAAATAAAGAAATGAAAGATTTAAGGGAAGCGGAACTGCTTGAGAACTTTACAGATACAGAAAAAGCAAAGAGTAAATATGGTAAAATGATAAATCAAATGCAGCAGGTAGTTGAAAATGCAGCATTTACGGAAGAATATCAATCCTTGGATGTCAAAGCAATGGTTGTTCTTTATAAACAGCTTGGTTTTATGGGCTCCATGGCAAAGGAAGAAAACTATGAAATGCCCGTTAACATTAATGGTACACTTACATCCGTGAACCTTAAGATGATACATAAAGGACAGGGAGAAAGCAAAGTGGCAATTTCTTTTGAAACACAGGAACTAGGCAGGAATGAGGCAGAGTTTACGTTAGAAGGCAAAGTTCTTTTTGGCTACAGTATTTGTGATGACGGGCTGACAAGTGCTCTTTTAGAAAAAAATAAAAAATTATTTGAGGAAATGCTTTCAAAAGAAGATATGCAGACAGGAGATATTCGTTTTCTGTCAGGCAGTATGCCGGAACTTGCGGATTTTGCACAGAAAGCAGCAAAAGGAAGAAAAAATGGGAAAACGCCGGATACACTTTATAAAGCGGCAAAAGTATACATTGGATACATTCAGGAAATCAGCAGGCAGAAAGGAAGTATAGCGTATGAGAATCAGCTTTAATGCATCGGCAGTGATTGCCAATAATTCACTTAACAGAAATGACAACAGATTATCGGAGTCTTTGGCAAGACTTTCTTCAGGGCTTAAAATCGTAAGTGCAAAGGATAATCCGTCCGGGCTTGCAATGTCTAAGAGAATGAATGCACAGATTGAAGGCACCGGTGTGGCAAACCAGAATGCCAACGACGGTATTTCCATTATTGAAATAGCAGATGGGACCTTAAGCGAAATCCATGAAATGCTTCAAAGAGCCAATGAGCTTTGTGTAAAAGCAAGTAACGGTATCATGACAGATGAAGACAGATCACTTGTTAATGATGAAATAAGGCAGCTGAAAGAGGAAATAGAAAGAATTGCTTCAGAAGCACAATTTAACGGGCAGAATATTTTAGATGGTTCATTTGATTTAAGGGGATATACCGACAATGAAGATATAAAGGTTTCTTATTACAGTGATGAGATAAAAAAAGGAACCTACAAGATTACTGCACTGGATATACAGTATGATGGTAATGGTAATATCGACCTGGCAACTGCAGAAGCGTCATTTAATGGAGATGGTTTTCCTGCTGATGCCAAAGTAACAAAAACAGATGGTAATGTTATTACCATTACAGGCAGCGATAATTTTGAAATGAAATTAGAATTTTTATCGGAAACCGGTATGACCTTAACAAAGGAAATGATTATTGAGATTGAGGACTTCGGATCCATGGATATGCAAATCGGAGCAAATGAAGGACAACAGATGGCAATCCGTATTCCAAAGATTTCACTTGCCAACATGGGAATTTCAGCACTTAATACAACTACGGAAGAAAAATCTCTTGAGGGAATTGAAAAAGTGGATAATGCCATCAAATTTATATCAGAAGTAAGAAGCCGGCTGGGTGCTTATCAGAATCGTTTGGAACATACCATTAACAGTCTTAATGTTACTTCTGAAAATATGACAGCTGCTTATTCCCGTATTATGGATGTGGATATGGCCGAGGAAATGACAGAATATACAACCCTTCAGGTTCTTTCACAGGCAAGTACATCCATGCTGGCACAGGCAAATGAAAGACCTTCACAGGTGCTGCAGCTGTTACAGTAACGCTTCCGAAAGCCGGATAAAAAAAGAAAGAGTGGAGTTTCGTATGACAAAGGAATTAAAACAGCAGTTTACATTAAAAATTTCACAGGCAAATAAAACGCAGATGATAGTCATTCTTTATGAAATGCTGTTGATTTATTTGGAAGAAGCAAAACAATCTTATGAGAACAGAGACATGGAAGGATTTCGAAAAGGAATTAAAAGAACCAAAGCCTGTCTTCATGAGCTTATGTTATCATTACATTTAGAATATGAATTATCAAAGAATCTGCTGGCCCTTTACAGTTATGCAGACAGAGAGCTGACAAAAGCAGATACAAGAAATCGTGTAGAAGAACTTTCTCATGTGGAGAGCATCATCACAAAGCTTCATGCTGCTTATGAGACAGTCAGTGCACTGGACACCTCTGAACCCGTGATGTCCAATACACAGACAGTTTATGCAGGGCTGACCTATGGCAGAAACAGCCTCACTGAAAACTTAGCCGATCAGGGAAGTAACAGGGGCTTTTGTGTTTAAAGCAGATATTTGTTCGTTTTCCTCGGGCAGTATGCTTAGGCGTGCTGCCTGTTCCAGTAGAAACTTATAACGTTTCATGATAGAATTTACCTCATAAATGTAGCAGTCGATTAAATCCGGCTCTGTTACGTTGTCAAAGCCTGCGTATGCAATTTCTAAAGCTCTTTTTGTTTTTTCCAAATCGGATAAAAGGGCATTTCTCTCAATTTCTTTTTCCGACTGGGTGCGATTGGTGCGGGAGGATGTACTAAAAAACATTTTCATGCGTTACCTCTTTTCTGTTTTGCTCAGTAACCGATAGGTTCTGTTACATCATATTCCGTTTACAGTCAATAATTGCCTTTTCAAAAAGTATAAACCAAAAATACAGGTTTATTCAGAAAACGGAAAATTATGGCATACTTGCAAAAATGGGACATATATTGAAATGACAACGGATATTTTCCATGGGAGAAGTCTAAATGGAAGAAGTAAGAGTAATCATGGATACATATAACGGTAGTTTATGGATAATGGGATTGTTGCTGGTGTTATTTCTGATAGGAATGCTGCGCAGTCATGTAGAATTGATTATTAATTTTATGCTAAGAGGTGTCCTTGGTCTTTTTTTTATATACTTTGCAAATTATTTTTTTTCTGCAAGGATGCCGGGAGTGGAAGTAGGATATAATTTACTTACTTTTTTGACGTCAGGACTTTTAGGAATCCCGGGAGTTTTTGTGATGTACGGGATACGGGCCTATATGCTTTGGTAATTTTGACATATTAGAAAACCCTAGAATTTATGCGGATAATAAAGTTTTTAGGGCCTTTTTTTTAATAGTTTTTGTTAAAAACTAACAAATTTTAAAAAATTTAGATTAGTTACTTTACAATTGAAAAAAACTTATATATAATTCAGAATACAAACAAGGACAGTCTTAGTTTAATCATTTTAAGTAATCTCGAGAGGATGTTTTTATCCATCAAAAGATTCATGGGAGTTTCTCCTAAGTATTCAATTTATTAAAACAAATTAAAGTAGCTTGACATCTTTATAAAAGCAGAAAGGGGTTATGTTGGATAAAAGAATCCTTGCGATTTTTGACTGTGAGGAGAACTATGCCTATCGTCTTATGGATTTTATCAGTGGAAAGGACAAGATTCCTTTTGAAATCCATGTCTTTACCAAAGCAGACAGTTTCTTTTCTTATGCGGAAAAGGAGGAAATTGAATGTCTTCTCATATCAGAAAATGCATATCAAAGTAAAGTTGAAAAATTAAAAATACCGCATATTATTGTTTTGAGTGAAAACGGTGACAATTTAAATCGTGCATTGTGTCATATTAACAAGTATCAATCCTGTGAAAATGTGGTACGTGAGATTATGCAGTATTATGCAGAAAAATCGCAGAGCCATAGTGGAGTTTTCAGAACCGGTAATCGAAAAATGCAAATCATAGGAATCTACACACCGGTATCAAGATGTTTGCAAACAACATTTTCTTTAACATTAGGTCAAATGCTGGCTCGTCAAAGAAAAACCCTGTATTTAAATTTTGAAGCATACTCTGGTTTCGGTAGGATGCTGAGCAGAGAGTTTAAAAGCGATATATCAGATCTTGCTTATTATTTTAGCTGCGCCAGAGAAAAATTATTTTATCGTATGGAGAGTATTATAGAAACAATAAATGGGCTGGATTTTATTCCACCGGCAGATATTTATCAAAATTTGATGGGAATACGGGGTGCACAATGGATAGATTTATTTGAAGAAATTGAGAGAGTAAGTGAATATGAATATCTGATTTTAGATTTGACAGATTGCCTTATGGATTTGTGGGATATTTTGCAGTACTGCGACCGGATATACACGATTGTCAGGGATGATCCGATTGCGATTGCAAAGGTGGAGCAGTATGAAAAGATACTGGAAAATATGAATTGTGAAGATATCACAGCCAAAACGCGCAAATGTAAGCTGCCGTTATTTAAAAAGCTACCGCTTAGGTTTGAGGAACTGACTTACGGAGACCTTGCGGCATACATAAAGGGAGAAATTTATCCGGACTTCTTTGCCAAAACGGAGGAATTGTAATGGAAGATGAGGAATGGAAAGCATTGCAAAATAGCATTATTGAAGGTATGGATTTGTCTAAACAAATGAGTGATGAAGAGATTAAAGAAGTAATTGACGAAGAAATACTAAAAAAGGCCAAAGGCAGGCAGCTTAGTCTTGAAGAAAAAAAATGTTTGCGGAGAGAGGTTTTTCACGCAATTCGAAGGTTGGGAATTTTACAGGAAATATTGGCAGATTCGGAAATTACGGAAATCATGGTCAACGGAACGGCTCCTGTGTTTGTTGAAAAGAAGGGAAAAATCAAACAACTCTTGTTGCGGTTCGATTCGCCGGATAAATTAAGTCAGGTTATTCAACAAATCGTTTCAGAGGCAAACAGGGTAGTAAACGAAGCTTCTCCTATTGTGGATGCCAGATTAAAGGATGGTTCCAGAGTGAATGTGGTACTTGCTCCGGTTGCAATTAATGGACCGATTTTGACAATTAGACGATTTCCTGAAAAGGCAATGACGATGGACCGGTTGATAGAAATGGGTGCAATTAACAGAGAAATCAGTGATTTTCTGGAAAAGCAGGTAAAAGCGGGTTGTAATATTTTAGTAAGTGGTGGAACAGGCTGTGGTAAAACAACCTTTTTGAATGTGTTATCAGGATTTATACCAAAGGAAGAGAGAGTTATTACCATTGAAGATAGTGCGGAGCTGATGTTGCAGGAGCTGCCTAATTTAGTAAGGCTGGAAGCCAGAAATGCCAATGTGGAGGGATGTAAGGAGATTACCATCAGAGATTTATTAAAAACTTCTTTGAGAATGAGACCTGACAGAATCATCATTGGAGAAGTTCGTGGAAAGGAAGCGGTGGATATGCTTCAGAGTGTAAATGTAGGACATAGTGCCATGACGACTGTACATGCAAATAGTGCTCGAGATGTAATCAGCAGATTGGAAACCATGGTATTAATGGGCATGGAACTTCCTGTAGCTGCGATTCGCAGACAGATTGCGGCAGGTTTTGATTTGATGATTCATTTAGGAAGAATACGGGACGGCAGCAGACGACTTTTAGAAATTGCAGAACCGATAGTAGCAAAAAACGGGGAAATTGAGGTGAATACCCTGTATCAATTTAAAGAGATAAAAACGGAACAACAGGGACATGTTTTGGGAAACTGGATAAAAACAGGAGAAATAACAAATGATAAAAAGCTTAGGGCAGCAGGGCTTGTCAAATGAATATCTGATTCGCTTATCGTTAGAAGAAAAAATACGGTTGATCAGTAAAAGCATTGTAGTGGTAATTTTGCTGGATTACTGTTTTTACAGAAGTTTTTGGTCAGTTATTCCGCTTTGTATACCGGGAGTTCTTTTTTATCGGGAGGAGAAAAAAGATTTATTGCACAAAAAGAAGGAAGAGATACGACAACAGTTTAAGGAAATGTTATATTTGGTGGTATCCGGACAAAAAGCAGGATATTCCGTAGAAAATGCTTTTTTAAACAGCTACGAAGACTTAGTAAATCTTTATGGAGAGGAGAGTGCTATATGCCGGATTCTTTCGGAGATAAAAATCGGTATGGAAAATCACAGACCCTTGGCTGATTTGTGGAAAACCATAGGTATCAGGACAGATATTGTGGAAATAAGAGAATTTGCAGAGGTATTTGCCATTGCAAAGTTAAGTGGTGGCAATATGACAGCAATTTTGGAAAATACGGCAGAAATTCTGGGCAATAAGGCAGAGACCAAAATAGAAATAGATATACTTTTAAGTGCAAGGAAATTAGAACAAAAAATTATGAATGTCATGCCTCTGGGGCTGATATTATATGTGGAAATGACTTCGCCGGGTTATTTTGACGGAATGTACCATGCGTTAAGCGGTATTGTTATTATGACAATTTGTGTTGTGATATATATAGGGGCATACATAATGGGCAGACGATTGGCAGTTATCAGAATTTGAGAGGAGATTATGAAAAAACAGCAGGCAGGCTATTTGCAAAATGAAGAAGTAAGGAATATGTTGGGAAGGTTATATCCCGGTGAAAATGTAAATCAAAAGTATAGCGATTATAGGTGCCGCAAGAAAAAAATAATTTGGATGGTAATTATATGTGGGATAGGGGCCTGTATCTGTACGTATGTAAGCAGCCACATGCAAAGCAGATTGCAGGAGGGAACTTATTTGTATCGAAACGAATGGGGAAAGGGAAATTATACGGTGTTTTTGTCAGCTGTTACCGATTTAGGAGAGGAAACGTTAGCTTATGAAGTGGCACAGAGAGCCTACACGTTACAAGAGCTTTCCGTCATGCTACAAGAGGCAATCAAGTGCCTGCCGTCGATTCTGTTAGAAGAAAATGAAAGTCTTAACTGTGTAAGAAGTAATCTGAATCTGCCATCAGAACTTACAGGATATCCGTTTGCCATAGCATGGGAAAGTAGTGATTATAAAAAAATCCGTACGGATGGGGTAGTCAATACAAAAGGAGTTTTACAGGAGGGAGAAAAAATAACTTTAACAGCTACATTTTCTTATCATGGGCAGAAGTGGCAACATAATTTTACAGTCAGGCTTCTTCCGCCTGTATTAAGCCGTTCGGAAGAAAGAGTGGAAAAAATAAAGCAATTGCTTGCAAAAAGAGATGAAGCCAGTCAAGAACAAAAAAAAATAATACTTCCTGACAGAATTGGT
The DNA here is from genome assembly GCA_964458255.1 of uncultured Lachnospiraceae bacterium. Taxonomy (GTDB): domain Bacteria; phylum Bacillota; class Clostridia; order Lachnospirales; family Lachnospiraceae; genus Suilimivivens. The sequence continues at coordinate 9,165 of CAYWHY010000011.1, read as the reverse complement.
AATGAAAAGATTGTGTGGCAGGAAAAAATATCAAATAATGGCATATGGTTTTTAATTTTGGGAATTGCAGGAGCAATGGCAGTGGCAATTTTTATGGACAGGGATTTGCAAAAAAAAGATAAAGAAAGACAAAAAGAGTTAGAGCGAGAATATCCTGAATTTATAACTAAATTGCAACTATACATGGGGGCAGGACTTACAATGCGAAATACTTTTTTCAGAATGGGAAGTAATTACAGGAAGGAAAAAGAAATAACGGGTAAGAGGCTGTTTCTGTATGAAGAAGTTTTGGTTTCCTGTTATCAGCTTTCCAACGCAAGAGCAGAGGATGAGGTTTACAGGGAATGGGCAAAAAGATGTGATGAGATACATTACAGAAAGCTTGGATTTTTGTTGGTTTCCTACAGACGGCAGGGGAATGACAACATTTTAAATCAGTTTTCAAGAGAAGTTTATCTGGCATGGGAAGAAAGCAGAAGACTTGCAAAAAAACAGGGAGAAGAAGCTGAAACCAAATTACTTTTTCCCATGATACTGATGCTTGTAGTAGTAATGAGTTTAATATTAGTACCGGTTTATATTGGATTTTAGAAAGCAAGTATGAGAAAGGAAGGATTAAAAATGAGAAAGAAAAGAGAATGTTTATGTAAGAACAATAAGGGAATGGGAACGGTAGAAATTATTTTAATTATCGTGGTTTTGATTGGATTGGTCTTAATTTTTAAGACGCAGATTCAGGAGCTGGTGACCACGGTATTTGAAAAAATTTCTGTAGACAGCTCGGCAATTTTGGCATGATGAAGGGGAGTATAACGGCATTTCTGGCATTATCATTATCTTTTTTAACAGCTTTTGTTCTTTTACTTACAGGCAATGCTGTCAGAAATGCCGGAAAAATCCGATGGGAGGGTGCAATGGATTTAGGAATGAATTCCGTATTAGGCGAATTTCATACAAAGCTTCATGAAAGATACGGTCTTTTGTATATTGATACTTCTTATGAAGGAAAAGAACCTTCAATTCATAATTTAGAATCAAGGTTGGATTTTTATATCAGACAAAATAGTAACATGCCGGGTAGAGGAAAGCCATGGGGAGGATTTGTGTTGGGAGATGTAACAGTTACGGAAGTTGTGACAGCGGCTCAGGGAAATGGTAATGCGGTAAAGTATCAGGCGGTTTGTTACATACAGGATTGTAAAGAAAAGAAAACAATTTACGGAAAAGCGGCTGCAGAGGCGGAGTTTTTGGATGGATTCGATGCTATGGGTGAATGGTCTGCCATTATGGAACAGATTGACGGGATGGAGTTACCCATAGTTTTAAATGCAGAAAATGAGTGGGAAGAAGTTCCTTTGGAAAATCCTGCAGAAACAATTTTTAACTTTGCCGAAAGTGATTTGTTTTATTTATTGGGACTTAATATCAGTGAGGTGGGGGTCGGTTTAATACAACCACGGACATATATTTCCGAAAGAACATTGCAAAATGTCACGAATAAAAGTAATAAGGAGGCGGATACGGAAGTTTTTATTGAATATCTGTTTGATAAAATGGGGAATTATGGGCGATTGAAAGGAGGCAGCTTCCTGCAATATCAGCTTGAGTATATCGCTATGGGAGAGCGCTCAGATTATGAAAACCTGCAAGCTGTTGCAGAGCAGCTGTTAGAATGGCGTTTTGTGGAAAATGCTTCGTATGCCCTGCAGAACAGTGAATTGTACGCACAAGCTTTGCAGGTGGCGGAACAACTTCCTGTTGTCAGATTAAAGGAAGCTTTTAAAGAACCGGTGACAAGAAGTATAGTTTATGCATGTGCCTATTTGGAAAGTCTTGGTGAGGTACAATGTCTTTTACAGGGTGGTAAGGTAGACCTTAAAAAAAGTCATTGGCATACATCCATTGATCAGGTGCTTTCCGGAAATATTTCCACAATTCCTTCTGTGGGAAACGGGATTGGTTATGAGGAGTATCTTTTTTGCATGATTTTGTTGCTTTCAGAAGATGCGAGAAATTTAAGAAGTATGGATATTATGGAAATGGATATCCGCTATATTACCGGTAATACAAGTTTTTGTATGGACTGGTGTGTTGAAAGGTTTAACGCAAAGGCGGATGCTGTAGGGAGTTTAGGAGACGAATATTTTCTTAACAGAACCTATGGATATTATTAGTCAAAAAGGAGGAGGAAAAAGATGCTCTCTTGGTCAGAACACAGTAACAATCAGCAAGTCGGAATAAAGGTCCTTTCTCTCATCATTTCATTTAAGAGAGTATCTTTTTCTTCCTCTTTTGGACTGACGTGCAAAGCTTCCATAACGGTAGAGGCCGCTTTGGTGGTCCCAATTTTCCTGTTTTATATGATGACCATATTGTATACTTTGGAGATAGTACGTTTTCAAAGTGATACATGGGAAAATTTACATCAGACATGTACGGAGAGATGTTTTCAAGCTTATGAGAATTATTATGGAGAGCAGAAAATACAGATACAGAAAGAAGAAAGCTTCCAAAAGGGAACTGTACTTTTGAGCACTTCTTATGAGATAAAGCCTTTTATAGCCTGGCTTCCTATTGGAGATATTGTGATAGAAGACCGTTGCTTCGGACATGAATTCATTGGGTATCAGGGTGATGCTTTGTGGGAACGGGAGAGGGAGTCTGATATTTATGTTTATATTACAGCGAGCGGAACAAAATATCATTTTTCAGATGCGTGTACTTATCTTAAAGTAAAAATTGAAGCGGTAACCGGGAACATGATTGGAAATTTACGAAATGCATCAGGGGAAATATATAATGCATGTGAAGTCTGTAGCCCGGGAAAAAAAGGTCTTGTATATTATACACAATGGGGAAACCGGTATCATGGCAGGTCGAATTGCTCTGCTTTAAAGAGGACGGTATTTATTGTACCGCTTTCACAGGCAGGTGAGCGCACAGCCTGCAGTAAATGTGGGTAAGAGGAAAAGATATGTATGAAAAAATAGGTTATTGTGCGGCATTATTTACGATGTCCTATTTGGCAGGAGAAGATATTAAAAGAAGAGAACTATCTCTATGTATACTTGTTATATCCGGCTGTGTGGCGATTTTGTATCTGGCAGCAGGTGGATTTCTGACCATAGAGCAAATAGCTGTGAGTATTTTCCCGGGAGTGATGCTTTTAGTAGTGTCTTTTTTTTCGGGAGAGACTATTGGTTATGGGGATGGTGTTGCCACGCTTGTGTTGGGATTATGGACAGGTAGTGTTTTTTGTATGCAGGCAGTAGGACTGGGTTTTGCTTTGACAGGCTTATATGCCATATTTGTTTTAGGTGTTAAAAAAAAGCAAAAGCAGATTCCTTTTGTGCCTTTTTTGTTGCTCGCTATGGAGGTGTTATTTATATATGTGTAAAAATTTAAAGGGGTATGTAACTGTAGAAGCTGCCTATATTATTCCCATTGTATCGGTTATATATATGATGATGATTATGTGTGGGTTTTATTTGTACGACAAGTGTGTTATTTCACAAGATAATTATCTGATTGCATTTAGGGGAAGTCGCCTTACAAATGGAGCAGAGTATTATGGAGAAGTTATATATAATGATATGAAAACGGGTTACTTTAAGGAGGAATATGTCAGAGAAAGACTGGAATATAAATCCGGTTTTTATCCGTTTTTAGAAGAGGAATCAACGCAAACAACAATGTGGGGAAAAGATTTAACAATAACTGTGGTGGGATTTCATGGTATGTTGGAGGTATCCAAAACGGCAAAACAGCAAAATCCACTTGAGACGGTGAAAAGAGTAAGGAGGCAGAGCTATGGAAATTAAATACTATAAGGATTTCAGACATAATTTTCTTATTTTGAAGGACGAACATGCATTGGTAAATGAATATCAGTGTAAGATGATTACAGCAAATAAAGTACAAGGCCTGGTGCCGTGCAAGGAACGGTATATTAATGGAGAAATGTTGCTTTATTATGAAATTACTTCTAAACAGAGTCTGGCCAGTTTATTTGAGTGTAGGCGAATAGGTATGGAGCTGCTTTGCAAATTGTTTGTGCAGTTAAAAATAGCCTGGGACAGGATGGAAGGATTTTTACTGGAGGAAAAATGTCTTTTACTCAAGCCGGAATTCGTTTTTTTAGATGTTGAAACCGGCGAGTTTTCGTTTCTTTATTATCCCTTTACACCTCAGGAAGATTACATGCGCGTATTGTTGGAATTTCTCACCGAAAAGGTAGATACTGAAGATAGTCGCGCAGTGGATGTCAGTTACAAAATGCTGGAATTGGTGGAAAAAGAGAGATTTATGCTGGATGAGGTGTTGCAATGGTTTGAACAGGATTATTTACCACTTGATGAACCGTCAGATGAAATAGCAAAACAGACGGAAAGTAATTTTATAGAAAAAGAAGAAATGCAGTTATACAGTTTTTATGAGGATGATGAGGAAGATTCTTTAAAAACAAAAAGAACAACATGGATGCGGCGAATCATTGAAAAATTTTGGGGGAGAAAAGGAAAAAGAAAAAAGACAGATAATAAAAGGGAAGAGAGGCAGGAAAACAATTATCAGGATTTTTTTGCACAAACGGAAACAGATGATGACAACCGGATTTTGGGAAATACCGTATTTATTCCATGGACAGAAAATTGTGAAAATAAACTGTACGGAATAGGAAAAACAAATAAAAATCACATTGATTTAAATCATTTGCCGGTTACTGTCGGAAAGCTTGCCGGAAGTGTGGATATGGTCATAAATGACCAGAGCATCAGTCGTAGACATGTGAAGTTTGCGAGGGAAAACGGCAAAGTTTGTATGACGGATTTAAATTCCACAAACGGGACCTTTAAAAATGGAATGAGAATGGATCCAAACACCTCGGAAACTTTAGAACCGGGTGATGAAATCCGTTTAGGAAAGTTAAAATTTATTTACAGATAATCAAATCCGCTTTATACTAAAAGTAATTGTTTGACACAATGAAGCATGGGAAGGAACGTGGATATGAAGATATGTATTTATTATGGTGGAAGAGGTTTAATGGATGATCCGACACTTTATGTAATTAATAAGATGCAGGAGGTTTTAGAGGAGCTTCATGTGATAGTGGAACGTTTTAATTTGTATGAACAGAAAAACAGTATTACGACGTTACCAAAGACATTAAAAGAAGCAGACGGAATTATACTTGCAACCACAGTAGAGTGGTTTGGTATCGGTGGTTACATGCAACACTTTTTAGATGCCTGCTGGCTTTACGGTGATAAGGAGAAAATTTCCAAGATATATATGTGTCCGGTGGTAATGTCCACAACTTATGGTGAAAGAGAAGGAAAATTAAGCCTTGCTACGGCATGGGAAATTCTGGGTGGTCTTCCCTGTAGCGGTATCTGCGGGTATATAGCGGATGCTTCTGTTTTTGAAGGAAATGAAGATTACCATAAGATTATTGAGAAGAAAGCAGAGAATATGTATCGGACCATCAATCAGAAGATGGCAAGTCTTCCTGCCAGCAATCAGGCAGTTAAGAAGATGGTATCCATTACACAAAATATTGATTTAACACCTCAGGAATCAGAACAGTTATCACAATATGCCTCTGATGACAGCTATGTCAGAAGGCAAAAAGAGGATATTCAGGAGTTGACAAGTCTTTTCCGTGATATGATGGGCAGTAGTGATGTTGAGCTAAATGCAGAGGAAGAATATATTAAAGATTTCCAGAGCCATTTTGTGCCACAGTCGGGGTTTAAAGCTATTTATAAAATCCAGATAGAAGGAAAGCAAATGCCGTTTATCATAGAGGTAAACGGAGCGGAAAGCAAATGTTATTATGGAAATGCAGATTCCGTTGATGTTGAAATCCAAATGAGTAAAGAAACAATGGATAATATTATTTTTGCCCGTATGACTTTTCAAAGAGCTTTTATGGGTGGGGAAATGAAAATGAAGGGAGACTTTAAGATTCTTCGTACCTTAGATCAGATTTTTGTTTTTATGAAAAAAACAATATAGAAGGAGAAAAACAATGAGAGACGAAAATTGTATTTTTTGTAAAATTGCTGCGGGAGAAATTCCTTCCAAGGTATTGTATGAGGATGAAGAATTTCGGGTTATTCTTGATACAGCACCGGCTACAAAAGGGCATGCACTTATTCTTCCAAAGAATCATTACGCAAATTTATATGAGCTTCCGGAGGAAACTGCGGCAGAAGTCATGAAACTTGCACAGAAAATGGCAAAGGTTATGACCGATAAGCTGGAGTGTGATGGTTTTAACCTGATGCAGAATAACGGGGAAGTGGCAGGACAGACAGTGTTTCATTTTCATATGCATTTAATTCCCAGGTACAGGAATGATGGTCAGAAAACAGTTTTAAAATCCGGTAGTATGACGCAGGAAGAGCTGGAAGAAATCAAAAACGTAATTACGAGGGATTAATGATGAGAACAGTTCACGTTGATGATATTATCAGAAATATTAAAGAGATGTGTATAGAAGCGAATCATTTTCTTACGAAGGATGTGGAGGAAGCGCTTGTTTGTGCACAGAAGTCCGAAAAATCTTTGACGGGTAAGCAGATTTTAAATCAATTGAAAGAAAATCTGGAAATTGCCGGTGAAGATATGATTCCGATTTGTCAGGATACCGGAATGGCTGTGGTTTTTATGGAAGTCGGTCAGGAAGTTAAAATTGAAGGTGGACTTTTGACAGATGCTGTTAATGAGGGTGTTCGTCAAGGCTATGTAGAAGGGTTCCTTCGAAAATCAGTGGTAAAAGACCCTATTATCAGAGAAAATACAAATGATAATACACCGGCTGTTATTCATTACAATATTGTTGCGGGAGATAAGATTAAAATCACGGTTGCGCCCAAAGGATTCGGCAGTGAGAACATGAGCAGAGTTTTTATGTTAAAGCCGGCAGACGGAATAGAAGGCGTTAAGAATGCCATTCTTACAGCTGTAAAAGACGCAGGTCCTAATGCCTGTCCTCCCATGGTGGTAGGAGTAGGTGTCGGTGGTACTTTTGAGAAATGTGCATTGATGGCAAAACAGGCTTTGACAAGACCTGTCGATAAACGTTCTGAAATTCCTTATGTAAAGGAAGTGGAAGAAGAACTTCTTGCGAAAATTAATAAAACAGGTATCGGCCCGGGAGGTTTGGGTGGCAGTACTACGGCATTGGCAGTAAACATTAACACATATCCCACACATATTGCGGGGTTACCTGTTGCAATTAATATTTGTTGCCATGTAAACAGACATTGTGTAAGAGAAATTTAAATGAGTTTCTACTATATATAGTAGGTTTTCTATTTTAAAGGGAAAGGTATAGTATAAAATGGAAAAATATATAACGGTTCCTTTTAATAAAAATACAGCCGCAACATTAAAAAGCGGAGATTATGTATATTTGTCCGGAACAATTTATACGGCGAGAGATGCTGCACACAAAAGAATGTATGAAACTTTGGAACAAGGCGGAAAACTTCCCTTTGATATTGATAATAATATTATATATTATATGGGACCGTCTCCTGCAAGGGAAGGGCGTCCCATTGGTTCTGCCGGACCAACTACAGCCAGTAGAATGGACAAATACACTCCGCGTCTGCTTGATTTAGGACAAAGAGGAATGATCGGTAAAGGAAAAAGAAGTGAAGAAGTGCGTAATGCAATTGTCAGAAACGGAGCTGTTTATTTTGCGGCAGTAGGAGGTGCGGGTGCGTTGCTTTCTAAATCTATAATTAAATCGGAAGTAATTGCGTATAATGATTTAGGAACAGAAGCCATTCGCAAATTGGAGGTAAAGGACTTTCCGGTTATTGTAGTAATTGATGCAGAGGGAAACAATCTTTATGAAACCGCTATTAATGAGTATAAGGAAGAATAGTACAGGGAGAAAACAGTGTGGAAAATAAATTTTTTACACTCGGATTTGTGCCTGTAGCCAAAAGTTCGCAGGTTATGGAAAGGACATGGTTATTAATATGAGAATTGCATTAATGGTTCTGAGACTTATTTTGAAAGCACCATACTACATGTTTCAAATCTGGTGGTGTGGGAAAAGTAAAAAAGTTACACATGAAGAAGCTTATGCCGTAGTAAAAAAAGTAACAAAAAATGCGAATCGGGCCGGGAGAGTAAAGATAGAAAGCTACGGAATTGAAAATTTACCGAAAGAAAATGGATTTATATTATTTCCAAATCATCAGGGAATGTTTGATGTGCTTGTATTTTTGGAGTCTTGTCCCAAACCCTTTGCTTTTGTAATTAAAAAAGAAGCCAGTAAAGTCATTCTTTTAAAGCAGGTAGTGGAAGCACTTGGTTCCTATGCCATGGACAGGGACGATATTAAACAGTCTATGCAGGTAATTTTAAATGTGGCAGAGGAAGTAAAGAGAGGTAAGAATTTTCTTATTTTTGCTGAAGGTCACAGAAGCAGGAACGGAAATGAGCTTCTTGATTTTAAAGGGGGGAGTTTTAAAAGTGCAGTCAAAGCAAAATGTCCGATTGTACCTTGTGCACTCATTGATTCTTTTATTCCTTTTGATGAGAACTCTATTCGTCCTGTAACAGTAAAAGTTATCTATTTGCCACCTATGTATTATGAAGAATATAAAAATATGAAGACGGTAGAGATTGCAGCAGAGGTGAAGAGAAGAATAGAAGTGGCAATTACAAAGTACAATGTATAGCAATGCACAAGCAATAGCATGCATAGCATAAAAAAATAAGTTGACAAAAGAAATACGCTTATGTATAATAACTTTTGCGTTGTGAAAAACGCATAATTGCATATTGGTAGCGGTAAGCAATTCAGATTCGTGGAGAAATACTCAAGAGGCTGAAGAGGCGCCCCTGCTAAGGGTGTAGGTCGTTCACGCGGCGCGAGGGTTCAAATCCCTCTTTCTCCGTTTTAGCTGCCGGTAGAAATAACTGGAAGTGCCGAAAGGTGGTGCTTCCAAATTTTTCGCTTTTTGTAAAGAGTAGCTAAAAAGATTTTGACAGAAATCATAATCTGAAATATAATCACAAAAAGTTGGTTGACAAAATTTTTGTGATTATGCTATAATGAAAACCCACCGTCTGAAGGTGGTGCAAAGGGAAAGCAGTAAAAAGTTTTCAAAAAAAGTAAAAAAAGGTCTTGACAGTAAG